>JAQBNP010000147.1 GCA_028288515.1 Flaviaestuariibacter sp. | reverse complement strand
GGCTCGCCTTCCTCGCGCAGGTACTGGATCGTTTTCACGAGAGAAGCGCCGGTTGCCAGCATGGGGTCCGAGACGATGACCACGCGGCCCTCGATCTCCGGCGATGAGAGGTATTCCAGGCTGATCTCGAAGGATCCGTCCTTGTCGTGCTTGCGGTAAGCCGAAACAAAAGCACAGTCGGCACGGTCGAAATAATTGAGGAGCCCGTCGTGGAGCGGCAGCCCGGCACGCAGGATCGTTGTCAGCACCGGCTGCTCCTCGAGGACGCGCGCGGCGGCCATGCCCATTGGCGTTTGCACCTCGAGGTCGCGGGAGGCAAGAACCTTGCTGATCTCGTAGGCAGCGATCTCCCCGATGCGCTGCAGGTTGCGGCGGAACCGCATGCGGTCCTTCTGAATTTCCACGCTGCGGATCTCGGCGATCCAGTTGGAGACGAGAGAGTGCTCTTTGCTTAAGTTGACGACCATTGGGGAGATTGTTTCTACGGGGGCCAAAGCTAAGTACGAAAACCCAATTGGCGGGATGAATTCTCGCCGTTCACTGCATGTGCGGTACCACTACCTTCGCACCCATAATCACCCGGAATGACGTATCGCGCAATCGGACTCATGAGCGGCAGCTCGCTTGATGGACTGGATCTTGTTTTTACCGAGCTCACGCATACGGCCGGCGCCTGGAGCTTCAGCATCGGGGCCTCGGCCTGCTATCCATACGACGACGAATGGACCGAACGCCTGGCCGGCTCCACCACTCTTTCCGCACGCGACTACCTCCTCCTTCACGCCGACTATGGTCACTACCTGGGCGCCGCCGTTCACCGCTTCATCGAAGAGAATGGCCTGCATTTCAAGGTCGGTCTCGTCGCCTCCCACGGCCACACAACCTACCATTTGCCGGGCCGGCGAATGACCGCCCAACTCGGCGACGGCGCAGCGATCGCGGCGGTAACAGGCCTTCCGGTCATCAGCGACCTGCGCGCGCTCGATGTGGCCTTTGGTGGCCAGGGCGCACCGATCGTGCCGATTGCGGAAAAGCTTCTCTTCCCGGGCTATTCCTATTTTCTCAACCTTGGTGGCATCGCCAATCTGTCCGTGAATCGTCCGGATACATACACGGCCTTTGATGTCTGCCCCGCCAACCGCGTCCTCAACCTGATCGCCGGCGAGAAAGGCCTGCCCTATGATGACGACGGCAGGATGGCTGCTTCCGGCACGCCCGACGGCGATCTCCTGCGGCAGCTCAATGCGCTCCCCTATTACGCACAGCCATTCCCGAAATCCCTGGCGAACGATTTCGGCACGGACACCGTGTATCCACTGCTGCGCTCAACAGGACGCGCCGCGGAGGATGCGGCCTCGACCTATGTCGCTCATATTGCTGCGCAGGTGGCAGCTGCAGTCGATATGACGGGCACAGCAGCCCCGGGTTCGCAGATGCTGATCACCGGTGGCGGCGCGCTGAACGGCGCGCTCATCCGCGCCATCGAAGCCGCCCTCGAGCCCCACGGCATCAATGTTACGATCCCCGGGCGGGAGATCATCGAGTACAAGGAAGCGCTTGCCATGGCGCTGATCGGCGTGTTGCGGTGGCGGCAGGAGTCCACCGTCCTGTCCTCGGTCACCGGTGCGCAGCGAGACAGCATTGGCGGGGCGGTGTGGATCGGGCAGGAGGCATGAGGAAGATCGAATATCGAATCAGGAATACTGAATGAAGAAGGGATGGAATGGAATATCGAATATCGAATCAGGAATAATGAAAATCGAAGGGAAGGAAGGAAGAGAGGAAAGAAGTGAATAATCAATGTTCAACGATCGATGTTCAATGCTCGCTCTGAATTCCAGACATTGGATCCTGTATATTGGATATTGGATATTGGATATTGGATATTCGTTATTCGTTATTCGATATTCGTTATTCGTTATTCGTTATTCGTTATTCAATTCCTACGCCTCAACGAACGCAAACCTGTCTCCATCAAACAGCCCCAGGTCGCTGAGCTTGAGGTGGGGGATCACGAGAAGCGCCATGAACGAAAGCGTCATGTATGGAGCAGACAGGGGCGACCCCAGCTTCTTGGCGGCGGCATCGAGCCCGGCATAGAGCTCCGCCACGCGGTAGCCGTCTTCCATGCTCATCAGCCCCCCAACAGGCAAAGGCAGGATGCTCACATTTTCACCATCGACGCAACTGATCCCACCCTTGTTTTCAATCACGGCATTCACTGCCATGCAGAGGCTTTCGTCATCGACACCAACGGCCACGATATTGTGCGAGTCGTGTGCCACCGACGAAGCGATCGCACCGCGCTTCAGCCCGATGTTTTTGATAAAGGCCTTCGCAACGGGTGCGTCACTGTACCGGTTCACGACAACGATCTTCAGAAGATCCTGCGCGGCATCCGGCTGCCACGCTCCTTCCCGAAACAGCGGTGTTCCGGCAACCTTGTTGGTGATCAGCTGTCCATCCAGGGCCTCGATTATGGCAAGGCTTTCTTCCCCCCGCGCCTCCACCCGGAAATCACCGGCCGATTTCTTCACGATGCCGAACTGGTTCACCGGCGTTGCCGCCACGCTCCCGATGCGCGTGGTTCCATTTTCAGCAACAAGCTGTCCATTCACATAGGTCTGAAGCACCTCGAAGCCAACCAGGTCACGCACCAGGATGAGGTCCGCAAAATCGCCCTGGCGCAGCAGCCCCACCTTCAGGCTGTAATGCCTGACAGGGTTCAGGCACGCGGCCTTCAGCACGTTGAACACGTCCACCCCGGCGGCCACGGCACGCGCGCAGAGCTGGTTGATATGGCCCTCGACAAGTGAGTCCGGGTGCTTGTCATCACTGCAGAACATCATATTGTCGGCATGGTCATGAAGCAGGGAAACGAGCGCGTCGAAGTTCTTTGCCGCACTGCCTTCGCGGATGAGGATCTTCATGCCGAAGCCAAGCTTATCCAGCGCTTCTTCGGCCGTGAAGCACTCGTGGTCGGTGGAGATCCCGGCGTCGATATAATTCTTGGCAGCAACCCCGCGTAAGCCGGGCGCATGGCCGTCAACGGGCTTGCCGGCCTTTTTTGCGGCGGCGATCTTGCGAAGCACATCGGCATCGCCTGAGAGCACTCCGGGGAAATTCATCATCTCGGTCAGGTACAGGATCTCGGTGCGCTGCAACAGGTCCTCGATGTCTTTCGGCCCGATGACCGCACCCGCTGTTTCGAAGGTCGTTGCCGGCACGCAGCTGGGGGCGCCAAAATGAAATTTGAACGGCACCTTGTTCCCGTTCGCGATCATGAACTCAACGCCGTCGAGTCCGCACACGTTGGCGATCTCATGCGGGTCGCTAACCGTTCCCACCGTGCCATGCACAACCGCCAGCCGCGCGAACTCGGACGGGATCAGCATGGAGCTTTCAATGTGGACGTGCGCATCGATGAAGCCGGGCAGGATAAAGGGTTGCGCAGGATCAATGGCCGTACCCGTCGGCCGTATCTCCACGATCCGCTGCTCTTCGATCGCCACGTCCGCCGGGTAGATGGTTTGCTGGTGCAGGTCGACAAGATTCCCACGGACGGTGACGCGCGTATTCATGGATTAAAACTAGAGAAATAATGCAAGCGACTCCGGGAGAACGTTTGCTTTTTAGTAGTTTGCCCGCACAATTGATGTTATGAAACAACTGGTATTGTTCGGAGCCACCCTTCTGTGCCTGCTGTCAGCGGCAGCACAGCCGAAGACCTTTCGTTCTTCCCTCGGCTCGTTCACCGTTGACGATTTCGGTCCGGGCATCCTGCGCATCAGGTTCCTGCCGACCCATAAATTCCCGGGCGAATCCATCAGCGATGCAGTCGTTGCAAAGCCATCGGGAAAGAAGGTCTCTCCCGATATCCACTCCATTGACGGCGCCCTCGTCATCCCAACCGCCGATGGAAACCTCGTCATGGACTACCACGAGCGCAACGGCATGCATGGCCTGACCTTCGTACTTGAAGAAGGAGAAAAGATCTTTGGCGGCGGTGAGCGCGCGCTTCCGCTCAATCGCCGCGGCTATCGCCTCAACCTCTATAACAACCCCTGGTATGGGTATGGCGAAGGCGCCGACAATCTCAATTACTCGGTTCCCTTTGTGACCTCATCGCACGGCTATGGCCTGTTCTTCGACAACCCGGCCAAAGGCTACCTCGATATCGGCAAGGAATTCAACAGCATCATGGAGTATGGCACCGCTTCCGGCGCGCTTACCGTATATGTACTGCTCGGCGACTACAAAGAGATCCTGCGCTCTTACTACCGCCTTACCGGTACCCAGCCCCTGCCTCCCCGCTGGGCGATGGGCAACCTGATGAGCCGCTTCGGCTACACGAGCGAAGCACAGGTCCGGGACATCCTCTCGAAAAT
>JAQBNP010000052.1 GCA_028288515.1 Flaviaestuariibacter sp. | reverse complement strand
CGCGGCTCACCGAGATCTTCAAGCCGGCAACGGCTTTTTTTCGGTCACGGAAGAAATAGAGTGTCCCGGCATTGAAGGAGAAACCGTCCGTATAAGTTGGCGTCAGCTCGGCCTGGTCTGTTGGCTTGAGCCGTGCCACAAGAGCTCCATTTACAAGCGCGACCTGCATGGTCGAGGCGGTTTCTTCCGATGCATAGGTCCCGACATAGTCCTGCAAGGCAGCAGCAGAAGAGACCCCGGCGGGCATGGCCTGGTAAACGATCGTGTCGTGTGCGACAGTGATCAGCGCGAAGCCACCAGGCCGGAAGTCAATGAGATTCTGCCCGGCCATGAACCGCGCTGCTGCCATGGGTACCAGTTTTTGATCCTGCAGGTAGAGGATGCTGTCGCGGACCGTCAGCTGCGCGCCATCACCACTGCGCTCGTTTCGGTACCATCCGGTGTACCTGTTGAGGTCTGAAGGGGTCACGAGGAACGGCGCTCGAGCCGTGGAGGCCGCCGCTTTTTTCTTTGGAACGAAGATGTTGATAACGTCTGTCACGACCTGCGTGGGGCGGGCGTTATTACTGAGCCAGGCGATGGAGAGTCCGAGCTCCGGGAAATGATGGAGGTCGGCACGATAGCCGGCCGTGGCGCCGCTGTGCGTGATATCTTTCGATCCGTTGGTTGTTTGGATGATGAGCCCGGCAGCGTATGAGTTCGGGTTGCCGTTCAGGAAGGGATCGCTATAGAGTTGCTTTGGCAGGAGCGACGGCTGCCCCAGGTGTCCGCCAAGGTAAAAATTGTTCCACTGGAGGAGCTCTTCAGCGGTTGTGAGGAGGCCGCCATTGCCATAAGCGAACTCGTTCGGCATATCTGTTTGGAAGCCGGTGCGCGACGGGCTGTAGGCGATCGCGCGGTTCTTCACGATGCGCCGGTAATCGTCTCTCCATTGGGTCAGTTTCATCCCTGCAGGAGCGAAGAGGTGACTGCTCGAAAAGCTGGCAAGGGATTGCCCGCTGACCCGCTCGATGATGATCGCGAGCAGGTTGTAGTTGGAGTTACTGTAAATGTATTCCGCGCCTGGCTTGTTGTTCAGGGCTTTTTGGCGCGCCACGATCTGCAGGGCGTCGTTGTTGTCATAGGTCTTCGTGGACCGCGGCCAGCCGCTGACGGCGGCGACCGAGCCCCAGTCGCGCAGGCCGCTGGTATGCTGAATGAGATGCCGGATACGGATGGGCGTTCCGTAGTCTGGCAACTCGGGGAGGTAGGTCCGGACATCGTCCTCAAGTGATAGTTTTCCCTGCTGCTCAAGAAGCAGGATGCAGGCTGCGGTGAATTGCTTGGAGATCGAGCCGGCTTCGGCCACGGAGATGGTGGTGAGAGGTACATCGTGCTCCAGGTCGGCAAGGCCCCAGGCTTTTGAATAGATCGTTTGCCCGTTTCGGCTGATGGCGAGCTGCGCGCCCGGCATACCGTTGTAGGACGCGAAGAGCGCATCGATCCGTTGAACGGTGTCCTGCCATGACTGGCCAAGCGTTGTGAGTGCGAGCAGGAGAACGGGGATGAGGATGATCTTTTTCATGTGTTGGAGTTGGCGGGGGTGGCGATCGATGCCACGATTGAAAGTACGATGAATGTACGGGCAGCGCAAGAGTGCCTCTTGGTGAACCGCTGCTTGTTGAGGGCTATGAATGTAGCGGATCACCATGGACAGGGGACCAATGCAGTGGGGAGGCAACAAGGTGCCGTGTCGACATCACATCGGATCAGCCCTGCCCGCGACGACCCAACTTTTTTTGCGCCTGCCTGTTGGAGAAAGAACCGGGCATGGTGGCATTACCACCTGGGGTCCTGACCGCCCGGTTAACTAACCAGCTTATGAAACGCTTCTTGTTTTTCTTCCTCCTGTTTGTCTCCTGCAGCGGCTACTCACAAAGCAGGATGCTGTCCCCTGCGGACATGCAGCGCGACCTCGCTATTCTTTACGCCGCCTGGACAACCCTCCACCCGGGCATCTACCGGTACAATACGCCGGAGGGGCTGGAAGCCCGTTTCAATGCTGTTCGGGCCAGGACAGCCCAGCCGCTTGACGAAAAGAAATTCTACCTGTTGCTGTCACAGCTGGCCGAAACCGTTCACTGTGGGCACACCTATCTAAACCCCCTGAACCTGCCGAAAGCGGCACAGGCGCGGCTTCTTCCTGATCGCGTTATCCCGTTGTTTTTCGTGCTGGATCAGAAGCGACACCTGGTCATCACGCACAGCGTTGATACGGCACGGCTTCGGGCAGGGGACAGGATCATGGCGATCAATGGCGTGCCGTGCGGGAGGATCATTGACAGCCTGCTGACGGTGAGCCGCAGCGATGGGCGCAACGCGATCGGGAAAAAGCTGAACAACTGCAACGAGACACCCGACGAGGCAAATGGGTACAGTCTCTTCGACATTTATTTCCCTCTCTTTTTTCCACACACCGACACCGTTCTGACGATCATGATCCTGCCTTTCAGCCAACGAGTGCCACGCCGTGTGGCAGTGACCACGCTGTCGCTGGCAGCGCGCATGGAACGGTATGAGCAGCGCTACGGTCCCGTACCCACGGGCGAGAAGACATTTGTCTACCGCATGGTCTGTCCATCGGTGGCGTACATGAAATTTGGAACCTTTGCCTTTTGGAACAGCACGTTCGATCCGGCAGCGTATGTGGACAGCGTGTTTGCAGACCTCCTGGGGCGCGGCGGTGTTCGCGACCTGATCATTGACATCCGCGGAAACGAAGGAGGCGACAATACCGGCAACCGCATTCTTTCCTATATCGTCAAAAGCAAGACTGGCTGCGTCGACCCGGACCGTCCCTGTTACCGCTACCTGGCCATCGACAGCAGCCTGCTGCCGTTCCTGTCGACGTGGGATCCGTCATTTAAAAAGCCGAAGGACCCCTCCCTATTTTTCAGGAATGAGATCGGGCTCTATGAGCACCGGAAGGCCGATCCCTGTGATTTTATCGTTCCCCGGCCGCGGACATTTCGGGGGCGGGTGTGGCTGCTGACCGATGCGCGCAACAGCTCGGCGGGTTTCGAGATGGCGCGGAACTTCAGGGCTGCCGGGCGCGGGCGCATCGTGGGTGAGGAGACGGGCGGCTCGCAGCAGGGCATCAATGGCGGGGAGTTCTTTTTTTTGACATTGCCGCATTCGCAGATGGAGATCGACCTCCCGCTGATCTTCAATGATCATCCCGGTAAGCCGGACCGCGGCATTGCGCCGGACGTTCGCGCGAGTGTCACGCAGCAGTCGATCGCGCGAGGTCGGGACCGGCAGCTGGACGTGGTGATGGAGGAGATCGGGAGGGCGAGGTGACGTTTGAGCGGTGGTGTGGTTGAAGGAGTAGCAACCGTACGCAACGGTTTTTCAGCACGGGCGCGTTATTATTTCCCAGTGTCCCGGCCGTCACCATTTCTTATCCTGGATAGCTACCGGCATTTCTGTGTAGATTTTATACGAACAGCTGTCGCGTATGTCCGATGGCAACTTGATTGTGTCTAATGAAAACCTTTTGGACATTCGGTGACACCTGCGCATAAGGCCTGTCAGTAAGATCCTTACCACCCTATAGGGCTCGCTTCCAGGCAGTGCGCAGGTTACCGATCACCTGGACGATCCGGTAACGTTCTTCGACAACCCTGCACCTCGCCTCGTGGTTCTGAAAGGCATCGTCCCAACTCTTCAGGGCGGCCTCTAAAGTGGGTCCACAACCGAAAATGCCCTGCTCCGGATCGGGCCCGAGAATGCAGCAATAGCTTTCAGCGTCTTCACGGTAAAGGATCGGTTTTAAAGTCCGAACGGACTGGGGTAGGGCCGGATCCTCGTAGTCGATCTCCATTCGCCCCTGTTCCGGAAAGTCGTTCTTCATGCAGCTCATCATCAATTCCTCCACCTGTATAGGAAACAAAGAGAACGCCCAATCCAGCCTTGTGCAGAATTTGCATAGACAGGTGATTTTCAAATCAGTACCGGGGAATTTGAGTACGCAGGTGTGTCCCAGCTTGCACCGGGGGTAGTCCAACAATGGACTTTCGACGACACATCCACCGGGTTTCTGTGCTAAAGCCAGACAAAGCCAAAAAAAGGGTCTCAATCTCTTGAAACCCTTTCCGCTCCTGCGTGGACCCTGCAGGACTTGAACCTGCGACCCTCTGATTATGAGTCAGACGCTCTAACCAACTGAGCTAAGAGTCCCGCTCCCGGAAACCGGGAACCTTCTTTTATGGAAGGCGGCAAAAATAGCACTTTGCCCGCCTAGTCTTTCACTTCCTCGAAATCGATATAGTCGCCCTTTGCCACGGCCCGCGACGACCCGCCAGCCTGTGCCGGTTCCTCCGGTGCGGCCCCCGTGTTCATCCGCTCCTGCATGTCGCGGAACCCCTTCTTTACCTGGCGCGTGGCACGCCAGATAGGAACGATGAACCGGAAGATGAGCTGGTAGAGGAGGTAGGCCAGGAAAAGATAAATGAGCATTGACATATTGTGAAATCAAAGGTAAAGAGCCACTTCCAGCAAAGATTCATTTGGAAGATAATTAACGGTTTGCTTACCTTTGTGCCGGAAAAGACGATGAGAAGGGAACGACGACCGTTCCCTTCTTCTATTTCACTATGCAGACAGAAACAATTATCGAGCAGCTAACGGTCATGATCAACGACGTTCTGGCGGATCCAAAACACTTCCTCGTGGAGGTGCGCATCAAGCCGACCAACAACATCAAGGTGTTCATTGACGGAGACGAAGGAATTCCCCTCTCGGGCCTCGTCCAGTACAACCGGAAGCTCTACAAGCGACTCGAGGAAAGCCCCCTCTTTCCCGCCGGCGACTTCTCCCTCGAGGTGTCCTCCCCCGGCCTCGACGAACCGCTGAAGCTCCACCGGCAGTATAAGAAGAACGTCGGCCGCTACGTCGAGATCAGCTTCGCCGACGGCGCCCAGCTCGAAGGAAAGCTCCTCGAGACCACCCCCGACGGCATCATCATCGAAACGGAGACCGGCAAAGGCAAAAAGAAAGAAACCAAACAGGAAACCGTTTTGTTCAACGATATAAAAAGCACAAAAATTCAAATCAAGTTTTAACCAGGGAACGGCCGGAACGCAGCAGCGACACGCACCTACGCATCACGCTTCACGGTCACCACTCCCTCCTAAACATCGCATATGGCAAGTATCAACCTCATAGAAGCATTCCAGGAGTTCAAGGATGCGGAAAGCATTGACAGGCCCACGCTCATGCGCGTCGTCGAAGATGTCTTCAAAACCCTCCTGCGCAAAAAATACGGCAGCGACGAAACCTTCGACGTCATCGTGAACGCAGAAAAAGGCGACCTCGAGATCTTCCGCCGGCGCACCATCGTGGAAGACGGTGACATCTACAACACCCTCGAAGAGATTGAATACAGCAACGCCATCAAGATCGAACCCGACTACCAGGTTGGCGAAGAGCTCTACGAAGAGGTCAACCTCGAGGACTTCGGCCGCCGCGCTATCCTGGCCGCCAAGCAAACCCTGGCCAGCCGCATCGCCGATCTGAAAAAGAACGTCCTCGCTAAAAAATACGAAGACCGCATCGGCGAGATCATCTCGGCGGAGGTCTACCAGGTCTGGAAAAAAGAAATTCTCCTCCTCGACGAAGAAGGCAACGAGCTCATCCTTCCGAAAAGCGAGCAGATCCCGCAGGACTACTTCAAGAAAGGCGAGAACATCCGCGCCGTTGTGAAGAAGGTCGACATGAAGAACAATAACCCCGTCATCATCCTCAGCCGCACCTCACCCGATTTTCTCGCCAAGCTGCTCGAGATCGAGGTTCCTGAGATCTTTGACGGACTCATCGTCATCAAGAAGATCGTTCGCGACCCGGGCGAGCGCGCCAAAGTGGCCGTGGAATCCTACGACGACCGCATCGACCCGGT
>JAQBNP010000040.1 GCA_028288515.1 Flaviaestuariibacter sp. | reverse complement strand
GCCACAACCGAAACCTTCAAGGACAGGTCAGGCAAGCTCGTCTCTCAAACCGAGTGGCATACGGTTGTCCTCTGGCGCGGGCTCGCCGAGCTGGCCAGCAAATACCTGCACAAGGGAAGCCTCGTCTATATCGAAGGACGCCTCCGTACGCGCAGCTGGGAGGACAAGGACAACAACCGTAAATTCGCTACCGAGGTTGTCGGCGACAACCTCATCATGCTTGACAAGCGAACCGATCACGGAAGCATGCCCCCTACCGACACGGGCATTGACGAGATCAACACGCCGCCACCCCCGATGGACGACGAAGATTTATCTTTTTAAGTCTCCCGAAAGCGGATAAATTTGTAGTTTGTACGGCGGCTGGCCCGGCCCGCCCCGATTTTTCACCAAAACCTGTGCTTTGGAGTACGCGTCGGTTTATCCGTTACTACACAATTTTGCTTTTACGATCTTAGCGGCCAACCCTCAGAGTGCCGTCTTCCTCGTGGTGCTTCTTGTCATTCTTCTCCTCCTCAGCTTTATCACTGCCGGCGCTGAAGTGGCGCTGTTCACGCTGCAAACCAAGGACGTTAATATGCTGCGCACGAAGCAGCACACCGCCGCGCGCCGCATCATCACCCTCCTCGACGAGAGAAAGGCGGTGTACACATCGCTTCTCATCGCCGGCACGTTCTTCAATATCAGCATCATCATCCTGGCCAACTTCCTCATCAGCCCGCTCCTTCAACTGCCGCAGGAGTGGATGAACTGGCTCGTAAAGATCATCGGCATCGGTCTCATCATGGTGCTCATCGGCAAGGTGCTGCCCAAGGTCTGGGCCACGCAAAATAACCTCCGCTTTGCGTACAGCACGTCGGCAGTCGTTGAAGGACTTCACCTCCTGCTGCGCCGCATCAGCCTGAATATGGTGGGCATGGCTGATAAAATCAACCAGCGAAGCGGCGCCCACGAAATGCAAAGCGCGAGCATGCGCGAGCTTGACGAGGCCATCGACGTGAACACCCAGGAGACGACCGTTGAGGAAAAAAATATCCTGAAAGGCATCATCAAATTCGGCAACATCACCGTCCGGCAGATCATGAAGTTTCGCATGGATGTCAACGGCATCAGCTACGGGACACCCTTCGCCGATCTGGTCAAGAAGATCGAAGACCTGCACTACTCGCGGCTTCCCGTTTACCGCACCAACCTCGATTATATCGAAGGCATCATCAACACGAAAGATATTCTTGCGCACCTGACAGAGCCGGGGTATGACTGGCATGCCCTCATCAGGCCCCCGTTCTTCGTTCCTGAATCAAAGCTGATCAAGGATCTTCTCAAAGAGTTCCAGTCGCGCCGCATTCACTTTGCCATCGTCGTCGACGAGTTCGGCGGAACCAGCGGGATCGTGACGATGGAAGACATTCTCGAGGAGATCATCGGGGATATCCGCGATGAGTTCGACGAGGAAGAAACATCGGTCCGCGCGGTGGATGAGAGCACGTTCATCGTGGACGCGAAGATGATGCTGCACGATATGTGCCGCACCCTGCGCCTGCCGCTCGATACCTTCGACAACGTACGCGGGGAGAGCGATTCACTCGGTGGCCTCGTGCTCGAGATCGCCGGTGAGTTCCCAGAGGTCAATGCGACCATCAGTGCGGGGGACTTCGATTTTACCGTTCTGGAAGCCAATAAAAACCGCATCAACACCGTTCAGGTAAAGATCAACCGACCCCATGGCAAAGCGTAGCCGTTTTCTTTTTCTTTTCCTTCCCGCTCTCTTCGTTCTCGCCTGCAACAGCGACTATACCGTGAAGCCACGCGGCTATTACAAGATCGCGCTGCCGGCAAAGGCCTACCGGACCTTCGATGCCCCGGGCTACCCATACACGTTCGAGTACCCGGTCTACGGAACTATTTTGAAAGACAGCCTCTTTTTCGAGGAACGCGCCGAAAACCCCTACTGGATCAATATTGACTTTCCCGGGCAGGGCGCGCGGATCCATATCTCGTATAAGGAGATCGGCCGAAACCGCTTCGACTCGCTGGTCAACGATGCTTACCAGATGTCGTATAAGCAGCATACATACCGCGCTACGGGCATCGAGAGCACGCCCTTTACCACACCAGCCGGGATCGAAGGCGTCTCCTTCACGCTGAAAGGAAACTCGGCCACGCCGCGGCAGTTTTTTCTTACCGACTCGGTTCACCATTTTCTTCGGGGCGCTCTTTATTTCAGCGCCACGCCAAATGAAGACTCCCTGCGGCCCGTGATCCGCTTTTTCAACGAGGATATCGACCACCTGGTGAACAGCTTCCGCTGGAAACCATAAGCCCCGCTCGCGTATCAATAAAAAGTATAATTTGTGGCAGAACCGACTGCCATGAGATACATGTTTCTTTTCCTCCTGACCCTGTCTCTATGCGCCGGCGCGCAGCAAGCGCACCCGGTAGTGGACTCGCTCAAGCGCTCGCTCACCCGTGCGAAAAGCGATGGCGAGAAGGTTTCTCTTCTCGGCGACCTCGCGCAGATCCTGATGACGACGGACCGCGCGTCTGCAGATGCATATGGACAACAACTGACCGAGGTGGCCGAGCGGAGCCGGGACCGTAAGCTGATCATCCGGGCGCTGCTTCTTAACGGCAAGCGCATCTCCGTCCTCGGCAGCTTCAAAGGCAACACGGAAAAAGCGATGGCCCTCTACGGCGAGGCCCTTGCCGTGGCGCGCGAGAACAAGCTCGACGACGAGACCTTCAGCAGCCACCTCGCACTC
Source organism: Flaviaestuariibacter sp. (assembly GCA_028288515.1). Classification (GTDB taxonomy): domain Bacteria; phylum Bacteroidota; class Bacteroidia; order Chitinophagales; family Chitinophagaceae; genus Flavisolibacter. Next base: position 19,475 of record JAQBNP010000040.1, on the reverse strand, counting down.
TCGGCGGCTTACCGCTCGATCCCCGATGCCGACAAAGCCCTGAGCCACTGCAACGAAGCACATTCCTATATTGGCCCGTCAACCAGCGACAGCCTGAAGGTCCTGGGCATGCTTGAATACGGGGCGGTGTATACGGCCCGGCGCGAGAAGCTGCTGGCGCTGCGCAGCTTTTTTGCGGCCCTGCGCCTCGCCGAAGAGAAAGGGCTGGTTCGCCTTCAGCGCCAGTCGTACAGCTATCTCGCGGGCTTTTATTCGAGCATCGAGGAATACGACCGCGCGATTGATTACGGTGTGCGCGCTCTGGAGCTTCGCCGGACAATGCCGGACCTGCAGGCGCGATATAACCAGGTGGAGGACATGACCAGTATCGGCAACATGTATGGCTACAAAAAGAACTACGGTATGGCGCGCTCCTATTTCGCGCAGGCCGTTCGCCTGGCGGATTCGCTGAAGTTTGCGCCGCTCAAAATGAGCGCCTATATCGGGATGCTGAACAACTACCTCTATGCCGCGCAACCTGAGCAGGCACTCGCGTTTTTCAATGGAGCGGATACGCTGAAGGCCTATCTCCGGGGCTTCGGCTATGATGGCATCATCGACCAGGCCTACGGCTATATCTATACCGACCTCAATAAGTTCGATTCCGCATTTTATTACTACGCGCGCTCGGCGCCGCTCTTCGAGAACGGCCTCAACATCGCGAGCCGCTACAGCTTTTACGTGCAGATGGGACGCCTGCACAACAAGGCCGGTCACCTGGCCCAGTCGATCGACTATTATGGCAAAGCGCGGGCGCTGGCCACGCAGATGAATGACCTCAAGGCCCAGCAGGCGGTTGTGATCGAGCTGGACACGCTCTACCAAAAGACCGGGAACTATAAGGAAGCGCTGGCGATGACAGCGCTTTCACTCGGGTACCGTGATAGCCTTGACCAGCTGGGAAAGGAGAAGGACCTGATGCAGATCGAGGCGGCCGACGAGCTGGACCGCCAACAAAGGCTCGATGCCCAGCAGAAAGAGCAGAAGGAAAAGAGGCATCGCATTCAATACCTCGGCATCACCATTGCGATTGCTGCCTCCTTCCTGCTGCTGGCGATGACCGGCTTCTTCCGCGTGTCGCAGAAAGCCATCCGCCTGGTGGGCTTTTTCTCCTTCCTGATGTTCTTCGAATTTCTTTTTCTGCTTTTTAAGAAGAGTATCGCCACCATTACGCAGGGCGAGCCGTGGAAAGACCTTGCGTTCATGATCGCGCTGGCGGCCGTGCTGTTGCCTCTGCACCACTGGGTGGAAGAAAAGGCGATCCATTACCTGGTGAAGAAGAGAACCCGCCGTACCGTGGGGGAAACACGGGTCGTGCGGGAAGCAGAGGAGGTGGGATGAGTGGTGAGTGGTGAGTGGTGAGTAGTGAGTAGTGAATGGTGAATGGTGAATGGTGAGTGGTCAGTCGTGAGTAGCGGCTGAATGAGTGGTCAACAACCTGCAATCGCCAATCCGCAATTGTCTGCATGCGCATCAATCTAAAATCGTAAATCTAAAATGACCCCCACGCCCGTCCCCTTACCTTTGCGCAAACACGTATTGTGATCGAGATCGACAATATATTGATCAGTGACGAGGTGGTGGAAGCCCGGTTCATCTGCGACCTCAGCAAGTGCAAGGGTGGCTGCTGCGAGGATGGCGACGCCGGCGCTCCCCTGGAGAAGGACGAGCTCGCCCACCTCGAACGTCACTATGCCGACATCGAGCCCTACCTGTCCGCCGAAGGAAAGGACGAGATCGCGCGTCAGGGCAAATACGTGTATGACCGTGAGTTCGGCTGGGTCACGCCAACCATCAACGGTGCCCTCTGCGCCTACGGCTTCCGCGACCCCGGCGGGGTGATCAAATGCGGCATCGAAGCCGCCTATTACGATGGCAAGCTGGGATGGAAAAAACCGATCAGCTGTCACCTGTTTCCCATCCGCCTGAGCCAAAGCAAGGCGTACACGCTTGTCAACTACGAGCCGCGCGAAACCCTGTGCGCGCCCGGCTGCGCACTCGGTAAGAAGGCCAAGATGCCCGTCTACCAGTTCCTCCAGGAACCGATCGAGCGGCGCTTCGGCACAGAGTTTTACGAGACCCTTCACCAGATCGCCATCGAGCATTACGATACCAATCAGAAAAAGAAATAATGTCGGAGCAATCGTCCACCTTCATCGCCAAGAGCACCATCAAGGCCGCGGACAAAGAACACCGCCGCAAGATCAATTTCAATATTGCCCGCTACAATGCCGTTGTACCGGCGGGTAAAAGCCAGTTCACGAATGCGCACCTTGCCCGCGAGCGCGCCAAGAACGCCAAGTGGAAATCCATCGAAAACCTCGACCGCCAGCTGGAGACCTTTGAGGCCAATTTCACCCGCAATGGAGGCAAGGTTCTCTGGGCAGAGACCGCCGCAGACGCGCTCGAGGAGATCAGAAAGATCTGCGAAGCAAAAGCATGCCGCACGATCGTCAAGAGCAAGAGCATGGTCACCGAGGAGCTGCACCTCAATTCATTCCTGGAAAAGCACGGCATCGAAAGCGTTGAGACCGACCTCGGAGAATACATCCAGCAACTCGATGAGGAGCCGCCTTACCACATCGTTACGCCGGCCATGCACAAGAGCAAGGAGGATGTGGCCAGGCTCTTCGCCCGCAAGCTGGGAACACCGCCCAACCTGACGCCTGGCGAACTCACGCAAGTGGCCCGGGAAAAGCTGCGCGAAAAATACCGCGAGGCGCAGATTGGCATCACCGGCGCAAATTTCATCCTCCCCGATGTCGGTGGTATCGCCATCACGGAGAACGAAGGTAACGGCCGTCTTTCCTGCTCCTACCCTAAAACGCATATCGTCATCGTGGGCATCGAAAAGGTCATTCCGTCCATGCACGACCTCGCCCTCTTCTGGCCCCTGCTCTCCACGTACGGCACCGGCCAGAAAGTGACCGTGTACAATTCGATCGTCACGGGACCACGGCAAAAGAGTGAAACCGACGGGCCGGAAGAGATGTATGTCATCCTGCTCGACAACGGCCGCACGAATATCCTCGCCAACGTAAAGATGCGCGAAAGCCTGTACTGCATCCGGTGCGGCGCCTGCCTGAATGCCTGCCCCGTCTACAAGAATATCGGCGGACACGCCTACGGCGCCACGTACAGCGGCCCGATCGGGTCCGTCATCACGCCGCACCTCAAGGACCTTGGCGACTATAAGCACCTCAGCTACGCATCGTCGCTCTGCGGCAACTGCACCGAGGTATGCGCCGTGAAGATCAACCTCCACGAGCTGTTGCTGGAGAACCGCGCGGAGGCAGTCGAAGCGAAAGAGTCTAGCTACGCAGAGCGCGTCGCCTGGTCGTTTTGGAAAAAGGCCATGCTTCGCCGCGGCCTGATGAACGCCGGCAATGGACGCCTCAAAGGATGGGTGGTGAACCACTTCGTGAAGGACTGGAAAAAGCACCGGTCCGACCTGCAGTTTCCCGGCAAATCCTTCAACGAGCAGTGGACCGAGCGGATGCGAAAAAAGGGCTGACCGTGGTGGCCGTTTTCAGCCATACCGCTTCGCCGCGCCTGCTCTACGTGCTGGATTTTCTTTCGGATTATTATGGGCTGCCGTTCCGCCTGGCGACGGACCCCGGTGCGCTCGACGCAGAGCCGCGGGCCCGCATTGCGTACACAGTGGAAGCAGGGCCCGGAAGCCTGCATATCGTTCCGCACGGCCTGCTCTCCGCGACGGGAACCGCGCCCGTGGAAACCGTAGTTTACGATCATGAAGCCGGTTACAAAGCTTTTTTCAGAACAGGCGGTGACACTGGTTTCGACGTCTTTGCAGCCATCTTCTGGCTCCTTAGCCGCTACGAGGAATACAGTCCGCACGAGACAGACGCGTATGGCCGGTATGCGGTGGAGAACAGCCTCGCTTTCCGCGCCGGTTTCCTGAAGGTTCCCCTGGTGAACCGCTGGCTCGAGGATCTTCGCAAGAGACTTGTTTCAATCGACCCGTCCTTCCCGGCGGCAACGCCGCCGCTTCTTTTTCAACCCACCTACGATATCGATATGGCCTGGAGCTTTCGCGGAAAGGGCGCCTGGCGAAATACCGGCGGGTTCCTGCGTTCATTGGCTTTGGGTCGGCCCGGCGATGCGCTGACACGGATCCGGGTACTGCTTGGCCAGGTTCCGGATCCGTTTGATTGCTATGCGTGGCTCGATGACCTGCACGACCGTTACGGACTCCGGCCGGTCTATTTTTTTCATGTCTGTGCGCACCGCAACCGGTACGACAAAAGCATCCCGGCTCACGTGCCGTCCGTGCGGGCGCTAATCCGCGAAACGGCCGGAAAAGCGCGCATTGGCCTGCACCCCTCATGGCATAGCGGCGATGCGCCTGCTGCGCTTCTGGATGAAAAGAAAGCGCTGGAAGAGGCTGTCGGCCAGCCGGTCGATCTTTCGCGCCAGCACTATATCCGGTTCTCTTTGCCCGGCACGTTTCGACAGCTTGTCGCTGCGGGCATCCACGCCGATTTCAGCATGGGATATGGAAGCTGCAACGGTTTCCGCGCATCGGTAGCCGCGCCGTTCCGGTGGTACGACCTTGAGCGGGATGAGGTGACAGCACTGGTTTTGCACCCCTTTTGCTTTATGGACGCGAATGCTTTTTACGAGCAGAAGATGAGCCCCGCCGAAGGTCTGGAAGAACTGAATGAATTCAGAAACGAGATTTCGCGTACCGGCGGGATACTGCTCACGATCTGGCACAATAGCTTCCTGGGAACGGACCGCTCACTCGCGGGCTGGCGGGAGATGTATGAGCGGGTGGTCAGCTGTGAGAAGTGAATAGTGAATGGTGAATAGTGAACACGAAGGCACGAAAGGCGCAAAGGAAAGCTTCTTGGTATTCTTTGCTTCTTTGCGTGAACGGCTGTTCACCTGCATCCCTCAATGCCGGAAGTGCCGCTCTCCTGTGAGGACCATCGCCAGCTTATTTGCTACGCAATACTCGATGCTGTCCTTGTCGCGGATCGATCCACCGGGCTGGATAAAGGCCGCAATGCCGGCTTCGTGGCCCATTGTGACACAGTCGCTGAAAGGAAAGAACGCGTCGCTGGCCATGACTGATCCGGTTAGGTCAAAGTTGAACTGCCGGGCCTTTTCGACCGCCTGGCGAAGCGCATCGATGCGGCTCGTCTGCCCGCACCCTTTGCCAACCAGCTGCCTGTTTTTCACGAGGGCGATGGCGTTGCTCTTCAGGTGCTTGCAAATCAGATTTGCGAACACGAGGTCTTCACGAAGGTCGCCCGAAGGGACACCGCCAACCTCGTCCCATTTTGCAAAATTGCCCTTGTCCTTGTCCTGCACGAGCGTTCCGTTCAGCAGGCTTTTATAGCTTCTTGCCGGAAACGATGCGGGCTTGAGCTCCAGCAGGATCCTGTTTTTCTTCGCGCGTAAAATCGTCAGGGCCTCCTCCTCGAAAGAGGGTGCCAGCAGCACCTCGAAGAAGATCTCGCTAATGGCATTGGCTGTGGCCGCATCGATGGGGGCGTTGCAGACCAGAACGCCGCCGAAGGCGCTTTCGGGGTCGCCGGCAAGCGCATCGGTCCAGGCCGCGGCAGCAGATCCACGGGCGGCAATGCCGCAAACATTCGTGTGCTTGATGATGGCGAACACGACCGGTGCACTGCCATCGGAAGGCATGTCGAATTCGCCGATCAGCTCCACTGCCGCGTCCACATCAACAAGATTGTTATAGCTGATCTCCTTGCCGTGCAGCTGGTTGAAGCATTGACCAGGATCACCGTAAAACGTTGCCGCCTGGTGCGGGTTTTCTCCGTACCGCAGCGGCGTTTGCTGCTCGTTGCCAAAGACGGTGAGGGGTGCATCGGGACTGAAATAATTGGTGATGGCGAGTTCATAGTCCGCCACGATCCGGAAGGCTTTGGCGGCAAGCGCCCGACGCTGTTCCAGTGTCGTTGTGCCCTCCTGTGCCTGGAGGATCCCGACAAGCGGGGCGTAATCGCTCCTGGACGCAACGACGGCGACGTCGCTGAAATTCTTTGCCGCTGCACGGAGCATTGAGGGGCCGCCGATATCGATCTTCTCGATGATCTGGCCTTCGTCGGATGTCTGGGCCACCGTTTCCTGGAACGGGTAGAGGTCAACGACGACCAGGTCGATCTCGGGGATATGGTAATCGAGCATGTCCTTGAGATGGGTGGCATCGGCGCGCTTGCCGAGAATGCCGCCAAACACGAGCGGGTGCAGGGTTTTCACGCGGCCGCCCAGGATCGATGGGTAGGAGGTCAGGCTTTCGACGGGTACGACATCGATGCCGAGGCTTTCGATGAACTGCTGCGTGCCGCCGGTGGAGTACAGCGTTGTTCCTTGTGCGTGAAGCTGGCGGACAAGAGGCTCCAGCCCGTCCTTGTAAAACACAGAGAGAAGGGCCGCGGAAATTTTCTTTTTCATGGCTAAACGTTGTTGGCAGGCAGTCGGAAGCGCGCCAAAGGTAGGCGCTACAGGACTGCAGTGAAAGCGCCGTTTTCCACAACATTGTAACAGGCAATACCGAGGGTGGCGGCATCGCGCTGCCAGCGGCGGGCCGTTGATGGCGGCATTGACCCGTCCAGCACCACCTGGGTCACGCGCAGGCATGTGGCCGCATCGCGGAGGCTGATCCGCGGGTTCCTGGAAACGATCAGCAGGTCTGCCACCGGCCTGTCCGTGCCCGCCCGCAAGCGCGTTGATGCATCTACGAGCAAAACTGTCAAGCGTCCGAAGCGAAAGGAGGATCCGGTCACTGTCCCCGCTACCGATGTTCGGTTTGCGGTTCGCGCAGGCCGCAGAGAATTGGCATTGATGGCTTCGTCCGAAAGCACCGCGGCATCGCCGGCAAAAAGAGCGCGGCGGCCTTGGACGAGGTCGATTGCCCGGTGCTTCGGCAGGTTGTAAACAATGATGGCCTGTTGCCGGTCCGCCTTGATGAACGCTGCGGACCGGATGGCCAGGAAGCCCGCCGCGCAGCCAATCGCTCCATACGCCAGCCACCGCCGCGGACGCTGCAGCCAGAGGCAGGCCACGGCGATCAGTCCATACATGAGGACGACCTGGGCAACGTTGACCGACAGCCCGTCCCAGAGCGCAAACGATACGCGGTCCAGGCGACCGACGAACCCGTTCATCAGGCGCAGCATCGCTTCCACGACGGAGCCCGCGGCGCGCGCCAGCCAGGGCAGCGGCGCAAGAAGGCAGATGAGGATCTCGCCGTAAACGATCAGTCCTGACAGCGGTACCGCGACAATATTGGCCAGCAGGAAAAGCAGGGGAAACTGGTGGAATTGGTAGAGGCTGATGGGCAGTGTCAGCACTTGCGCTGCCATCGACGCGGCGATGAGCTGGGCGACGCCGTCGAGCAGGCGGTTGTCCAGGAAGAGAAGGCGATGAAGCGGTTTGTAAAAAAGAAGGATGCCGAGGACGGCGGCGTAGGAAAGCTGGAACCCTGCATCCCAGAGCCAGAACGGGTTCCAGGCCAGCAGGAGGAAGGCAGACAGGGCCAGGGCGTTGCCGACGGCGTGGTGGCGGTCGAGAACATTGGCAAACGCGAGGGCGGTGAACATGACGGCTGCGCGGAGTACGGACGGCTGTGCGCCGGCGAGTAGCGTGAATGTCCACAGAGAACCCACGACGAGCGCAAGCCGCCACCAGCGCCACCGGCGGCCCCGGGCCGGCCTAGTGAGCGCCATGAGCAGCCCGTAGACCAAGGCCAGGTGGAGGCCGGAGATCGCAATGATGTGGACGACGCCGGTGTTTGTATAGGACCGCACAAGGCTCTTGTCGAGGTCGTCCTTGTAGCCGATGAGCAGGGCTTCGGCCAGACCGCTTTCGCGCGGGTTGCTGATGGAGCGTCGCAGCAGGCGGGCGATGGCGGCACGGGTTTGAAAGACCAGGCGGGCGACCGGGCGTGCGCCGGAGCCTGGGGCGTTGGCAAAGCCTGCATCGGCCAGGAATGCCTGGTGGGTGATGCCCTGGAACTGGAGATACCGGCGGTAGTCGAAACCACCCGGGTTGCCGCTGTTTGCGACGGGACGAAGCGTTTGCCGGGTCGCGACCTGCGAGCCGTAGTGAAGGGCTGAGGAGCGGGCGCTCTTCCGGAAATAGAGGATGACCTTGCCGGTGGTGCGGCGCAGGATCCCCGCGCGATAAATGCCCGTGACCCGCGCGATGGCCTTGTAGGTGGCGGGCTTTTCGATGGGTGGCTCATCGAGCGAAAGGAGCAGGGTTTCACCGGGCTGGTAGTCGCGCCCGAACCAGGAAGCGTCGTTGCGCGTGTCGTGAACCGTGTAGGAAAGTGCTCCGAAACCCAGCGCCAGTGCGGAAACCAGGGCGCCGCGGAGCCGTGCCGCGCGAAGCCGGCTCCGGTCAGCCACGGTAGCGGTGAGGGCAACCATGGCGATGAGGATACCTGCAACGGAGGCGGCAGGTGGAAGCGTGAAGATGTCCTGCAGAAGGAGGCCACCGGTGTAGGGGATCAGGAGGCGAAGAACCGGTACCCGCTTCCAGATCGGTACGGAGGGGGTCACCAGAGTAAGGTACAAAAAATAGGCGATGAGCAAATGCCCACCGCCCGTGTTTCTACAGAGGTTAGCGTAGAAAGCTTGATTTATCCTAAGTATTGGTGTTTCGGCTCGCTTGACCCATTTCCATGCCAAAAGGCAGAGTCGCCGGTGAAGGCCGGGCGCGGCAGCGAATGACTAACGCCAGCGGCGGTGTGTTGCTGATGCGGTGGTCGTCAAAAAACTGTTAAAGGAAGCCAATGCCGTCGGGGCCTGGCGAGCAGCGGGGGGAAAGTGACGGGTTCGTGTGCAGGCCGGGCGCGCGTCTGCTTTGACCTGCCCGGAAGCCCAGCATTCAAGCTATTTCCGTCAATTCTCCGGTAATACCCTTAGTTCCTGTTGTGCGGCTTGTATATCTGAATTATTTGCATCAAATTTGCAAGCAACTTCACCAGATAATCCAATAGAGCAGCATGGGACTTTTTAATTGGTTCACCCAGGAGATCGCGATCGACTTAGGCACGGCAAATACTCTGATCATACATAACGACGAGGTAGTGGTGAATGAACCGTCAATCGTGGCGCTCAACCGCAACAACCCCAAGGAGGTCCTTGCTGTTGGAAAGCGGGCCCTCATGATGCATGAGAAGACCCATGAAAGCATCCGCACCATCCGGCCCCTCAAAGATGGTGTCATCGCCGACTTCAACGCGGCGGAGCTCATGATCCGTGAGCTCATCAAGCTTGTTTATCCCAAGAAGCCTCTCTTCCCGCCCAGCTGGCGCATGATGATCTGCATACCGTCGTCGATCACCGAGGTCGAGAAGCGTGCGGTCCGCGACAGTGCCGAGCAGGCCGGTGCGAAGGAGGTCTACCTCATACATGAGCCGATGGCCGCCGCCCTTGGTATCGGCATCGATGTGGAAGAGCCGGTTGGCAATATGATCATCGACATTGGCGGTGGTACGACAGGCATCACGGTCATCGCCCTGGCGGGTATCGTCTGCGACCAGTCGATCCGCATCGCCGGTGACGAGTTCACGGCCGATATCATGGAGGCACTGCGCCGCTACCACAGCCTTCTGATCGGTGAGCGCACTGCGGAGCAGATCAAGATCCAGATCGGCGCTGCCATGAAGGACCTCGACAACCCGCCGGACGATCTTCCCGTGAATGGCCGTGACCTCGTTACGGGCATTCCCAAGCAGATCTATGTTGGCTACCAGGAGATCGCCGAAGCGCTCGACAAGAGCATCTTCAAGATCGAGGAAGCCATCCTCAAAGCCCTTGAGCAAACCCCGCCCGAGCTGGCCGCCGATATCTACCGCCGCGGCATCTACATCACCGGCGGCGGCGCCCTGCTGAAGGGCCTCGACAAGCGTCTGAGCCAGAAGATCAAGCTGCCCGTTCACGTTGCCGACGACCCGCTGAAAAGCGTTGTGCGCGGTACCGGCCTGGCTTTAAAGAACTACGAGCGTTATCCTTTTGTCATGCGATAAAAATGGAACCGGGGAACGGCTGCCGGAACCTCTTCACCTGACGTCCCGCTCTTCTTTCCTGGTCCCGTCCTAATTCTCTTTTTCGTGCGCAATATCTTCCTCTTCATCCGTCGGTACTTCGTCTTCCTCAGCTTTCTCGCCCTGCAGGGTGTGGCGCTCTGGATGCTGTTCACCTACAACCGGTTTCACCGCGCGGCCTTTCTCGGCGTGGCCTCCGAGGTGACGGGCAGCATTAATACGCAGGTGGACAAGGTGGACGATTATTTTCATTTGCAGGACGAGAACCGCCGCGTGCACCTGATGAACGACTCGCTTCTGAACCTGCTGCGGGAGAACTACAATGTGCCCGATTCAGGGCAGGAGATGCGTGTCGATTCAGTGCGCGTGGATTCGGTACTGCAGTACCGCCGGTATATGTACCGCGCGGCCAAGGTGGTGTACAACTCCGTCAACTTTGAGAACAATTATATCCAGCTGAACCGGGGCTCCAACCACGGCATCCGCGAGAATATGGCGGTGGTCAGCTCCGGTGGCGCGATCATCGGCGTGATCATCAATACCAGTCCGAACTTCAGCCAGGTGCTGAGCCTCCTGCACACGAAAAGCCGCGTGCCGGCAGCGCTCAAGAAGACCGGCACCACGGGCACCGTTCTCTGGGATACGAAAGACCCGCGGTTCCTGACGCTTGAAGGCATCAGCCGCGACGTCGAGGTGAAGCGCGGGGACACGGTTCTGACGAGTCGGTACTCCTATAATTTTCCGCCGAATTTTATGATCGGACGTATCGTTGACGTGCGGATCAACAAGGCCACGAATTTTTACGACCTCAAGCTGCAGGCCGCTGCCAATTTTGCCGGCGTGCAGCAGGTGTTCGTCGTGGAGAATCTTCAGCGCGACGAGCAGATCAAGCTGCAGCTCAGCACGGAACAGAAAATGGACCAGGATAAAAAGAAAACCCCTTGAACGACCTGATCAAAAATATCTTCCGCCTGACGCTGTTCATCCTTGTGCAGGTATTCGTGCTCAATAAGATCCCGCACCTGCACCGCTACATTGTTCCCTACCTCTATTTCCTGTTCATCCTGTGGCTTCCATTTACGGTGAACCGGATGGTGCTGCTGGGTGCCGGTTTCCTCACGGGGCTTTCGCTCGATTATTTCACGCTGACGCCGGGACTGCACACGGCGGCCTGCGTGCTGATCGCCTATGTTCGGCCCTTCATCATCAATATCCTGATCACGAAAGAGGCCAACGAGATCACGTTCCATGAGCCCTCGCCGCGCGGCATGGGATGGGGCCCCTACCTGGTCTATGCGCTGATCCTCACCTTCCTCCACCACACCTACCTGGTGATGCTGGAATGGCTGCAGTTCGGCACCTTCCTGGACTTCATCATCAAGACCTTTTCCACGGTCGGCATCAGCATGCTGCTGATCCTCATCGTCGAGCTGCTGTTCCCGCGGCGGCTGAAGTACAGGACGAATACGGCGTAGGACCATTTGGATTTACGATTGCAGATTGCACTGGTTGCCGTCATTGCGCGAAAGGGCGTGAGCATCAGTGCTGTGCCGCGACGAAGCAACGTTCCGCGCCTCCAGGTCTGATTATTCCTAGCTGCTGCATTCGACGCCGCAACAAAATTTTCCGCTTCTGTCGTTCTTTGGTGAATTTTGCAGGATTATTGCTATGGCAATCACCTTCACTGTTCTTAATTTCGATCTCTCACCCATCATATGTCGGTATTCAACGGTTCGCGGAGCTATATCATACGGATCATCTTCCTGGCCATCTTCCTTGTGCTCCTCCTGCAGCTTCTGAACCTCCAGGTGTTCTCCAGCAAATACAGGGCTGACGCGATCGACAACGCTGTTTTCCGCAAGGTTGTTTACCCGCCGCGCGGCATCATCTTCGACCGCAATAACAAAGCGATCCTGAACAATACGCTCATGTATGACCTGATGGTCACCCCATCGGCGCTGAAGGGCGTCGATACATCGTATATGTGCCAGCTCCTCGGCATCGATACGGCCGAATTCAACAAGCGGGTGATCGAGGCCGTCGTTCGCAACGGCCGCTTCCGCTCCTCGGCATTCGAAGAGCTCTTATCGCCTGAAAAATATGCACGGCTCGAAGAGAATATGTGGCGGTTCAATGCCGGCTTCTACCTCCAGCAACGACCTGTCCGCCTGTATCCATTCAATGCCGCCGCACATATCATGGGCTATGTGGGCGAAGCGGATTCCGGCATTATTGCGCGCTCGGACGGGTTTTACCGCCCCGGCGATTATGTGGGCAGAAGCGGTCTCGAGGCCTATTACGAACGCACGCTGATGGGGCAGCGCGGTGTTCAGTTCGTGATCAAGGACAATAAGAACCGCCTGCAGGGAAGCTTCGAGAACGGCCTTCTCGATACGGCTGCCGTTGCGGGGCGCGGGCTTCGTACCTATATCGATATCGAGATCCAGCAGCTGGCCGAAAAGCTGATGCGGAACAAGGTCGGCTCGATCGTCGTGCTCGAGCCGAAGACCGGCGGCATCATTGCCATGGTGTCTGCACCAGACTACAACCCGAACGACCTTACCGGCTACAATAAAAAGAAGAATTATTCGAAGCTCGTTCTCGACGTGGCGGCGCCCCTTCTCAACCGCGCGATCAAAGGCCGCTACCCGGCGGGCTCAACGTACAAGCCACTGGGGGCGCTGATCGCGCTTGACGAAGGCGTGATCACACCGCGCAGCGGCATCGGCTGCAGCGGCGTTTATTATGGCTGCAACAGGCCCGTGCGGTGTACAGAGAAATGGGCCGGCCACGCAGCCAATCTCCGCCTCGCCATCGCGCATTCCTGCAACTCGTTCTTCTCCAACACCTACCGACTTACGGTTGACAACCCGCGTTTGGGCGGCGTGAAAAAAGGATATGCGAAGTGGCAGGAGTACGTGAACGCGTTCGGTCTCGGCAACCGTCTCGGCGTTGATCTCCCTTCCGAAGACCCCGGCAATATTCCCGATACGAACGTCTATAACAAGGACTACCGGGGCTCCTGGAATTCGTGCACGAACGTCACGCTGGGCATCGGGCAGGACAAGATGCTGGTGACGCCGGTACAGATGGCCAACGCGATGTGCATCGTGGCCAATAAAGGCTATTTCTATGCGCCGCACTTCGTGAAGAGCATCGACAATGAAAGCGCCGACGACACGGTCCTCAACAAGTTCCGCCGCAAGCACGAGGTTCTGACACATATTCCCGATACGGTTTACGAAGTCGTTCACAGCGGGATGCAGGATGTGGTGGATGTGGGTACGGCGCGGGCTGCGGCCATCCCGGGCATCAAGATCTGCGCGAAGACCGGTACCGCCGAGAACTTCCGCATCATCGACAAGCGCCGTGTTCAATTGAAGGATAACTCGCTCTTCGCCTGTTTCGCGCCGCGCGAGAACCCGCGCATCGCCATTGCCGTGGTGGTGGAGAACGCCGGCTATGGCGCTACCTGGGCGGCACCGATCGCTTCGCTGCTGATGGAGAAATACCTGACGGACAGTATCCGCGCGGAGCGCCTGCCCGAGATCGAGCGCATTGCTGCGGCGAACCTCATGCCGAGCTACCTGCCCCGGCTTCAGTACATCGCCGACTCGACGCGTGCCCGCTTTTATTTTGACCTGACGAAGGACAGCAACTATATCCGGAAGTTTATCCGGCGTGGCGGCTCCGCACCTGCCCCGAAACCCGATTCGTCCGCACCGCGGCCGCGCCTCGTTTACAACCGCTTTCCGGACGCAGTCGAGCCTGAGCGAACGATCGCATTAAAAAAGAAGGGAGCCGCATGAGCAAGAGCAAGGGAAGCATTTCGAAGGGCGTGGACCCGGTGATGATCTGGCTCTACCTCCTGCTGGTGGCCGTCGGGCTCACCGCTATTTTCGCGGTCACCTATAAAGAAGGGGACCCGGTGATCGCTTCGTTTTTTTCATTCAAGACCGACTACAGCAAGCAGTTTTATTTCTTTGGGATCGCGGGTGTGATGGCCATTTTCATCCTTCTCACGGATAGCAAGTTCTTTACTGCAACGGCCAACCTCTGGTACGCAGTGGGGATTGGCCTGCTCTTGCTGGTGTTCCCCTTCCACTCCTCGGTGAAGGGCACCGAATCCATCATCCGCTTCGGCGGCTTCCAGTTTCAGCCGGCGGAATTTTGCAAGGTGTGCGTGTGTCTCGCCCTCGCAAAATACCTGTCGCTGCCGAATATGGATTTCAGTCGCACGCGCTCCCAGCTCATTGCCGGCGCCATTGCGGTGGTGCCCGCCGTGATGACCATTGCGCAAAGCGAAACGGGCCTTGCGCTCGTGTACTTTTCGTTCTTCATGGTGATGTACCGTGAAGGGCTTCCGGCAACGATCCTTGTCGTTGGCTTTTCCGTTGCGGCCCTTGTTATTGCGACGCTGCTGGTGGAAAAGAACACGCTGGCCATTGTCCTGACGGCGCTCGCGGCGCTGCTGATCTATGCGATGCGCCGGCAGGTGCGACGCGATAAAGGGCTCCTGATCAAGGTCGTTTTTCTTTGGGCGATCTGTGTGGGTATCCAGCGCTTCGCCGTGCCGACCCTGTTCAAGCACGTTTTTCATGGCTACCAGGTAGAGCGCATCTTCAGCACGATCGGAAAGGATGTGCCGGAGGAATACATCAACCCGAAGGACCGGGCGTCGGAGTCGGCAACAGGAAAGAAGAAGGATGTCGACTATAATGTGAAGCAGTCGAAGATCGCCATTGGCTCCGGCGGCGTGCTTGGTAAGGGTCTTCTGCAAGGGACGCAGACGCGTTATGATTTCGTGCCGGAGCAGCGGACGGACTTTATCTTTTGCACGATCGGAGAGGGCTTTGGATTCATCGGCACATCGGTGCTTTTGCTGATCTACCTGCTGCTGCTGTTCCGGATCATCTTCATTGCCGAACGG
Organism: Flaviaestuariibacter sp.; assembly: GCA_028288515.1. Taxonomy (GTDB): domain Bacteria; phylum Bacteroidota; class Bacteroidia; order Chitinophagales; family Chitinophagaceae; genus Flavisolibacter. The sequence continues at coordinate 4,461 of JAQBNP010000040.1, read as the reverse complement.
CAGCGGAGCGTATTCAGCCGGTGCTATGCATATGGCGTTGCGGCCGTCATCTTTTTTCACATCACGATCAATGTCGGCATGACGGTTGGGCTTGCGCCTGTGATCGGGATCCCGCTGCCCTTCATCAGCTATGGAGGAACGGCGCTGATCACGTTCACGATCCTGCTGTTCATCCTGATCCGGCTCGATGCGGACAGGCAGATGGTGCTGCGGTGAGAGAGTGAATAGTGAATAGTGAATGGTGAATAGTGAATGGGTCGTTTTGGAGGCGTCATCCCGAGCGCTAAGCGAGGGAGCCCATGCGCCTTGGTGCTGTCCGTCATTGCGAGGAACGAAGCCATCTCTTGCACCTTCGGGATGGTTCACGCAAAGCGCAAAGAGGCAAAGAGGCAAAGAAAATGGCAAAGGGCGCTGTTCCTTTGTGCGCCCTAGCGTCCTTCCTGCCTTCGTGGTTCAAATGTGCTCTGGCCTCCACGCTGAAAATCAGCCGATTGCAAGCGTGCGCCTGCCAATGGAATCCAATTCGAGGAGCACGGAATCCAATTCACAAGGCACAGAATCCAATTCAGAAGGCACGGAATCCAATTCGGAAGGCACGGAATCCAATTCAGAAGACATGGGATCCAATTCAGAAGGCATGGAATCCAATTCGGAGAGCACGGAATCCAATTCGGAGAGCACAGAATCCAATTCAGAAGACCTGGAATCCAATTCGGAGAGCATAGAATCCAATTCGGAGTGCACGGAATCCAATTCAAAAGGCAGTGGAAACGAGTCGAAGAGAACTACCTCTTTGTGCTTCTTTGTGTTCTTTCCGCCTTCGTGGCCCAAGCTCCCTTCAAGTGCTTGTTTCGGGTCCCTGCGGGATGACAGCCGGGGAGGTGCAGGTGGGCGGGTGAGTTTTATGAGGGCGCGCGTTTTTGTGGGGAAAAGGTGCTGACATGCGTCAGCATGACAGCTTGAAGGTGCAGGAGATGGCTTCGTTCCCCGCCATGACGGACAGCAAGGTCTCCAAACGACCCATTCACCATTCACCATTCACTACTCACTACTCACCATTCACTCCCCCGCTTCCCTACCTTCGTCTCTCAAACCGCAGCTCCATGACCGACCGCAATGATCAATCCGGTTCCTGCCCTTTCGGCGCGCAGCCGCAAGGCACGCCCGGCGCCGTGCATTACCACGATTATCTCCAGCTCGACGCCATTCTCGGCGCCCAGCACCCGGAGAGCGCGCAGGGTGAGGCCGCCCATGACGAGATGCTGTTCATCATCATCCACCAGACCTACGAGCTGTGGTTCAAGCAGCTTCACCACGAGGCCGATTCGGTCGTGGCCATCATGAAAAAGCCGGCGGTGAATGATAACTCACCCGAGCTGCAAACCGTTGTACACCGGCTGGGCCGCATGGCCGTGATCCTGCGCGTGCTGGTGCAGCAGATCGATATCCTGGAGACGATGACACCGATGGACTTTCTCGACTTCCGGGACCTCCTTCGGCCAGCCTCGGGGTTCCAGAGCTGGCAGTTCAAGCTGCTGGAAGCAAAGCTGGGACTGAAATACGAGTACCGTCACGGGAAGGAATATTACACTGCGCAGCTGCGCCAGGCACATATCGACCTGATCAAACAGGCCGAGACCGAACAGTCGTTCCTGCAGCTGGTGAACGACTGGCTCGAGCGCCTGCCCTTCTTTTCGGACGCGTCCGCCTGGACCGGTTTCCCGACAGGGCCCCACCCGTTCTGGCAGGAATACAAAGCCCGCTACGCGAGCAGTCTCGCCGAAGGTGAGAAGGACAACCTATCCGCTTTCGATGCCGTTTTCTTTGAGCAAAGGGAAGACCATTACACGCTGTCGGCAACCGCCAACCGGGCCGCTCTCTTCATCATGCTGTACCGCGGCTACCCGCTTCTCCAGCTTCCCTTCCAGCTGCTGAACAACCTGCTGGAGATCGATGAGCAGCTCAGCACCTGGCGCCACCGCCACATGAATATGGTGGCCCGCATGATCGGCACCCGTATCGGCACGGGCGGCAGCAGTGGCAAGGATTATCTGAAGGGGGCGGCCGATAAGCATTATATCTTCCGGGAGATCGCACAGCTCACGTCCTTCCTGATCGAGCGCCGCCGCCTTCCACAGCTACCGACGGGGATCGAGGAGCAGCTTGGATTTCATAAATAAAGGCGGTCATGCGCCGTGGTGTAAGCGGTCACGATGCGGCGCCTTCCGTATACACGGGCTTGCGGATGTCGTGGTAGAAAAGAAATGTCCATCCGGCGGGGCGTCCCTCAGCCCACCACTGTTGCCGGAGCTGCATAGCTTTTTCCGGATCGAAATCGTATTTGGTCTTGTAGCGGACCTTGAGCTGCTGCAACTGCGGGGCATCGTCGCCACCAAAGAAGAGAGTCTGCCCGTCTTCGCGGATCCAGAACACCTGGTGATGCGGCGAATGGCCGCCGGTATGGCGGTAGGTGATATAGCCGTCGATGGTTCCCTCGTCGTCCGTCAGCAGGTGCACCTGTGGCGAGCCCTTCAGGGCTTCGATCTCTTCGGGCACGAAGGAAGGCGCCCCCTTGGCCAGGGCAAATGATAGCTCGCGCTCCTGCACATAATACATGGCGTTCGGGAAGCTCAGCCACTGCTTCTCACTGCCAAAGGCAACGCCGCCCGCATGGTCCTTATGGAGGTGGCTCATCAGAACTTTCGTGATTTGGTTGGGGTGGTAGCCCGCCGCTTTGATGTTGCGGTGAAGCTGCAGCTCGCCGCCTTCATCACCGAAGCCAAGTCCTGTGTCGAGCAGGAGAACATCGCGGCTCGTGATGACAAGAAAGGGCTGGATCTCCACCAGCAGGGAGCCGATCGGGCGCTCGTTGAGGACCTCGTCTTCTTCATTGAAGGGAACGAAGACCTTGGTCTTGTCAATGGTGAACGCGCCTTCGGAGAGGGGAATGATGGTCATGCAGGGGAGGGGAGTTTCTGATTTGATTTCTAATTTCTGATTTGGGATTTCAAGAGCCAGGAGCCAGGATACAACAGCCAGGATTTGGTTAGCGAACGATTAGGCACTCATTCACTATTCAGTATTCACGATTCACGATTCACCATTCACGGTTTGTCGTCAGCAAATTCCCAGCCGATGTCCTTGCGGAAATACATGCCGTCATAGCGGATCAAATCGAGGGCGGTCCTGGATTGGGCAACAGCTTCCCGGAGGGTCGGTGCCAGGGAGCTCATGCAGAGAACGCGCCCGCCGGCCGTGACGATGCCATCGGCGCCCGACGTCGTACCCGCCTGGAACAGGATGCTTCCTGCGGGCAGGGGTGCATCGAGGCCGGTTATGGACATTCCTTTCCGGAAGGTGCCGGGGTATCCACCGCTCACTGCCATGATGGTTGCGGCCGCCCGTGGGTCGGTCCGGATCGAAAGGGAGTCCAGCTTTTTCAGTGCGGCCGCTTCGAGAAGATCGACGAGGTCGTTGCCGATGCGGGGGATCACCACTTCCGTTTCGGGGTCTCCCAGTCGGCAGTTGTATTCGATGACGAAAGGCTCGCCGTTCACTTTAATGAGGCCGAAGAAAACGAAGCCGGTGTACTCGAGACCTTCGGCGTCCAGGCCGGCGATCGTTGGGGCAACGATGCGCGTGATCACCTTCTGCATGAAAGCTTCATCCGCGAACGGAACGGGGCTGATGGCGCCCATGCCACCCGTGTTGAGGCCGGTATCGCCTTCGCCGATGCGCTTGTAATCCTTGGCTTCGGGGAGCAGGACCCAGCGGCGCCCGTCGGTCAGTGCGAACACTGACAGCTCGATGCCGTCCAGGAATTCCTCAACGACCACGGTTTGCCCGGCCGCACCGAATTTGGCCTCGGTGAGCATGGCGCCCAGCTCGGTGATTGCTTCGTTGTGCGACTGGCAGATGAGCACGCCTTTGCCAGCGGCAAGGCCGTCTGCCTTGAGCACGATGGGCAGCGGGCACTGGCGGAGGTAGGCAATGCCTTCGTCGAGAGAGGACGCGGTGAATTCGCGGTAGGCGGCTGTCGGGATGCTGTGCCGCTGCATGAACGCTTTTGCGTAGGCCTTGCTTCCTTCGAGCTGTGCGGCTTCCTTCGCGGGGCCGATCACCAGGAGGGATTCGAGTCCGGGTTGGGTATGAAGATGGTCGACGATGCCGTTCACCAGTGGTTCCTCGGGACCGACCACGACCATATCGACGGAGTGGGTACGGCAGGCGTTTGTGATCGCCTCGAAATCTGTAGCGGGAATGGGCAGGTTGGTGCCGCAATGAGCGGTACCGGGGTTCCCCGGTGCAATGAAGAGATGCGTACAGCGCGGGCTTTGAGAAAGCTTCCAGGCCAGTGCGTGCTCGCGGCAGCCGGCTCCCAGCAAGAGGATATTCATGGTGGATCGGTGTTGGCGGCGAAGATCGGCAGATTGTTAAAGAAGGGGAAATAAGTTCGCGCAA
>JAQBNP010000037.1 GCA_028288515.1 Flaviaestuariibacter sp. | reverse complement strand
ACACCGTCACGTTCTCGGATTACGCCAACGGTTCCTACGCCCTTGGTTACCCGGTTACGGTCTTCCTGAACACCGATGCCGTGACAACGACGGAGACAGCCCCATCTGACCGCTGGAGCTTCGCGCCATTGTTCCCGAACCCTGCCCGCAGCACTTCAGTCACTCTCCAGGTGGTGGCGCCGCAGCGCAAGGCACTTCGCATTGAGATCGTCAACGCGCTTGGCCAGGTGGTCCTGTCACGGTCTGAGACCGTTCCGCAGGGCCTGTCCCGGATCAGCCTGCCTGTTGGACGCCTCGGTGCCGGCAGCTATATTGTCCGCAGCAAGACCGAGGATGGTACCGTGATCGATACGCAGTCGTTCGTACGGCAGTAACATCACGAGCCCTCATGTGAATAAAAGCTGTCGCGAAAGCGGCAGCTTTTTTTTGCCGTTCGCCCTCCAGGCCGCAATTTTGCCGCAACACATGGCAAAGAAGAAGATCGTTATCACGCTCGACGGCTGGTCATCCTGTGGCAAGAGCACGCTGGCAAAGCAGCTTGCGCAGGAACTGAACTATATCTACGTCGACAGCGGCGCCATGTACCGGGCCATTACGCTGTACTTCCTTCGCAACCATGTGGACTGGACGGATACCGAAGCCGTTGTGAATGCACTCGAGAACATTACACTCGAGTTTGTTTACAACGAAAAGAGCCAGCAGTCGGAAATGCACCTCAACGGCGAGAACGTGGAATATGTGATCCGTGACCTGGTGGTAGCGGAGAAAGTAAGCGACGTGGCTGCAGTAAAAGAAGTACGCACTTTCGCAGTTGCCCAGCAGCAGAAGATGGGCAAGAAGAAAGGCATCGTAATGGACGGCCGTGATATTGGAACCGTCGTATTCCCCGATGCGGAACTGAAGATCTTTATGACAGCCGACAATGCCGTACGCGTAGAGCGTCGCTTCAAAGAGCTCTTTGCGAAGAACCCCAATGTCAGCATCGAGGAAGTCAAAGCAAACCTCGAGATGCGCGACTATATTGACTCACACCGCGAGGTGAGCCCGCTGCGCAAGGCCGATGACGCTGTGATCCTTGACAATACGCACCTCACGGAAGAACAGCAATTCAATAAAGCGATTCAACTGGTGCAACAACGCACAACTTCCACAGTTTCTTGAACTGTTTGGGGAATTCAACCCACTATTGTGAAGTCTGAACCGATTTTTTTTGCTTCTCCAAAGCATTGTTAAAAATTGGCACAGAATTCCATTCTATATCTGTAACCTACACTCGTCAGACAGAAAGTCGCACCCGACAAACAAAAAGAATAACCTAAGCTGTCGCGGATCCTCTCCAGGGATTCGTTAACCGATCAAAAAGAGCCGTCCTGCATTGCGGTCAATCAACGCAGACCTAAAACCTCTAACCTCCGTACGAAAACAATCCGTTTTCATTTACTGTACCTATTCATATGTCCCTGATGTAGTGGAAAGTAGATAGCTATGCTCTCCAATTACGTCCGGCAATCCACACCCCCGTGAACGCTAACCTATACAATTAACCTATCTATTTCTAACCAGAAAAACATCAAACAATGAAAAAGATTTTACTCTCTTTCGTGGGCGTAGCCTGCGCGTTACTCTCCAATGCACAGTTGATCATGAACGAATTCTACGTTCGTCCGAACCCGAATCCTGACGGTCATCACGAGTATTTTGAGTTGAAAAATACGAGCGCCGCTCCTGAGAACGCAGACTGCTATTCACTTGTAACCTACTTTGAAAACGCCGCGGGCCAGACCGGCTTTTATGTCGTCGATCTTCCTGCGATCAGTGTTGCAGGCCACGGCTTTGTTGTGGGTTCCTCCACTGCTCCAACTTTCCAGTATCAAAACGGAACAGGTAATGCCGATTTCAGCTGGAACAATGGCAATATCCGTCGCTATGTATATGTGAATGGCGCGCTGACACTCAATAACGCCGGCGCTCCTTACGACAACATCTTTGTGAAGTCGAACGGCGCAGCAAACGGACAGAACGGCGTCTACGCTATGTTCCTTTTCAAATCGAGCGTCCTGGTCGATGCCTTCCTCGGAAACAGCAACACCATCACCGTTCCTTCTTATATCACAATGCTCGGCCAGCTGAACGACGTTGCTAACAACCCTTGCGGCAGCATCTCCTACAACTTCGCCAACATCAACAACGAGCCCGACGCACTCTTCGGCCATGTCAATGCTGAAGCAGGTACGGATAACGGCTACCACCGTGTCGGCGCAGGCTGCGGCAACAACGGCATCTGGGAAAAAGCATCTTCTCCAAGCGAGCACACACCAGGCAGACCAAACCCGGGCAACCACGGTAACCCATCCGCTTCTGAAATGATCCAGGCCGAAGTGAATTGCATGGACAACACACATGTCACATACAACATCACAGCAGGTTCTAACGGTGCATTCCCTGTGACAGTCTCTCTCTACTACGATGCAAATGGCAGCCAGTTCCTTGATTCCGGCGACGTATACATCGGCTCACAGGTTGACATGTCAGTGAACGATCCTGCCAAGACCTTCACTCATGCAAGTGGCCAGGAAGACTTCATCTTCGTATTCGATGGCAAAGGTTCCTGCTACGATACAATGATGCCGCTGAACTGCCCTGCTGCGATCCTGCTGCCAGTAACATTCACTTCCTTCACAGCTGCGAAGACAGGCAACACGGTCTCACTGAAATGGACAACCGCATCTGAAAGCAATAACAAAGGCTTCTCCGTACAGCGTCTTGCAGGCAACGGTAACTGGCAGACCCTCGGCTTCATCAACAGTGGTGCAGCAGGTGGCAACAGCAATGCAACCCTGACCTACAGCTTCACCGATGCGGCTCCTGCAAAAGGGGTGTCTCAATACCGCCTCCAGCAAGTTGACCTCGATGGCCGCAGCAAGTACAGCGACATCCGCACAGTACGCTTCGAAGGAACGATCGGCAAGAACAGCATCTTCCCGAACCCAGCCAGCGGCGCAGCCAATCTCACCTTCGGTGAAACAAACTCCAGCCATGACGTGATGATCAGCGATATGAACGGCCGCGTTCTCAAACAGTGGAAAGGCGTAACTGACGACAACATGCGCATCGACAACCTGACACCAGGGGTCTACATGATCCGCATCGTCGACCGCAGCGGAGCCCAGTCAAACGAGCGACTCGTGGTGAGCGGACGATAATAAGTCCCTATGAAGACAATCACCATTGCTAAGAAAGCGGTACTTCGGTACCGCTTTTTTTATTTGCCTACGATCCGCAGCAGCTCAACGTCGAATACAAGCACGGACCCGCCCGGAATGGTACCTGATTCATGAATCCCATAGCCAAGGTCCTGCGGAATGTAGAGGCGGTACTTGGATCCGACCGGCATCAATTGCAACGCTTCCGTCCATCCTTTGATGACACCGGAAACGGGGATCGTGATCGGCTCGCCGCGTTTGTACGAATTGTCGAACTCGGTGCCATCGAGAAGTGTGCCGGCATAATGCGTAACGACCGTGTCCGCCGCCGTCGGCCTGGGACCCGATCCTTCAACAAGTATTTCGTACTGCAACCCCGTGGAAGTTATTTTGATGCCGGGCTTCTTGCGGTTCTCGAGCAGGAAGCGCTCTCCCGCCTCCCGGTTCGGCTTGGATTTCGCCTCCTGGATGCCGTTCATATAATCCAGAAGAATGGTATTCGCCTGGTAATCCGTCAACGCGGTCTTCTTCTTTCCCTGCACATCCATCACGGCCTGCGCGATCGCGGCGGCATTGAGGCCGGTCAGTCCCTGCTCGTTGTAAAACGTGGCGATACTGACACCGATCGCATAGCTTGCGGAATCCTTCTTCGTCTTGAGCGCCGGGCGTGGAGCGGGTTTCGGGGTTTTTTTCGGCGTCTGCGCGTTGCTGAGAAGAGTGGCGAACAGGCAGGCGGGAAGAAGAATCTGTTTCATGTCGGACAAAAATAGGCGGAACCCGCAAAGGCCCATGCCAACGATCCCCTAATTTCGCGCATGCTGCTGGCTGCCATCCATCTTTACCGCAAAGCATATTCAGGGATTCCGCGCCCCATCTGGTGGCTTTCGCTGGTCATCCTCGTGAACCGAGCCGGTACAATGGTCATCCCGTTCCTAACGGTGTATCTCACCAGCCGGGGGTATTCGCTCCGCGAGGCGGGCCTTGTCATGGCAACTTTCGGTCTCGGCGCTTTACTCGGCGGGTATCTCGGAGGCCAGCTAACGGACCGGTTCGGATCCTTTCGCGTGCAGCTGGTCAGCCTGTTTTTCAACGGTGTTCTCTTTATCATCCTCGGGCAGATGAACGGCCTGTGGTCCATCGCTGCATGTGTCTTTGCGCTGAGCACGATCGGCGAATCGTTTCGGCCAGCCAATGCCGCTGCCATCGCGGCTTACAGCGGGGAAGGGAACCGGACACGTTGCTACTCCCTGAACCGGCTCGCCATTAACCTTGGCTGGTCGGTGGGCCCGGCCGTGGGCGGTCTTCTTGCTTCCATCAATTACAAGCTGCTTTTTTGGGTAGACGGTGGCACCTGCATCGTGGCCGCGTGTCTCCTGTTCTGGTTCCTGCGCGCGCCGTCCAGGGAAGACCGCCTGGCCGCCGAAATGGTTGAAACGCGGACCAAAGCGTCAGCGTTGCGGGATACGACCTTCCTGCGCGCCATGTTCTTCGTGATGCTGATCGGCTTTTGTTTTTTCCAGCTTTTCAGCATCATTCCCGTGTATTATAAAGAGCAGGTTCACCTGTCGGAATTTGCTATCGGCTGGGTCCTTGCATCCAACGGGCTTGTGATCGCGCTGGTGGAAATGGTCCTGATCTACTACCTCGAAAATCGCCGCACCGCGATCGTCTACATGACCATCGGCACACTGCTCATCGGTGTTTCATTCCTGGCGCTGTCGATCGGACCGCTTCCCTTGTTCGTGCTGGCGTCGATGCTCTTTGTGACCTTCGGAGAAATGCTTTTGTTTCCCTTCACAAACCAGTTCTGGGTATCAAGAACCAACGCGCAGAACCGCGGCCGGTATGCGGCCCTGTATACGATGAGCTTTGCGGTGGCCCATGTCCTGGCACCTCTTGCCGGCTCAGCAATCGCGCTGCGGTGGGGCTTCGCTGCGCTGTTCCGGATCGATTTCCTGCTTTGCACAGTGGCCGCTTTTGGCTTTCTTTGGATGCGCAAAAAAATGTAGATAATGACCGAAGACTTTATTTCAAAAATGCAGGTCCGCTGGGCCGACCTTGACCCGAATTTCCACTTACGCCACTCGGTGTATTACGATTGGGGCGCGCTTTGCCGGATGGAATACTTAGGCGCCGCCGGCATCACCATCGATGTGATGCAGGGCCTGAAGATCGGGCCGATCCTGTTCCGTGAAGAATGCACGTTCCGCCGGGAGATCCGGATGGGAGACGAGGTGACGATCGGGCTGAAGCTGCTGCGGTCGCGCCGGGATTTCTCGAGGTGGAGCTTTCAGCACCAGGTTGTGAAAAATGGAGACACCGTCGCGGCCATGCTGCAAGTGGATGGCGCGTGGATGGACGTCGTACAAAGAAAGCTTGTCACGCCACCGCCACAGATCGCGTCGATCTTCGAGAAGATGGAGAAGACGAACGATTTTGAATGGATCTAAATAAAAAAAAGCCGGAAGACTCCGGCTTTTGACATTGTGGACAGTTATAATTATTTAGGATAAACCGTGCGGATCGCTGCGAGGTCGTACGCTGTGAATGCTGACCAGTTCAGGCAAACGGAGTTCATGATCGAGTTGCCGTCCGTGTTCGGAGAACCGGGGACCAGTGTGCCATAGGTGCTGTTCGTGTGACCAAAACCGAAGGCGTGACCGAGCTCATGCGTCATGGCAAAGATTTGCTGACCTGCAGAGAGATAGTTATAGTATGTGTTGATCGTGCAGCTTTTGCCTACGTTGCTGTTGTAGTCAGGATAGTAGGTTGTTGCGATGACACCGGTACCACCGTTGTTGATACCGGTAACGTTCATCACGTTTGTGCCGGGAGCGGATACCCGCGTAATGGACAGCAGGCTGCCGGACGCGTTCCAGTTGGCAATTGCCTGGTCAAGCGCGGCCATCCAAACGGCAGGCACTGTCGAGTTTGCGTAGATTTTGATGGCAACAGCTTTTGTGGGTGCAACAGCATAATAGCTTCTGCGGTGCTGGATGCCTTCTGTTGATGCATTGCCGGCTTCGATCTGGCCAGATTTGCTTTTTGCGAGGTATGCTTTGGCATCCGCAACAGACATGTTCGCGTCGTTGGCAATCACGAAGTCTTTAGCAGAAGCTGAGTAGGTAACATTGTCTTCACCCGTTGTCGTGATGATGAATTGGCGAAGCTCTTCAATCTGTGCAGCAGAGTTTTCTTCTACCGGAGCAGCAACGTCAGTTTTTTTGCAGGAGGTTGTAGCGAAGCTAACAAAAGCAGCAGCGAAAAGAAGCGAAGAGAACTTTGATTTGGTGATTGGCATAGGATGTTGTTTTAAGAATTCGAAGATAGCTCGCTGATATGCCGATAGGGATCCGATATCGCCGGAGGGCGGCAAATTGCCGGTGAAAAGGATATTATGAATGTTTATAATGGACGAGCTGGAACCCTTGCCAGCTCTGCCGTTGATTGAAACGGCGGTAAATGAAAATACAAAGCGGGGCCGTAGTTAGTCGAGGTCGTGCAAAAGCCGTATCCGGCCGGGGTTTTTGGAGATATAGCTGTTGAGCAGCGTCTTGATATAGCTGTTCTCCTTGTAAGGCTGGATATATTCCTGGATGGATGCTGAGCTGGTGATGGCGACATCCCGCGGCAGGTAGCCCATACCGAAAAAACTCCCGTTGACCACCATGATACAGGACTGCTCTTCATCCTGGAGGCCCTTATCAAGCAGGAGATAGGAGGGGCGGCTCAAGAGGGAGGCAATGGCTTTCCCCACGCGCTCGTTGTAGATACTGTGTGCCTCTTTTTTCTCGCAGGCTCCATGGCAGTGCGCATCGGCAATCCCCTGGCAGGCATCTGGGCCCGTTTGCATAAAGCACAGCTTTGGACAGAGGTCGAACTCCTTCATAAGCCTTCGAATGAGATCGTGCCCGCCGATCTTATAATGAAATGTATAGACGGGACTGGCGTGGCGCCGCTTTTTTTCGATGGCAAGTCGCATGTAGCCAGCCTGGTCTTCGTAGGCAAAAATGCCGAATACATCTTCGGGCTTTTTTTGAGCGCTGTTGAAAGGCGGCCAGAGCCGCTTGATCTCGGTGGACTCCA
>JAQBNP010000021.1 GCA_028288515.1 Flaviaestuariibacter sp. | reverse complement strand
TCCACAAGTTGACCAGCCGGATCGACCGATCACCCGACCCAATTGCGCAGCCGAAACCTGCCGCTTCGTTTATGCCTCTAAACAGGAGAATGGGGCTTTCAAGCCCTCTCTCAACCAGGGTCAACCCGAGCATTCGCCGCCCTCCCCCTTCTCTTTGCGTCCTCAACAAAAGCAATGCTCGCGTTTGAAATGGCATAGCTTTTTACCTACTTACCATATCCATCCACGAGCGTTTACCATGCTGCCGACCAGTGTCGCTCACCTTTCCCCCTCCTACCGTCCGCTGCAAAGAGACTATAAAAACGATTGTATGCAGAGGAATCAAAAATTGGAAATCTGGGGTGGTATCGAATGTACCATCAACCGCGTCGGAAACGACTACTTCGACCAGCTCGCCTATTCTGGCCACTATGAGCGCGACAATGATATGGACCTCATTGCCTCCCTCGGCGTTGGCATGGTCCGCTACCCCGTGCTTTGGGAACGGCACCAGCCCGCTGAAGGCCAGCCCATCGACTGGACCTGGATCGATCGCCGCCTCTCCGCCCTGCGCGAGAAAGGCATCACGCCCATTGCCGGTCTCGTTCACCACGGCAGCGGACCGGCACACGTAAACTTTTTCGACGGCTCGTTCGAAACCGGTCTTGCCGACTATGCCCGCGCCGTGGCAACACGCTTCCCCTGGCTCGAGTACTACACGCCCGTCAACGAGCCCCTCACCACGGCACGGTTCTGCGGTCTTTATGGCCACTGGTACCCGCATGGCAAAGACGACAAGACCTTTTTTAAGATCCTGCTCAGCGAGTGCAAGGCAACGATCCTTGCTATGCGTGCGATCCGCGAGATCAATCCAGACGCCAAGCTGATCCAAACCGAGGACCTCGGCAAATGCCACAGCACGCAGCGCCTCTCCTACCAGGCGAAGCTGGAGAACGAGCGCCGGTGGCTGTCCTACGAGCTTCTCTGCGGAACGCTGACACCCAACAAGCCCATGTACCGCTACCTGCGAAAAAAGGGCATCACGAAGAAGGAGCTCCAGTGGTTCCTCGACAATCCCTGCAGGCCGCACATCGCGGGTTTCAACTACTACCTGACTTCGGAGCGTTTCCTCGACGAGGACCTCGACAATTACCCGGAAGAATTTCATGGCGGAAACGGCAAGCACCGCTACGCGGACATCCACACCGTTCACGTGCCGATGCATGGACGCGCGTGCGGTCCGGCCACCCTGCTCAAAGAAGCCTGGGAACGCCTGGGCCTCCCCATGGCCATCACCGAATGCCATCTCCACAGCCACCGCGAAGAACAGATCCGCTGGTTCCATGAAATGTGGGAGACCTGCAACAAGCTGAGGGAGGACGGCGTCGACGTCCGCGCCATTACGGCCTGGGCGCTCTTCGGTTTGTACGGCTGGAACTGTCTCGTCACAAAGCCGGGCGGCGACTACGAGCCGGGCGTGTTCAACCTCAGGTCCGGTTGCCCGCGGCCAACCGCGCTCGCCCGCTACCTCCAGGTGCTCACCGATCACCAGGTTTATTACCATCCATTGCTGGAAGAAGAAGGCTGGTGGAAACGCGAGGACAGTAACCGGTACCTGACGACAACGAAAGTTGTCTCGCTGCAGCGTCGCAAGAAAGTTCCGAAATGCAGTCCCCTCCTCATTCTCGGCAAGTCGGGAACACTCGGGTCCGCGTTCAGTCGCATCTGCCGCGAGCGCAGGCTGCACCACCTGCTGGTCAGTCGCGCGGACCTCGACCTGACCAATAAAGCCGCTGTCGCGGAAGCGATCGCCGAGCTCAAGCCATGGGCGGTTGTGAATGCGGCGGGCTATGTTCGCGTGGATGAAGCCGAGCAGGACCAGGACGCCTGCTTCGATGCCAATACAAAGGGACCGGCCTACCTCGCCGAGGCCTGCCGCGCGGGTGGCGTGAAGCTTCTCACCTTTTCTTCAGACCTCGTCTTCGACGGGCGCACAAGCCGTCCCTATCGCGAAAGCGACCCGGTAGCGCCTCTCAACACGTATGGTCAAAGCAAGGCCGACATGGAAGAACAGGTGCTCGCCATCGACCCGTCGGCTCTCATTGTCCGCACGAGCAGCTTCTTCAGTCCCTGGGATGAATTCAATTTCGTTACACAGACGATCACTGCCCTGAGAGATGGCCGTGAGGTGACAGCGGCGCGGGACGTGACGATGGCGGCGACCTATGTGCCCGACCTGGTTCATACCTGCCTCGACCTGCTGCTTGACGACGAGCAGGGCATCTTTCATATTGCCAATGAAGGTCATCTGTCCTGGGCCGCGCTTGCCCGCAAGGTGGCGGCAGCAGCGGGTTTCGACCCATCGGCGATCAAGGCCCTTCCGCAGTCACGCATGGGCTGGAAGGCCATTCGCCCGCGGTTCAGCGCTCTCGACAGTGAAAAAGGAATCGGGCTCCCGTCCCTCCAGGATGCGCTCAACCGCTACCTCGACGCCTGTGGTGAAAGCCTTGACATCCGCCGCATGGCTGTTTGATGATCTCATGAAATAGAGACCATATGAAATGTTTGTCTTCGAAAATCATCGTCCTCTTGTTGCTGGCCGTTGGCCTGTACAGCTGCAAAAAGCAGGCAGATGACACGGGAAACGCCGCAGGCATCGTGGCGCGTGACCTCAATTCAGAGGCGGATCTTGACCTCCTCCGCAACGAGATCGGCGACGCGCGCATCGTGCTTCTTGGGGAAGCGACGCATGGAACCTCCGAGTTTTACAAGTGGCGCGCGGCGATCACGAAACGCCTGGTCCAGGAGAAAGGATTTACGGCGATTGGTGTGGAAGGTGAATGGGCGGACTCCTACCGTGTGAACCAGTTCATCCAGGGACCAGCAAAGGACAGCCTGCAGGCCGTTGAGCTGCTTCGCCAGTATGATCGATGGCCCACCTGGATGTGGGGCAACACGGAGATCGCATCCCTCGCCACCTGGCTGAACCACGAGAACCAGGGTCGTGCCCCTGCGCAAAAGGTTGGCTTCTATGGCCTCGACGTGTACTGCCTGTGGGAGTCTGCGCAGGAGCTGCTTCCCTATGTACAATCGAACGACAGCCTGCGCCGGCTTGCCATGCAGGTCTACGATTGTTTCCATCCGTTCAGCGCCGACCCGCAGCTCTATGCGAACGCGGTGGCGCAGGCAGGGGCCAGCTGCCGGGCAGAAGCAGAGGGCCTTTGGTCATCCGTGGATGCGTATACCGGCGGTGCAACGGCGCGGGATGAAGCATCGTTTGTCATGCAGCAGAATGCTTTGGTTGTTGCCAATGGTGAGCGCTATTACCGGACGGCGGTGAGCAGCTACCCGGAATCCTGGAATATCCGCAACCGCCATATGGCGCAGACGATCACGCGATTGCTGGAGAAGAACGGACCGCAGTGAAAGATCATCGTCTGGGCGCACAACACGCATGTGGGCGATGCGCGCTACACCGATATGGCAGCGGGCGGTATGGTGAACGGCGGCCAGCTGGTCAGGCAGGAGTTCGGCGCGGGCAAGGTCTATGCGATCGGTTCGGGGACCTACCAGGGCACGGTCATCGCGTCGCCGGCCTGGGGTGCGCCAATCACAACGATGTCGGTGCCCCGCGCGGTGCCCGGAAGCTGGGAATCCCTCCTTCATGCGATGGGCGCACGCGATAAGATCCTGTTGTCACCCGAGCTTCAGGACAACGCCCTGCTTGCAAAGCCCATCGGGCACCGGGCCATCGGCGTGGTGTACGATCCCTCGTCGGAGGCCGGGAACTATATGCCGTCGACCATTCCGAAGCGCTATGATGCCTTCCTGTTCATTGATCGCACGACGGCACTCCATCCGTTGGGGACGGCTGCACGGAACGAGCCGCCGGATACGTATCCATCGGGATACTGAAAAGTGGATCGCGAATGGTGAATGGTGACTGGTAAGCGCGGTCGGTCAGAGGGCGGGCTGCTAAATGACGAGCACCGCCCCGATCTTCTTCCGAAGCGGGGCCCTGAAAGGCGCGCAGGCCAAGGGACGGAGAAACATAATCATTGGTCGATAATCACTGCTCTGGCCTGGGACCCGCTCCCCCTGCCGGTTGAAAATTGAGCGTCGATTCTTATTTCCTGGATTTGATTGGACGGGATACCATTCCGGAGAAGAGTCGGGAGCCTCACAGCGGGATGCAGATGCTGACCAAAGTGCCTTCGCCGGGTGTGGAGTTGATGTAGACGCTGCCGCCGTGGAGCTCGGCGCGGTTGTAGATATTTTTCAGGCCGAGCCCTTTTTTTACGGAGCCGATCACAAAGCCGCGGCCATTGTCGGCCACTTCGATATCAAGGGAGGTCGGCGAGCCCTGGACGAGGATATCAATTTTGAAAGCGCCCGCGTGCTTGAAGATATTATTGAGGCTTTCCTGGACGATGCGAAAAGCGGAGAGCGCCACGGCTGCGTCGAGCTCGCGCAGGGATTCTTCACCAGCGATCGTCAATGTAAAATCATAGGTGCCGGCCACCTGCAGTGTCTGGATCATTTCGCGAAGCGAGGACACGAAGCCGATCTCGGAGAGCTGGGCCGGGTTGAGATGGTGGGTGAGGCTGCGGATCTCGTTGATGGCGCGCTGCAGGTTGTCGAAGCAGCCCTGGAGCAGGGGCGATACCTGGTGGTCGAGCTCCATGCCCAGCATCAGCTTGCAGGTGGTGAGGAGTTGGCCCACATTATCGTGCAGCTCGCTTGCAATGTGCTGGCGCTCGGCTTCCTGCGCATCGATGACAGCGGAGAGGACCTGCTGCCTTTTTTCCGTTTCCTGTTTATAGAGGTAGGTTTGGAGGGCTTTGTTCTCGGTGATGTCGAGGCCGGAGCCAAGGGCGCCTTCGATGGCGCCGTCTTTGGTTTTGATGAGGGTTGTGGACCAGCGGATGGTGCGCACCTGGCCATCGCGCAGCTGGAGGGCATTTTCATGGTATTGACGAACGGTGGCTCCACCAGAAATGACGGTGTCGAAGCGGCGGAGGGCGTTCTCCCGTGCATCCGCGGGAATGAAGCGCTGGAACCAGTCGGTCCCGACGATCTCGTCTTTCCGATAGCCGAGGGTTTCTGCGCCGAGTTGGTTGATATAGCCTACGGTATGGTCCGGCCGAAGCATCACCACGATAAGCGGGGTGAGATCGAGGTAGTCGGTCGTGGTGCTGAATCTCTGCTCAACACCGGGCTCGGAACCGGTATTCATCTTGGTCGTTTGGATCGGGCAAAAATAGTACGGGAAAGCGAGCGATGGTACAGGGCTGTGTGATGGTGGTTGGTGAGTGGCGAAAGAGTGAATGGTGAATCGTGAATCGTGAGTGGTGAATCGTGAATCGTGAATCGTGAGTGGTGAATCGTGAATAGGGTCGTTTATAAGGCAGTCATGTCGCACTTTAAGACTGTCATGCTGACGCATGTCAGCACCTTTCGCTCACAAGTGCAACCTACATCCGACGCCCGGTAACGCAAAGAGCGCCGAGGGGCAAAGGAAACGCAAAGGGATTTCCTTTGTGCTTCTTCGCGCTCTTTGTGGCTTCGTGGTTCAAACCCCACGTTTCGCGTCCCTGCGGGATGACAGCCCGGAAGTTTCGGGGTTTCCAAATATCAAAAATCGTCACTCATAAATAGTCAATCCCTTCGTTCCTTTCGCACTTCACTTATCTTTATCCGCCACCAAAACAACATCTGCCACCTATGCGGAGCGTCATCCCTGTCTTGTTCCTGTTGCTTGTGATCGTGTCCGGCTGCCGGCGGCAGCATTGGCCGTCCGAAGCTGCCGAAGTCTCGTGGTGGAGCCCGCGGGTCACCGACTCTGCTTATGCAGTCCTGTACCGCGAGTGGCAGCCCGAACATGCCGTGCGCGTGTTCGATTCACTGCGCGCGCGCACCGGCCGGTCATCCCCTTATATAGGCGCGTCGCGCTATGGCCTGCTGGCCAACTATCACTACTTCCACACGCTTGACTATTCCGCAACGAGCCGGTATATTGACTCAGCGCTTGCCCTTCTCAACACACAGGACCTCCAGGAGCAATACCCGCGCACCTATGTCGGCTTCCTCATCTTTGGTGGCGAAATGGCCTTCCGGCTTTCACGCTTCACACGGGCAAACGATTTTTATTTCCGGGCCAAGCAGGCGGCGGATACCTACCTGAACCCCTGCGAGCGCAGCGGCTTCCTGTACAACCTGGGCATGATCGCGTACCGGCAACAGAACTTTGGCGAGTCGGCCGATTATTTCCGCGATGCTTATGCCTCTCAATCCACCTGTCCTGTGCAAACCACGGCCATCCTGCTCCAGCAGCAGGAGATCCAGAGCAATATTGGCCTCTGCCTCGTGAAGCTCAAAAAGTACGACAGCGCTCTCGTTCATTTCGGCCACGCCCTCCAGATCGCCGATGCCCACCAGGACTCGCTCGGGGCCATTACCATCGATAAGATCCGCGGTGTGGTGTCGGGAAATATGGCCAAAGTGTACGTCGCCAAAGGAGAGCTCGGGATTGCCGAAGACCTCTACCGAACGAGCATTGCGCTCAACGAGCGCCCGGGCTACGAGGTACACGATGCGCTCCTCGCCCGCATCCAGCTTGCCGGCGTCTACGGCCAGCTGAAGCAGTATCCGGCCATGTGGGCCGAGCTCAGGACGGCGCGCGCAGCTCTCGACACAATGCCAGAAACGGATGCGGAAGCCGAATGGCGAAAGGCGATGTATACTTACTACCGCGAAACCGGCCAGCCTCTCGCCGAGCTGCAGTATTTCAAATCCTATGTTTCCTTGCGGGACTCACTCACCGACCGCCAGAAAGAGGTGGTGCAGGCCGATATCTCGCGACAGCTGAAAAACAAGGAGCAGGAAGTGGAGATCACCGTCCTTCGGAAGAATAACCAGCTGAGCCAGATGTGGCTCTGGGCCGCGATCGCCTTGTCGGCAATGGGTGCCGTCATCATTCTTCTTGTCTACATCAACTATCGCCGCAGCCGGAAGACACTCACTGAGCTCACCAGCCTCAACGCCGAAGTGGTTCGTCAGAAAGCGGCCCTGGAAAAATCAAACAATGAAAAAGACCGCATCCTGCGCGTTGTGGCGCACGACCTCCGCACGCCCGTCGGCGTGGCCGCCTATGTTGCCGACATGATCCTCATGAACGAGCAAAGTGAGAAGGACCGCGCCGCTCTCGAAATGATCCGCGAGGCTGCCGCACAAGCGCTGGCGCTGACCGGCGAGCTGTTGGGCCTGCAGGGCGACGACGTGGAGGCCGACCGTGTTTCTACGGACCTATCCGCGCTCGTACACACCTCCGTGCAAATGCTTCAATTCAAGGCCGCGGAGAAAGGCCAGCAGATCGACATCGATGCGCCGTCTACGCCCCTTCCTATTCGTGGAAACCCGGAACGTCTCAACCGTGTGTTTTCCAACCTGCTCACCAACGCGATCAAGTTCTCGCCGCCCGGTGGCCAGATCCGTGTCACAATGCATCGCGATGGCCCCATGTCCGTACTGTCCGTCGCTGACAACGGCATCGGCATTCCACCCGCCGAGCTCGGGCGCGTGTTCGATCGGTTCAGTACCGTGCGCCGCGCCGGCACCAGCGGCGAGCGGTCCTATGGGCTCGGGCTTTCCATCTGCCGCGAGATCGTTGAGGAGCATGGCGGTACGGTCACCGCTATCAGTCGTGAAGGAGAGGGAACAACACTGGAGGTCCGCCTTCCCCTAGCTCAGGATGCGTAACTTTTCCCGCAGGTCTTTTGCAAATCCTTCGGTGACGGCAAAGGACCGGATCGGTGTGCGCGCTTCATCCCGCGTCAGCTCGCGAATAAATGAGACCTGCACGATCTCGCTGCGATTGACCTGAACGAAGCCAGGCTGAAGGGCAGGCGGCACGAGGAAGCGATGTGTTTTTGGAAGGGTGCTGCGAATGAAGCTTGTTGAATGATCCACGTTCAACACACCCGTGTAATTCTTTTCCGATGTCAGCGCGACGACATCTTTCCAGTAGATCTTCCGGTAACGATCGCCCTGCTTGACAAAGAAAGAGTCTGCTACAGGTGCCTCTCGCGAAGGGACGGCATCGGACTGGCTGGTGTAGTTCTGGATCGCGGTCTGGATGGTTACGAACAGGGAAGCCGGGTGAACGGGCTTCGTGAGGTAGGCCGATGGACGCGCCTCCACGGCTGCCTGCGCCGTCTGTGCATCATAGCTGGCCGTAATGAAGATGAAGGGCCGTTGGTAGTGGGCTCGAACAAGGTGCCCGAGCTCGATGCCGCTCTCGCGGCCTTGCAGGTGAATGTCGAGAAGAACCACATCGTAATCACGTTTATCGAGGGCACGAATGCCCTCGGCAAAATTGGTGGCCGTGCCCGCGACGGCAAATCCGAATTCCTCGAGGGTTGCCGCCAGGCTTCGGGCCCAAAGCTCCTCGTCCTCGATGATCAAGACAGTGATCTCCTGCTCCATGCGTGTGTTTTGCGAAAGCCTGCAAGTTACATTCCTTTTTTGCACCTTCCGATTGCGTCCCGGGAAAGGGGCTTTCGTTCCCAAAAGAGCCGGCTTCCTCACCAGCGCAAGCCCAACCGTGAATGGAAACACTACATTCGTTTGACAAGCCCCGTTACAGGGTCGCAACCAAAACAAAAAACCTACTCCAATTCCACTTCGTATGAGAATCATCGCGTTGTCCGGCAGCCCGGCTGCCATCCCGGCCCTGAACCACCTGTTCATGTCCGATATGCTGGCCGCCCTCATTTGCCCCGCAGCCGATGTGTCGTCCGAAGTGGCCCCGCTCGAAGTGTGGGCCGCCGGCAAGGGTGTTCCTTGCTGGCGGGTGGAGCAGGCCGGTCTTGAGACCGAGCTGACCGAGCTTATCGCCGAAACATCCCCGGACCTCCTGCTCGTTTACGGTTTTCCATACGCGGTACCTGCCCACCTTCCGGAATCGTTTGTATACGGTGCGTGGAATGTCCAGTTTACTCTTCAACCCGACCACCAGGGCAGCGTTACCATTCACCAGCTGGCCGGAAGCGGCGCGGACGCTCCCATCCTACAGCAAAGCGGTCTTGCCCTTTTGTCCTCCGACTATGGCGGCACCCCCATCAATCAGCTGAGCCTCGTGTCCGTGGTCATGATCCAGGCGGCGCTTCGTACGCTGAACCTTCCCGAGCCCCGTCCGCACAGGCGTTTTGGCGCATCCGGCTTTGCCGTTGCCTCCTGATTCAGACTCCCACCGGCAAGGCCAGGTCAAGCACGCGCGATGTCCGCTGTCGCACCTGCCGGCACAGACCGGGGTCGGCATGCAGCGATCGCCCGTAAGACGGGATCATCTGCTGCAGCTTTGCCTGCCAGGGTTCCGACTCCATCTCGTCCGGGAAACAGCGCTTCAACAGATCGAGCATGATCGAGACCGCAGTACTGGCGCCGGGAGAGGCGCCGAGCAAGGCAGCGATGCTTCCGTCGGCAGCGCTGACAACCTCCGTCCCAAACTCGAGAATGCCTCCCTCTTCTTCATCCTTCTTGATCACCTGCACCCGATAGCCGGCTTCCTCAAGCACCCAATCCTCTGTGCGGGCTCCCGGAAAATATTCTTTGAGCGCATCCAGCCGCGCTTCCGGTGTGAGCCGTACCTGGTCGATCAGGTATTTGGTCAGCGGGAGGTTATGAACGCCGGCAGACATCATCGGCCTCAGGTTTGATATCTTGATCGACCGGAACAGGTCGAGCACGGAGCCGTGCTTGAGAAAACGTGTGGTAAAACCGGCATAGGGGCCGAACAACAGTTCCTGCTTTCCTTTGATCCAGCGCGTATCGAGGTGAGGCAC
Organism: Flaviaestuariibacter sp.; assembly: GCA_028288515.1. GTDB lineage: Bacteria > Bacteroidota > Bacteroidia > Chitinophagales > Chitinophagaceae > Flavisolibacter. The sequence goes on along the minus strand of JAQBNP010000021.1, from coordinate 1,145 downwards.
CGACATCGGTGGCGAACCAACGGCGGCGGTGCCGTACACTTTTGCATGATGACGCCGGATGATCTCTTCATTTGTACACCGAAGCCATTGGCCGCTCACCGGGAAACCGCCGTAACCTTTTCCTTCAGGGATCCCGGAACGTAGTAGCAGGGGTAGCGAACCACCCCCTGCGCCGATGAAAACAAAAGGCGCGCTGATGCGCCGTCTCGCACCGCCGACATGATCCTTCACCCGCACCGTCCACGCGTTGTCGTTCCGGTCGAGGTCAAGAACGTCATGATCGAAGTGAAGAGAGACGCCGCCCCTCTTCCGCAGGCAATCGAACAGGCACCGCGTGAGCGCGCCGAAGTTTACGTCTGTGCCGAGGTCCATCCGCGTTGCCGCTACGGGCTCGGTGGGCTTACGGCCTTCCATCACCAGTGGCATCCAGTTGCGCAGTTGCTGGCGGTCCGTGGAAAACTCCATCTGGCTGAAAAGCGGTGAGACCCTCATTGCCTCCCATCGTTTCCCCAGGTAGGTGACGTTCGCTTCGCCCCAGACAAAGCTTTGGTGCGGGATCGGCCTCACGAATGATGCCGGAGGGGTGATGATCTTATTCTCGACGAGATAGGACCAGAACTGTTTCGATACCTCAAACGATTCGGCGATCTTAAGGGCCTTCGAAATATCGATCGACCCGTCTTCTTTTTCAGGGGTGTAGTTCAACTCGCAAAAAGCGGAATGTCCTGTCCCGGCATTATTCCATGCGTCGGAGCTTTCAGCAGCTGCGCCGTTGAGTCGTTCAAACACTTCGATGCGCAGATCAGGCCGCAATTCTTTCAGCAGGATCCCGAGTGTGGCGCTCATGATGCCGGCACCGATCAGCACGACATCGACACGATCAATATTTTCAGCCATGCCTTTGTCCAGAAAATCATATGCCAGTCCCGGCAGGAAGAAGTTCTCCTGATACTGGATACGCGTTGTTCAGATGCCCTGCTACTTCAGTATAAGCATGAGTGCGTTACTGGCCATTCCGTTGGCGGCGACCGCGCGTACGGAATAATGTCCGGGCGGCATTCCTGCCAGGTTTAGGTGTACCAGGCTGATCCCCGCTTTCACCCGTGCTTTTTGAAAGCGAACCATCTGCCCCATTGCGTCAAGTA
>JAQBNP010000019.1 GCA_028288515.1 Flaviaestuariibacter sp. | reverse complement strand
GGGCTCTTCTGGTAAATGCGTTTCACCAGCAGCTGTTCATCGGTGAGGATGATATAGACACAAAAATTTTTCACGTCGGTCCAGTCTTCGTGTGGAAGCATAGACGCCAGGATGATGTCGCCGGCATACAGTGTCGGCTCCATGCTTTCGCCATCCACCTCGAAATAACTCCAGACCGCACCGGTTGGGTTGACGCCGGGAGGTAGCGAGTAGCGCTCCAGCGAATCGATATAATCCACATGCTCGTACCCCTTTACATAGCCGGCCTGCGCCTTTATGCCGACGAGGGGAACGGTCGTGACAGTCGGGATTTTTTTCTGTTCGCGCCGTTCGATAAAGTAAGGCTGTACTGCACGGGGGCGCTTCGGACCCAAGATTTGCACTTCACTAACAGTTTCATGTGAAACATTTTCACTTTTTCGCTCCTCGAGGAACTGTGTCAGCAATAGTTTCGTTGCCCGGCTTACGGCGCATTTCCCCTTCTCCATCTTATTCACGAGCTCCCGCGTGATACCAAGAGCCAAGGCAAATTCCTCTTGTGTGAGGTTATACAACTGCCTGATATTCTTAATGTTAGGTGATGTTTGCATGGCCGTTAAAAAAATGTGAAGAAATATGTGAATATATTGTGGATAATGTGAATATTTGTAACTTTATTGTTCACAAATCTAGCGATTTAATTCACAAAAACAAGAGCTATGAACAGGATCCAGCGGGAATTTGTTTTTCACTACCCTCTCAAGCAGAAGGTCGTGCGCGATCTCAAGATCGTCACCGAGTACGTCGGCGAGCTCGTCGTGGAAGGCACGGGCTATTTCGACCCGGAGGCCTCGCCCATTGACGTTTTCGACCGCTACAGCGTGGACATCGATTTTGTCCGTTGGAACGGCACCGATATCCGCCCCGTCCTCGAGGTCACCGGCCAGATGGAAGACCTTGAAGAAGCGTCCATTCGCTTCTTCGCCGGGGAAATGGAAACGAGAAAGGCAGCTTAACGCGTGGGCAATGGAGCATTAACCTTCGACGGCAGGCGACTATTCAAACCATTGAAAAATGAAAGTTGAATAGTCAATGCTCAATTATCAATGATCAAGCGCGCACCAGTCACGATTCAACTTTCACAACTTACCACTATGCAACTTCGAAAAGCAACAAGAAAGCAAGCAAAGATCCGCCTCGGCCTCTCCGCCGTATCAGGCGGTGGTAAAACATACAGCGCCATCCAGATCGCCAAAGGCCTCTGCGGCGACCTCGCCAAAGTAGCTGTGATCGACACCGAGAACGGCAGCGCGGACCTCTATGCGCACCTGGGCGACTTCAACGTCCTGCCCCTTACGGCACCCTTCACGCCCGAGCGCTACATCGAAGCGATCCGCTCCTGTGAGAAAGCAGGGATGGAAGTCATCATCGTCGACTCCATCTCGCACGAGTGGGATGGCAAAGGCGGATGCCTCGAGATCGTGGAAAGCCTTGGAGGGAAGTACCAGGACTGGGCAAAGGTGACACCGCGCCACCAGGCCTTTATCGACGCGATCCTGCAAAGTCCGTCGCACGTGATCACAACGGTTCGGCGCAAGCAGGACTACGAGATGACGAAAGTTGAAGGACGCGTGAAGGTTGAAAAAAGCGGTCTCCGCGAGATCACCCGCGAAGGATTCGAATACGAGCTGACCATCAACCTCGAGCTCGATACCCGCCACAACGCCACGGCCTCCAAAGACCGCACGAACCTGTTCATGGGCAAGCCTTCCTTCGTTCCGTCGGATAAGACAGGCGAGCTGATCGCCACCTGGTGCGAGCAAGGGGAAGAAGTTCTCAACAGCATCCGCCCGGGCAGCGACTGGTACCAAAGGGTCGATAACTGCACGACGCAGAAAGAGCTTGTCGAACTGTATAACCGCCATAAGCCGGAAGTGGATACAAATCCTCTCCTGCAGCAACTGATCGCAAACCGCAGAAACCAGATCAATGGAAAACTCAGTGCGGCCTAACCAGGCCACTCAATCGAATATCGCCTTGTCCACCATGAGCCGCATGGCTGGCCATGTGACAACGGGGTCCGCCCTGCCGACGATCGCGTCGGGACTGTCTAAATCGCAGATCCGGAACCTCGCCGACGATGTCGTGCAGAATGTTCTCGAAGATGGCGGCGTCTTCCAGGTGGCTGAAGCGCTTGCGTCGATGGACGAGTTTGTGAAGACACTCCGCCGCGACGAACGCTATATCCAGTTCCTCCGCGACGAGCTGGCGAAGCATCACGGGCGCCTGGTCACGCCCTCGGGCGCAAAGATCGAGGCCTGCGAGGCCGGTGTCTCGTACGACTACTCCGCGAACGCGGACTGGCGCGTGCTCGATGAGCAGATCCGGCTTCTCCAGGAACATAAGAAGGGACTGGAAGAGCGACTGAAAGGCATTGGGCCGGGGCGGATCGGGGTTGATCATGAGACCGGCGAGGTCATCGAAGGCGCATGGAAATCATCTAAATCAACGTATCGAATAACGCTGGCAGCAAAATGACAGCAAGCATCTTACAGGAATGTGTGGACATCGTAAAAGGGTTGGTCGGATCGGAGTACCTCTATTTCGACACGGCGGTGGAAGTGAAGCTGACACCGCACACGCCTCCCTTTGCCGCCTGGGCGGTATCGGTAAGTCCCGCCGACGAGCTCTACATCATGGACGCGGACGAGCGCTGGCACCGCGCCGGGCTCACCGACATGAATGCGGCCCTGGTCATCGGCAGCCTCTACCAGCGTCTCCGCATGATGCGGGTACAGCTGCGGAAAGCGAGCTAGCGAGAAGGGAATAGTGAATAGTGAATAGTGAACAGTGAATAATGAATGTCGGGACTTTGGCCGATAAAAAACTGAGAACAATGATCAAGAAAATAGCATACAAGACGGGCGCAACGGCAACCGGAGCCGGTAAGCCAAAGGCAAAACGGGCGTCCTCGCGCCTGTTCACGTCTACCGTCGAATACACAATGATCGCCAACCTGGTCAGCCAGCAGTACCAGCAGCAGCATGACGTGCTGTTCGACAGGCTGCTGGCCATTCCGCTTGATGATCGCATTCCGGGCCTCATGGAGCGTTATGGCAAAAAGACGATGCACCGCCTCCTGCTGATGATCCTCAAGGAATTCGTTGCCACGCTCGGTCTGCCGGCATACAAGCGCCCGACCGAGACCCGTGTCAGTATTCTTGCCTGCGAGATCATGCTTTCATCGCACGAAGATTTCCTGGCCCTTGAAGATGTGATCCTCTTCCTGCAGCGCGCGAAGGCCGGCTATTTCGGGCCGCTCAAGACAATGGTGACAACGGCGCCGCTCCTGCTGCTGCTGGATCAGTACCGCAATGAGCGCCACCAGGCCTATACAAAATTAAAGACCGAACAAGAGGCCGGCTATAAGCAAATGGGACCCATCGCACGAATGGCTCCCGAGCCGACGCCGATAAATGACCTGTTCCACCAGGGTGTGGTCGTGGACATGACGAAGAAGATGAGTGGATAAGAAGAGCCCCGCGTGATGCGGGGCTTTTTTATGGTCTCTATCGCAAGGCTGCTGTCGTTGCCTGTCCTTTTTCCGGTAAGATGATCAGGGAAGAAATGTAGATTTTTCGGTCATCGGCGATTGCATTTTGTGAGTTGATCAATGTTGTTGAAAGGGCGCTTTTATCAGTACAATTGAGGCATGCGAAGACGATGCTGAGCCTCGAGAAATCGATCGCCCCGGTCTTCGTCGGGGCCAGCACACCGGGCCGGTCCGTATTCCAGCTATAGAAGCTAATCGGGCTGCCATGCAGCTTTTCAAGTTCCTGCAGCTTCATCCCTGAAAAGATCCCCTGCCTTGTCTGCCACTCGTTCTGCCCGGTCTCCAACGTATACTCCTGCGTTCCGCTTGTCTGCAAATGACCGCCGACAATGAGGAAGGCGGGCTTGCGGTAGTTCACTTCGTCATTCCAGATGAAGATCACCTCACGGCTTGTATTTGGGAACAGCACCGAGCACTTGTTGATCTCGGTATCGGTGTAGTGAAAAACATCTTTCCTCACGTTGTCCTCCCCAAAAAAAGCGGCCAGGCTTTCGTGAGAGCCGAACTTGAGAAGGTCTTCGGCATAGGCCACCTCTTTGGACTTCGGCAGTGAGGTCTTCTGAATGGATACCGTGTAAAGCGTAAGGCTGTCCTTGACATCAAGAGCGGTGCTCACACTGCAGGTTCCTTTCTGGTACAGGGCCGGCTTGCGCTCATCGGCGGCGGGGTCGTAACAGACATAGCCGGCTTTCTTCAAGTCGTGCAGAAGGCCGCTGAACTCACTCTGCGAGGTTGTCTGGTAGCGAAGGGCCGGCGCCTTATCATCGTCCTGGTAGGAGACCTTACGGAGCACCTCCTCGCCTTTGGACTTTTTCTGCTGGTAATAATTGTAGTTGGATGGAGACTCGCGGGGCGATTCATAGTCGCGCTTGTACGACTTGCGGCCGAGGTGCGCATCGAATTTCTGGACACCCTGTCCCGTCAGAGAGATGAGGTCGTCCAGGTCCAAAGCTTGCGCCTGCGCCCACCCCGCACAGAGCAGCAGGGCCAGGAGCACTGGTGTTTTTTTCATGGTTAACAGGTTTGCGTCGGAGCCTGCTGTGTGCGGCCCGGCGTGAAAGGTGTTAACACATATATAACAAGAAAAATACCAGTTACGCTCCGGCTTGAAAACGCTCGACTTCAAAAGAAGAGCTGGGAAGTGTTGGCGACTTTATTCCACGGCCGATGTATTCGTCGGGAAGCTCACGCAAAAAGGCGATGCGGCTGTCAATCAAAACTGGGCAATCTGAAATCTAAAAGCGCGGCCTCACCTACTTCACCAGGGCCGTATCCTTCCCCGCCAGCTTCTCCGACTGTTGTTGCTCTTCGGGAAGAGTGATCACGAAGGTCGCTCCTTCATTCAGCGTGCTGTGCGCGGTGATCGTTCCTTTATGCTTGTCCACGATCTTTTTGCAGATCGAAAGCCCGATGCCGGAGCCCTCGAACTCGTGGTAGCTATGGAGGCGCTTGAACACGACGAAAATATCGTCGGCATATTTTCCGTCAAAGCCGATGCCATTGTCACTGATGGAAATCCGGTGAAAGGTGCGTGCGGTGGTGAGGCCCTGGCTGTTCGTGCTTTTCATATTCTCGATCACCTCGCTCCGGATCTCAACGATCGGCGCGGTGTCGGGACGGGAGAACTTGAGGGCGTTCCCAATAAGATTTTGGAAGAGCTGGCGCAGCTGGCTGGGAATGGCCTGGATGACAGGGAGCGCCTCAAAGCTGACGCGCGCCTCTTTGCGCTGGATGTCCGCTTCCAGGTCTGAAACCACTTCAGCTACGAGCTCATTCAGGTCCACGTTTTTGAAGTCCTCCGTTCCGCTCGCGTGGCGCGAGAACTTGAGGAGGTCGTTGATCAGCTTTTGCATCCGGTCGGATGCCTTTACGATCTTATCAAGTGAGTTTTGGACATCGGGTTCCACCTTGCCCTGGAGTTTCATGGCCAGGACGTCGCTGAAGACCATGATCTTCCGGAGCGGCTCCTGCAGGTCATGGGACGCAACGTAGGCGAACCGGTCAAGCTCTTCGTTGATCACCTTGAGCTCGTCGTTGTTTTGCAGCAGCTGGAAGTTGAGTAGACGGATCTTTTCTTCCGATGTGCGTCGCTCCTCGATCTCTTTTTCAAGGCTTTCATTCACGGCAAGCAGGTTTCTTTCCTGCTGCATGAGCTGGTAATTTTTGCGGTAAAGGTCAGCGAAAACGCTGACCTTAAACCGCATCAACTCGGGGTTGATCGGCTTATAGATAAAGTCGACCGCCCCCATTTTATATCCTTCGAACATGTATTCCTCATCCTTATTGTGGGAGTTAATAACGATGATCGGAATATTCTTCAACTTTTCCCGTTGGTAGATCAAAGTGGCGGTCTCGAACCCGTTCATGTCGGGCATCTGGACGTCCATCAGGATCAGGGTGAAGTCCTGCTCCGTAAGGAGCGTCTTCAGCGCTGCGCGGCCTGAGTTGGCTTTGCGGATCGTATAATTGTCCCGTTCCAGGATCGTCTCGATCGACAGGAGGTTATCCTCGCGGTCATCCACGACAAGAATCTTGACTTCAGACTTGTTCAACTGGCCTTCTTTGGTCACTTCCATTATCGACTATTTGTACAGCCATACTCTCATCAGGGAAAGCAACTGATCGATTTTAACGGGTTTAGTAATATAATCGGATGCGCCTGCCTCGATACATTTCTCGCGGTCGCCTTTCATCGCCTTCGCGGTCACTGCAATGATCGGAAGGTGATTGTTCTTGTGCTCGCGGCGGATCTTCTGCGTCGTTTCATAGCCGTCCATTTCAGGCATCATGATGTCCATCAGGACCATATCGACGTTTGAATTATCGCCCAGGATATTGATCGCCTCCTGGCCGCTTTCCGCGGTGATCACGTTGATATTGTACCGCTCGAAGGCCGTGGTCAGGGCGAACAGGTTCCGAACGTCATCATCGACAACGAGAACGGTCTTATTGGCCAGCACGTCCTCGCGGGACCGCAGGTTTTCGATGATGCGCTTCTTCTCCGGCAGCAGGTCCTTATGATCCACGTGCAGGTGCAGCACGACCTCTTCCAGCAGGAGCTCAAGCGAGTTGACATCTTTCAGCAGGATGCGGTTGGCGAACTGCTTCAGCTGCGTGCGCTCCTTCGGTGAGAAGTCCTTGGCCGAGTAGATGAGCACCGGCGTCATGGCCAGGCGCTTCACATTGTTGATCTCGGTGACGAACTCCAGTCCGCCGATATCGGGCAGCATGTAGTCGACGATGATGCAGTCGTACTCGTTCTCCTGGATCAGGCCAAGCGCCTGCTTCCCGGTCGTTGCGAACTCGATCTTCACCTGTTCGCCGTTCTCAAGGATCTTGGCGATCTGCGATGAATCCAGCTCATTGTCTTCCACGATCAGCAGGGATTTCGGCTTGTGGTCCTTGTACCGGATGATGTCGTTAAAGAGGACAGCCAGGGCTTCGTTCTTCAGCGGCTTGAGGCTGAAGCTGCGGGCACCGCGCTGCATGGCAAGCAGTCGGTTCTCCTCACCCGAGATGAGGTGAACGGGGATATGACGGAAGTTGATATCGTTCTTAAAGAGGTCCAGGATGCGCCAGCCGCTTGCGTCGGGAAGCTTCACGTCGAGCGTGACGGCGATCGGGGTATACTTGTTGGCGAGGTCGAACACATCACCGAAGGACGTGGCTACGACAACTTTAAGATCAAGCTCGTGCGCCTTCTCCACCATGATCTTGGCGAAGCGGATGTCATCCTCGACGACCATCACCACTTTATCGCCCAGCGTGATCGTATTGCGATCGTCGCCGGTCTCATTGATGATCTCGTTGAAGACCTCGAGGTCGCGGGCTTCAGGAAGCTTGACGGTTGGAACCGACTGGATCGCTGAATCGTCGTCCTGTGAGATCTTGTATTCGCTGACCGTGAGGCTGGACTGCTTCTCTTTCTTCACGTGATCGGGGTTGTAGTCGATCGGCAGGAAGAGCGTGAACGTTGAGCCTGTGCCTGGTTCGGATTCCAGCTCGATCGAACCACCGAGGAGGTCGGCAAGACCACGCGAGATCGAAAGGCCGAGACCGGTACCACCGTATTTCCGGGACGTCGATCCTTCCGCTTGCTGGAAGGCCTCGAAGATGATGTTCTGCTTGTCCTTCGAGATACCGATACCGCTGTCCTTGATCTCGAATGCAACGACCTTGCGGGCGTTGTCGAGGCTCGGATTGTTCTGGCGCCAGTTCTTGCTGGCCTCGTAGATCCGCAGGTAAACACCACCTTTTTCAGTGAACTTGAAGGCGTTCGACAGCAGGTTTTTGAGGATCTGGTTCAGACGCTGAACGTCGGTCTCGAGGGCATCCGGGAGCTTCTTGTCCATCTCGATGCCGAACTTGAGGCTCTTGCTCTCGGAGATATGCTTGAACGTGGTTTCCACGAACGAGGTGATCTCGTTGAAGCGGACGTTGACGAAGTCGGTCGAGA
>JAQBNP010000256.1 GCA_028288515.1 Flaviaestuariibacter sp. | reverse complement strand
ACGCCAGGCACGCATCGAGGCCGTACTTGCCCAGCGCCAGACAGGACTGACAGTCGTGCTCGAGAACGTGTTCGACCCCCACAATGTGTCGGCCGTATTGCGCAGCTGCGACGCTGTCGGCATCCAGGAAGTGTTTGTCGTCAATACGCGCGCGCCACGTCTCGAGCGATGGGGTTTTCGCAGCAGCGGGAGCGCCTACAAATGGCTGATGGTTCACCAGTTCGATCGCATCGATACGTGCGTGGATGCCGTACGCCAGCGTTACGATGCGATCCTGACAACCCACCTCGGCGCCAATGCCGTAGGGCTGTACGAGACCGACCTGACCAAACGGACAGCGCTCGTTTTCGGCAACGAGGCCTCCGGGGTCAGCGATGAATTGAACGACCGCGCAGATGGCAATTTCATCATCCCGCAGGTCGGCATGATCAAGTCGCTCAATATCAGTGTGGCCTGTGCCGTTAGTGTCTATGAGGCCTACCGGCAGAAGAAAGCCGCGGGCCATTATGATCAGCCGCAGCTCGATGAGCGCGACGCGGCGGAGATCGCCATAAAATGGGGACTTACCAATGAAGCTGTCTAAGAAAATCCTGCTCGCTTTTTTCCTGGCCGTCGGTTCAACCGTTGCTGCCCAGCAGATCCCCAAATGGAAGCTTGCAGACCTTCGAAAAGCGATCGAGCAAAGCGACCGGCCGACGGTCGTCAATTTCTGGGCTTCCTTCTGCAAGCCTTGTGTGGCTGAGATCCCCGGCTTCCAGCAAGAGCTGAAAAAATGGGACAGTGCGGGCATTCGCCTTGTGCTTGTGAGCCTCGACCTTCCGGATGATTATGCGAAGCTGCCGGCATTTGCGAAGCGGTTCAAGTTCGACACAGGCTCAATCGTCTTCCTGGATGAAACGAATGCTGATCTCTTCTGCCCGGTTGCCGACCCAAAATGGTCCGGCGCCATTCCGGCAACGTTGTTCATCAACAACAAAACCGGTTATTGGCATTTCGTGGAGGACCCGCTGAAGAAAGAAGACTTTGCCGCGGAGATCAGGAAGCTCATGACGGAAAAGAAAGCCGACTAAGCAGGCAAAAAAACCAGCCTGATCGCATCAACTTTTTATGCCAGTTTTTATTTTTGCGCCACCTCGGGATGTAGCGCAGCCCGGTAGCGCGCTTCGTTCGGGACGAAGAGGCCGCTGGTTCGAATCCAGTCATCCCGACAGTCGAGCTCTCGGATGGAGAGCTTTTTTATGTCAGTATGAGGTTGTTGATCACGTGCGTAGGCGATGCTTCCAGGTTGTCTTCTATGTGCCGCCGACACGGTGCCTGATCCGCGAAACAAGGGCAGACCGGAAGAATGGCAGTACGCTTTCAGAGTGGTAAATACCCATTGCGCCATTACAATGACCGTTCAAGGCCGGTTTGCCGCGATCATCTTTCGAAGCAGGGATATCTGTCCCAGGTGGTAATAGCTGTGCTCGATGACTCCTTCGATGTTCCGCCAGTATGTACCATAAGCTTCGTCAACAAAGGGCCGGTCGAAGGTGCTGTCGTCCATCCGCTCCACAAGAGTTGCAAAGGTTTCAGAATTGTCCACGAAGCCTGATACGAGGCTGCTCCAGTCGGCCTCAGTCTGGATGTCGGGCAGGTCGAAGCTGTATCGATCGCTGATAGCGAGCCTCCCGGTTTTGAGTGCCGAGATCAGTCCTTCCAGGTAATAGTTGATATGGAAGGTCAGCGCTGCGATGGTATTCAGATCGCCAACTTTTTGGATCGCCTGTTGCCAATCGATGCTTCTCAACAGGTCCTGATAGTTCGTGTTGGCGATCCACTTTCCATCGAGGAAGACCTCGCGCAGCCGGGTTGCAATAATTGTATTCCTTGTCATGGTAACGGGCATAAAATGATGCGCATGACGGCGTTCTCCAGCTGATTCACACCAGTTCACAGCTCCCCGCCTTAACGCGTGCATAAATGTAGGAGTTCCATCTAAGAGAACCATTCTGCGATGCGCTGGGCGGTCTTCTGCAAAGCCGACGTTCCCGGTTGAAAGCGCACCGTTGAAGCCCGGTCACCGGTCGCTTCCGCCATCAAGCTTCCATTGCGAGCATGGCCAACCGGCCGCACGCCGAGTTAAGCAAGATCGACCGCATAAAAAAAAGCTGCGTTTCGGCAGCTTTTTCACTCATGTGCAGATCCTTAGTTACCCGATTTGTGGGCGGTCGGCTTCCCCATGTTCTCGTAGAAATCATAGACGGCTTTGATCTGCTCAGCCGTCAGCGGGATCTCGCTGTATTTCTTTTCCTTGGCCGCTTTCAATTCGGCGATCCTGGCGCTGCGATCGGCATCGCTCAAGTCGCGAAGGGCACGCGCTGCCTCGCGCATCTCGAAATTGATCTCGATGACACGGTCTGCCTGCGCTTCGGTGAGACCGGTCTTCTCGACCATCTGCGACTTCTGCTTTTCTTTCGCCTGCTGCAGCATTGCTGCCTGGTCGGCGCTTTGAGCGTAGGAAGTAGCCGACAGGATGGCGGCCAGGAAAACGGTCATGAATAAAATCTTCTTCATATAAACTGGTTTTAATGTTGAAGTAGTAAGTTATTTCGATTACCAATGAGGCGATAACCGGAACTGCACGAGCGGCGTTCCTTGTGGTGGCGCCTGCGCTCTTTTCTTTGACCCCAGCTGATAAGGGAATTCCAGACTGGCGGATTTTTACATAGAAGTTAGGCGGGCAAGGCCTGACCGATCTCCGTACAACAGGGTGCCCCGGAGCGTGCCACGTGGCCAAACGGCGCACACGGTGGTAATGGTGCGCGCGCCAGGAAAACCGGGCAACTCGAACCAGCCTGGTTTCCTAGTACCCGGATGACTACACAGGTTCCCATGCACCCTGTTGCGGGCAGTCTTTCGCTCGTGTACATTCACATCCAGAACTGTTATCTTCGCTTCTTCATGGACATCCTCGTCAGGCAAGCACGCATCATCGATCCCGCATCACCTCATCATCTCCAGCGCGCAGACATCCTTATTTCCAATGGCCGCATCGCCACCATCGGAGACACCAATGCTCAGGCAGACACGGTGGTGGACGAGCCCGATACCTGCATATCGCCAGGGTGGGTGGACGTGTTTGCGCATTTTTGCGACCCTGGGCAGGAGTTTCGCGAGACCCTCGGGACCGGCGCGGATGCAGCGGCGGCAGGCGGCTTTACCGATGTCTTTCTCATTCCCAATACCATTCCGGTCGTTCATTCCAAAGCACCTGTCGAATATGTCGTGCAGAAGAGCGGCAGCCTTCCCGTAACCCTTCACCCCATCGGGGCCGTGACGAAACTTGCAGAGGGAAAAGAGCTGTCGGAGATGTATGACATGTCTGCCAGCGGCGCAGCGGCATTCAGCGACGGCCTGCAATCCATTCAATCGCCCGGTCTTCTCCTGAAGGCACTTCAATATCTCAAAGCCGTTGATAAAACCCTGATCCAGCTGCCGGACGACCGATCGATCAGTCCCGGCGGGCTCATGAACGAAGGCGTCCTTTCAACGCGGCTCGGGCTTCCCGGTCGCCCAGCGATCGCCGAGGAGCTGATGATCGCGCGCGACATCGAGCTGGCAGCCTACACCGGCTCAAAGCTGCACATAACGGGTGTGAGCACCGCGCGCTCGCTCGAGCTGATCCGGTCCGCGAAAAAAGCGGGCATTGCGGTCTCCTGCTCGGTGACGCCGGCGCACCTTTGGTTCACGGAAGAAGACCTGAAGGACTACGACACGAACCTAAAGCTCAACCCGCCCTTGCGGAGCGCAGCCGACCGCGATGCATTGCGGCAGGGCATTCTGGACGGAACGGTCGATTGCCTGGCCACCCATCACCAGCCCCATGATACGGACCACAAGGTGGTTGAATTTGAAACCGCCGGAATGGGGATGATGGCCCTGCAGACCGCTTTAGCTGTGGTGATGATGGCCGTGCCCGGTCTCCCGCCTGAACGCATCGAAGCCCTGTTCAGCCGGAATGCGCGAACGCTTTTCAACCTGCCACAGCCGACCATTGCCGTGGGCCGGGAGGCCAGTCTCACACTGTTCAACCAAACGGCTTCATGGACCTTCTCGAAAGAAGTAAACAGGTCGCGTTCCGCCAACAGTCCTTTCTTCGGCAAAGAGATGACGGGCAAGCCGATCGGCATTATTCATAAAGGGCGCGTATTTTTGAGCACTTATTAACGGCTTATGGATTCACAGCAACCCGACGCGCTGCCCGGCAAGGCGCCGGTCGATTTTCGAACAGAGGGGATCAAGTACGGTATCATTAACGGGCTCATCGGGCTCGCCCTCCTCTTCGGCTCCTATTTCTGCGGCTTCGAGACCTTCGCCAAGGTGCAGTTCCTCGGAAGCTTCGTGCCGTATATGGCCGTGGTGCTGATCCTGGCCGGCTTCCAGCTGCGCAAGCGAAACGGGGGTTACCTTTCTTTCAAGGAAGCCATCAAATTCACGTTTTTGTCCTATATCGTCGCCGCCGTACTCCTGGCCATCGGCAACTATATCCTGTTCGTTGTGGTGGACAAGGGACTAACCGAGCGGCTGTTCCGGTTCGGGGTTGAAAAGAATATCGCGATGCTCCACAGCATCAATGCTCCACAGTCAGAGATCGACAAGGTGTTGAAAGAAGCCAATGCCAATAAGACAGAAACCAATTTTAAGAATATTTTTCTCGGGATGGGCATCAACCTGATCCGCGACTTTGTCGTCAGCATGCTTATCTCGATCCTTATCCGCAGGGAACGACCTGCCCTCAACTAACCGCTATGGACCTTTCAATCGTAGTGCCTCTTTATAATGAAGATGAATCCCTGCCGGAGCTGTGCGACTGGATCCGGCGCGTGTGCGACGAGCATCGCTACAGCTACGAGATCCTCCTCGTGGACGACGGGAGCACGGACCGTTCCTGGGACGTGATCAACGGACTTCGCGAAGCAAACCCGAACATCAAAGGGATCAAGTTCCAGAGGAACTACGGGAAATCCGCGGCCCTGAACGAAGGCTTCAAAGCCGCTAACGGCGAGGTGGTCATCACCATGGACGCCGACCTCCAGGACAGTCCGGACGAGATCCCCGAGCTGCGCCGCCTCATCGCCGAGGAGCGCTACGACCTGATCAGTGGGTGGAAGAAAAAGCGGTTCGACAACAAGCTGACCAAGAATCTTCCTTCGAAATTATTCAATGCCGCCACCCGCAAGGTGTCCGGCATCTACCTGCACGACTTCAATTGCGGCCTGAAAGCCTATCGCAAAAAGGTGGTCAAGAGCATCGAGGTGTACGGCGAGATGCACCGCTATATACCCGTCCTTGCCAAATGGGCCGGGTTCAAAAAGATCGGCGAAAAGGTCGTGGAGCACCGCGCCCGCAAATACGGGGTCACCAAATTTGGATGGGAACGCTTTGTCAACGGCTTTCTTGACCTTGCCTCGATCACGTTCGTGGGGAAGTTCTCGAAACGCCCCATGCACTTTTTCGGGCTGTGGGGAACCGCCGCGATGATGCTCGGCTTCTTCATCACGCTGTACCTGATCATTGCCAAGATCATTGACCCGTCGGGCTTTGCTCTGACGAACCGGCCGGGCTTTTTCCTGGCGCTCGCCTGTATCGTCATCGGCATGCAGCTCTTCCTCGCCGGCTTTATTTCGGAGCTCATCGCGCGGAACGCACCCGGGAAGAACTCGTACCTGATCGAGGAAAAAACCGGCTTGTAATGCGTGTACTTATCATTGGCCCGGCACACCCGTTGCGGGGCGGACTGGCAACGTTCAACCAGCGGCTCGCAACACAGTTCCTTGCCGAGGGACATGAATGCGCCCTACTCTCCTTCTCGCTGCAATACCCGTCATTCCTGTTCCCGGGCAAAACGCAGTTCAGCGACGAGCCCGCGCCCAGGGGCCTCGTGATCCGGTCGCTTATCAATTCCGTCAACCCACTCAACTGGCTTCGCGTCGGACGACTGCTGCGCCGGGAAAAATGGGACCTGGTGGTGGTTCGCTTTTGGATCCCGTTCATAGGCGCATCCCTGGGAACGATCCTGAGGCAGGTGCGCCAGAACCGCCACACGCGCATCGTCTGTATCGCCGACAACGTCATCACACATGAGGCGAGGCCGGGCGACAAGGCACTCACCTCCTATTTCCTGGCCAGCTGCCATGCATTCATTACGATGAGCGACAAAGTGCTGCAGGACCTGCGCCTGTTCGAAAAGACGAAGCCGGCGCAGCTGGTGCAGCATCCATTGTATGATACATTCGGCGATCGCCAGCCGAAAGCAGCCGCCCGGGCCCACCTTGGCCTTCCGCCGGAAGGGCCGCTCGTGCTGTTTTTCGGCTTTATCCGCCACTACAAAGGTCTTGACATGTTACTGGAAGCGATGGCCGATGCGCGCATCAGGGCAGCGGGCATCAAGCTTCTCGTGGCCGGGGAATTCTATGAGGATGAAAAACCCTACCTCGAGATCGTCGATAGAAACGGACTTTCCGGTTCTGTCATCCTTCATACGCGCTTCATCCCGGACTCCGAGGTTCGCTATTATCTCTGTGCGGGCGATTGCATTGCACAACCGTACCGAAACGCGACGCAAAGTGGTGTGACGCCCCTCGCTTATCATTTCGAGCGACCGATGATCGTCACCAAAGTTGGCGGCCTTCCCGACCTCGTGCCGGACCGCCGGGCGGGACTGGTTTGCGAGCCCGACCCTGCCTCCATCGCGACGGCGATCCTGGAGTTCTACCAATTAGGCGAAGACTTTTTTATTCCGCATCTTCGCACCGAAAAGGAGAAGTATTCCTGGGCAAACCTGACCGGGGCCATTCTTCAAATCAGCAAACAGACCGGGCTCTGAGGGCCAACCGGCACCCGCCAGCCCGCCTTGAATTATGATCTATCGTAGCAAAGCACCCCTGCGCATCGGGCTGGCCGGCGGCGGCACCGATGTGAGTCCTTATAGCGACCTTTACGGCGGCACGATCCTCAATGCCACCATCTCCCTGTACGCGCAGGCAAGCATCGAGCCGCTCGATGAAAAAAAGATCATCCTTGTTGCCAATGACCGTGGCGAATCACAGACATTTGACTGGTCGGCCGAGCTCCCCATCGACGGCACGCTCGACCTGCTCAAGGGTGTGTACAATGCCGTGCAAAAAGACTTCGGTGCCAGCAATGGCGGCTTCCGGTTGTCCACTTTCGTTGATGCGCCCGCGGGTTCTGGGCTGGGCACTTCGTCGACGCTGGTCGTGGCCATCATTGGGGCGTTTACGGAGATGATGCGGCTTCCCCTCGGCGAATATGATATTGCTCATTACGCCTTCGAGATCGAGAGGAATCACCTGAAGCTCGCGGGCGGCAAACAGGACCAGTACGCGGCAACATTCGGCGGCGTCAACTTCATGGAATTTTATGGCGGCGATAAGGTGATCGTCAATCCCCTGCGGATCAAGCAGCAATACCTCTTTGAGCTGGAGAATA
>JAQBNP010000230.1 GCA_028288515.1 Flaviaestuariibacter sp. | reverse complement strand
GATCGCCCGCGCGCAGCCGGCGGCGCAGCGCAGAGGCACCGTCTGTCAGGACCAGGTAGGGAAGGAGCTGCCGGACCGTTGCCACATCCCAGCCCGGCACCGCCTGCAGCTCATACACGCTGACAAGGTCACCCAGTGCTTCGCGGTAGCGCATCAGGGACTGGATCTGCAGGGCAGTCAGCACCCGGAACACCTGCCAGTCTTCGGCGCTCGCCGAATTGATGGCAAGCGGCCGCCTGTGCAGACGCCGCAGATCGTCCAGGTAATCTTCCGCCGCCGCGCCGTTCCCGGGTCGCTCGGCAAGGCGTTCCAGTTGCTGTTCCGCTGCGCCCGTGACGCCCTGTGCTTCCGCCTCCGGCTGGAGCAAAATCGCCAGGCAAAAGACCACGAGCGTTTTCATGGCCGCGCGCGTTTTGCCACGTACAAAAGCCCAAAGCCCGGTGTCATTCCAAGGTAGGGATGCAGCGTGGCGACCACATCAAGCCGCAAGCGGTTCAGGTCAACGCCAACGCCCAGGTAAAACTGCGATGCGGCGGAAATGAAGCCGATCCGGGCAGCCAATAACCGCGCAAACCCATAGTGGAAGCCGGCGTTCACGGTCACGGGCTCGTCTTCCTGCTTCAGGATCTCCGCTGCCAGGAAGGAGCGTTCCGAAAGCTCGTAGCCCACACCACACGTGTAAATGCCGGCCAGGCGCCCACCGCCGCCTTTCCTCCATCCGCCGCCCGGGTTCGAGATTCTGACGCCAGCCGTTGCGCGAGGAGACAGTCGCACGAGAATACCCGCCTCCGCAAGCACCCGGGCCGCTCTGCCGTAGGAACCCGCGCTTGTTCCGCCATAACCGAAGCGCACCCCGCCCGACAGCACCTGGCCGAAATGGCGGCCATATGAAATATCCAAAGAGGTTTCTCGGTAGGCGATCGTGCCGGAAAACGAGGCGCCCACCCCGAACGTTCCGAACCGGCTCGGAACCACAGCTGCAGCACTGGACACAGACAGGTCGGCCAGCAAAAAACGCCTTTCTGTGCAGACGCCGAAACTGAAGGTGTCCAGGCCCGCGAGCGCCGCAGCATTCGCCGCACAGGACAGCGCATCCGTGAAATGGGGAGCGTAGACAGCAAGCCGGGTGCCCGCGAAGGCAACTGGGAATCGTGCGGCCTGCGCATCGCCCGAGAACGGCGCCAGCAGCAGAACGAGGAGGCGAGCCGGGGTTTTCAAAGGGGCTGTTTTTTGTTCATTTAAAAGTAGGATGGGCCCTTGGGGTAGAAATTGTTTTTTTCCCACCCTGCGTGGGTCTTTACCTTTGCCGCATGCAAATTTTGAATGGCAAAGAGGCGGCGCAGTCGATCAAGGATGCGCTGAAGCTCGAAGTTGCCCAGCTGGCCGCCAACGGAAAGGAAGTGCCCCACCTGGTGGCCATCCTGATCGGGAATAACGGCGCCAGCGAAACCTATGTCGGCGCCAAAGTGAAGGCTTGTGAAGAGGTGGGTTTTAAGTCGACGCTGATCCGTTTTGAAGAGACTGTCAGTGCGTTCAAGGTGCTGGAAACCATCCGGGACCTCAACCGTGACCCGGACGTAGATGGCATCCTCGTACAGCTTCCCCTCCCCGAGCATATTTCCGCCGATGAGGTCATCACCTGCATCGACCCGGCAAAAGATGTCGACGGGTTTCATCCCAACACCATCGGTAAGTTGGTCCTCGGTCAGCCTTCCTTCATTCCGGCAACGCCGTACGGCATCATCCTGATGCTGGAGCACTATAAGATCGAAACGAAAGGACGGCACGCCGTCGTGATCGGCCGGAGCAATATCGTCGGTCGGCCCATGAGCATCCTGCTCAGCGGCTCCGGCAGCTATGGCAATGCAACGGTCACCATCTGCCATTCGCACACGCAAAACCTGAAAGAGATCTGTGCCACTGCCGACATCGTCATCGCGGCGCTGGGCCGACCGGGCTTTGTGACGGAAGACATGGTAAAGGAAGGCGCGGTGATTATCGACGTCGGCATCACGCGCATCGCCGATGAGACCAGGAAATCAGGCTATCGCATCAGCGGTGATGTCGACTTCCCCGCTGTGTCTCAAAAAGCGTCTTTCATCACACCGGTACCGGGCGGCGTGGGCCCAATGACGATCGCCGCCTTGATGAAGAATACGTTCAAAGCCTGCGCGGTCAAGCATTATGAATAAGGCGCAGACGATACCGGCCACCGCAAGGCAAACCGCGCTGCTGCCCGTGATGGAGCACTTCTACACCCTCCAGGGAGAGGGGGTCCACCAGGGCCGCGCCGCGTACTTCATTCGCCTCGGCGGCTGCGATGTGGGCTGCGCCTGGTGCGACGTCAAGGAGAGCTGGGATGCCTCCACACACCCGCTGTATCCAGTGGCCGACCTGGTGTCACTTGCAAAAGAAACACCTGCCGAGATCGTCGTGATCACCGGTGGCGAGCCCCTCCTCCATGACCTCACCGACCTGACGACGGAACTCCGCGCTGCGGGCCTTCGCGTTCACATGGAAACCTCCGGCAGCTCGCCGATGAGCGGTCAGCTCGACTGGGTGACGCTCTCACCGAAAAAGTTCAAGGCACCCCTGCCGGAAGCCGTTGCCGCGGCGCACGAGCTCAAGGTTGTCATCTTCCATCCCTCCGATTTTCTCTGGGCCGAGCAATGGGCCGCACAGGTGGGTCCTGACTGCCGCCTGTTCCTGCAACCCGAGTGGGACCGCGCCGACCGCTCCACCCCCCTCATCATCGACTATGTCAAGCAGCACCCCCAGTGGCGCCTCTCCCTGCAGATCCACAAGTACATCAACGTGCCCTAGTCAAACGTTAAAAGTCGTCCGCGCGCAAAATATCCTGCAGGCCTTTGGCGTACATTCATTCCATGAAGACCCTGACGCCCCTTCTCACCCTTTTTCTGACCCTGGCGACCCTTGTTTCCACCGCGCAATATGACCAGTCACGGATCGATAAGAAGGCCATCGAAGCCAATGTCAAAGGGCTCGAGAAGATCGATGCCGAAAAATGGGACGATGCCATCGAGTCCTTCCGCGAGGCCATCCGACGCGACCCCGCTTACATCGACCCCTACCTGTCCCTGGCCGGCGTCTATGGCCAGCTGAAACGCTATAGCGAAAGCGTTGCCATCTACGAAAAAGGCCTCGCCATCGATACCAATTACACGTCTCCCTTCCGTCTCCCTTATGCCATCAACCTGGCGGGGGCAGGGCAGTTTGCGAAAGCCCTCCAGGTAACGGAGGCCATGCTCAGCAACCCCAGGCTGCCCGCGTCCACGCGCAAAGCGGCCGAGTACCGGCGGAAGTCGTTCCAGTTTGCCGTGGACTTTGCCCGCACCCATCCCGGCGCTTATGTATTTGAGCCGAAGAACCTCGGAAGCGGCATCAACACAAAGGAGTCGGAGTATTTTCCATCCCTGACGATCGAGGGCAACGACCTCGTTTTTACGCGCCGCCTCGGCGGCAAGAATGAGGACTTCTTCCTGTCGCACCGCGAGGGCGGCCAGTGGAGCGAAGGGTTTCACCTCAACGGCTCCATCAACACACCGCAGAACGAAGGAGCGCAGAACATCTCGCAGGATGGCCAATGGCTTGTTTTCACCGGCTGTTACCGACCCGATGGGATGGGAAGCTGCGACATCTATATCTCCTATCTGAATAAGGAAGGCTGGGGAGAAGCCGTGAACCTGGGCTCCCGTGTCAATACAGACCAATGGGAAACCCAGCCCTCGCTTTCGCCCGACAAGCGCGACCTCTATTTTGTGAGCCGTCGGCCGGGCGGCTATGGCGGCAGCGATATCTATGTGACCCACCTCGGGCCCGGCAACCGCTGGACCGAACCCGAGAACCTCGGCCCGGAAATCAACACCGCCGGCGATGAGCTCACCCCGTTTATTCACGCCGACAACCAGACATTATACTTTGCATCCAACGGTCTGTTGGGATATGGTTCGCAAGACCTTTTCCTCGTGCGGAAGGGCCCCGACGGAAAGTGGAGCAAGCCGGAAAACCTGGGCTACCCGATCAACACCATTGAGGAGGAAAGCACACTGGTGATCGCTGCTGACGGCGTAACGACCTATTTTGCAAGCGACCGCCCCGAGGGAAAAGGCGGCCTCGATCTTTACAGCTTCGAGATGCGCCCCGGCATGCGCCCTTCCAAAACCCTCTGGGTCCGCGGCAACGTGTTCGACGAGAAAACAAAGACAGGCCTGCCCTCTGCCGTCGAGCTCGTGGATATTGCCACGAAGCAAACCATCTCCCGCGTGCAGACCGATGAAAAAGGAAATTACCTGACACCGCTTCCGGTCGGTCGCGATTATGCATTCAACGTCACGAGGAAAGGCTACCTGTTTTATTCGGATCGCTTTGAGCTGCATGGCAAGACCGCCGATTCCACCTACCGGAAAGACATCCCGCTCAAGCCAATCGAGGTCAATGCCGCAGTGGTCCTCCGCAATATCTTTTTCGACGTGAACAAGTACGAGCTTAAGCTGGAATCGGAAGCGGAGCTCGATCGGGTTGCTCAGTTCCTGCAGGATAACCCGACGGTCCGCATCGAGATCGAGGGCCATACCGATAACGTTGGCAATGCCGCGGCAAACCAGAAGCTCTCCGAGCAGCGCGCCCGCATGGCCGTGAACTACCTGATCCGGAAAGGCATCAAGGATACACGTCTCGTTCCGAAAGGTTTTGGATCGACCGTTCCCGTGTCCAGTAATAAGACCGAAGAAGGCCGGGCACAAAACCGGAGAACGGAGCTGAAAGTCCTGAGCAAATAAGTTTTCCGGGCCTGCGCCGGGACTTATATTTAGGTGGCTATGAATGCCGACCTTGTTTACCAGCTTGCCCTGACGCTCGTGCCACAGATCGGCGACGTGCATGCCCGCATCCTGCTGCAACATTTCGGCGACGCGCGCTCGATCTTTTCAGCACGCCTGCACCAGCTCGAAAAGCTCGAAGGAATCGGCCTTGTGCGCGCAACCGCCATCAAGCAATTCGCGGACTTTCACCTGGCGGAGGCTGAAGCTGCCTACGTCGAGAAATTCCGCATTCGCGTGCTCTTTCTCGACGACCCGGCCTACCCACGGCGCCTGCTGAATTGTTACGACGCACCGACGCTTCTTTTTTACAAGGGCACAGCAGACCTCAATGCCAAGCGCATGCTCGCCATTGTCGGCACACGGAGCCAGACCGAGTACGGTAAGACATTTACGGAAACCCTCGTCTCGGACCTTGCCAGCGAAGGGGTGACCATCGTCAGTGGCCTTGCTTTCGGCATCGATGCAACCGCGCATAAAGCGGCAGTGAAAAACAACCTGCCGACCGTCGGTGTGGTCGGTCACGGACTGGCCCGGATCTACCCGGCGGCGCATGCCGGCCTGGCCCGCGACATGGTGGAAGCAGGGGGCGGCGTTCTCAGTGAATTCTTCAGCGGCACGATGGCGGACAAGCACCATTTTCCCTTGCGCAACCGCGTCGTGGCAGGGCTCTGTGACGCCACCGTGGTCGTTGAAACTGCGGTGAAGGGTGGCAGCATGATCACCGCGAAAATGGCCGGCGAATACAACCGCGACGTCTTTGCCGTGCCGGGACGCACCACGGACAAGAACAGCGCCGGCTGTCTTCACCTGGTGCGCCAGAACAAGGCCATGGTGCTAACGTCCGCTGCCGACCTGATCGACATCATGGGATGGCGCGAGGCCTCGGTCGGCGCCCGCAAACAGCGCGCGCTTTTCGTTGACCTCACAAAGGAAGAAACTGCCGTGCTCGACATCCTTCGTGAAAAGGAACTGGTACCGATCGACGAGCTAAACCTGCGCAGCGGGCTCAGCAGCAGCACCGTCGCGGCTGCTCTTCTCAACCTCGAGCTCAATGGGATCGTCACCGCGCTTCCCGGCAAATTATACAAGCTTACCTGAGACGATAGCCCACACGCACGGCAACTGAAAACCGGAACCGCGTCACTGTGCAATTGCAGGACTCTGCAGGATCGGGAGCCGGGAAGATCTTGTCACGGGGCTTCTGGATCGAAATGGGCTGAACGCCAGTCGCATCATAGGATGTAGCGATCACGCGGGCGCCCATGCCAGCGGCCATGTCGATGAAGAATCGCTCCCCCACCGGCCGGTTCGCGCCATAAAAAAGGGTGAGCGTTGTGATGGGCGAATGAATGCGCGCGGAGCTGTATCGATAGCCCGTGTCGGCGTAAAGCCGTTCCGTAAAATTGCCGGGGCCATTCTCGGTAAACGTCCGGAACACGCGGCCTGCCTGGAAAGAAAGGTAGGCATCGCGAACGCCGGGGC
The DNA here is from genome assembly GCA_028288515.1 of Flaviaestuariibacter sp. Lineage (GTDB taxonomy): Bacteria > Bacteroidota > Bacteroidia > Chitinophagales > Chitinophagaceae > Flavisolibacter. The sequence goes on along the minus strand of JAQBNP010000230.1, from coordinate 2,012 downwards.
GGATCGTCCATTTCAGCTGGCTCGAAAGCCGAAAGGCTGTCCGCTCATCAAAGCGCTCCGCCAGGCTTTTCACGGGGATGCCGGCCTCGGTCAGGATGGCCCAGCGCGATCCGAGAGCCACTTCAACCCCCGGCTGTACGCCGACACTGTAGCTGAGAATGGTAGGCGTCAGTGTAACGCTCCATTTCGATAATCCCTGGGCACCGGCCGACAGGTTGCCGGTCAGGGCCAGGAACAGAACACAGGACAACAGCCGGTAACTTTTCATCATGTGTGAAGATAGGAAATCGCTGCCGTCCACATCCTGTGGGTAACCGCATTTTGGAGGGGCCTGTTCTTTTCCTATACCTTTGCACATGGCAACAATCCCTGCGAAACAGTTCATCGACGGACTGACGTTTGACGACGTACTTCTTGTTCCTGCCTTCTCCGAGATCCTTCCGCGCGACGTCGACATCAGTACAAAGCTGACGCGCGATATTACCCTCAATGTTCCCATGCTTTCCGCCGCGATGGACACCGTCACCGAGGCTTCGCTCGCCATCGCGCTGGCCCGTGAGGGCGGCATCGGCATCCTGCACAAAAACATGACGGTGGAGAAGCAGGCGGAGCAGGTGCGCCGCGTCAAGCGCAGCGAAAGCGCCATGATCCAGGACCCGGTTACACTCACCATCGACGCCACGATCGGCGACGCGCAACGCCTGATGCGGGAGAACCGGATCGGCGGAATTCCCATCGTAGATGCCGCCGGCAAGCTCGCCGGTATTCTGACCAACCGTGACCTTCGGTTCGAGGAAGATGGCAACCGCCTCGTCAGCGAGGTGATGACACGAGAGAACCTCGTGACGGCGCCGGAAGGGACCGACCTGAAAAAAGCGGAAGCGATCCTGCGACAAACAAAAGTTGAAAAGCTGCCCGTGGTTGACAGCAGCGGGCGCCTCATCGGCCTGATCACGTACCGCGATATCCTCCAGGTGACGTCCTATCCCAATGCCGCCAAGGATTCGATGGGACGACTGCTCGTCGGCGCTGCCGTAGGCGTTTCGAGAGACCTCATGGAGCGCGTTGCCGCCCTGCAGGCCGTTGGTGCCGACGTCCTTTGCCTCGATAGTGCGCACGGACATTCAAAAGGCATCATCGATGCGCTGCGCGACGTGAAAAAGAACTTCAGGAATATACAGGTCATTGCCGGCAATATCGCCACCACGGCCGGGGCTGCCGCCCTCGTCGAAGCGGGTGCGGACGCCGTTAAGGTCGGCATCGGCCCCGGCTCGATCTGCACCACGCGCATCGTTGCAGGTGCGGGGGTTCCGCAGCTCACGGCGATCCTCCAGGCCCACGCGGCACTGGCCGGAAAAAACATCCCCCTCATCGCGGACGGCGGCATCCGCTACACCGGCGATATGGTGAAGGCGCTTGCTGCCGGGGCCGATTGCGTGATGATGGGAAGCATCTTCGCCGGCACGGAGGAAAGTCCCGGCGATACGATCATTTACGAAGGACGCAAGTTCAAGGAATACCGCGGCATGGGCTCACTCGGCGCCATGTCGGTGGGAAGCAGCGACCGGTATTTCCAGGACCCCGAGGCGGACATCAAGAAATATGTGCCGGAGGGTATCGAGGGACGCGTCGCTTACAAAGGCACGCTGAAAGAGATCGTCTACCAGTATGTCGGTGGCCTGCGTGCAGGTATGGGCTATTGCGGCGCAAAAAATATCGAAGACCTGAAGCAGGCAACATTCGTCAGGATCACCAACGCAGGCATGCGCGAAAGCCATGCGCACGATGTGGAGATCACACGGGAAGCGCCGAACTACAGCAGGAAGTAAGGGAGATTGAAGGGGACTTTAGATTTACGATTTTAGATTTACGATTTTAGATTGGTGAAGAGGCTGCTTACGCCGTCATTGCGAGGAACGAAGCCATCTCCTGCACCTCGAAACCACGCCGTTATGGCGAGGAACGAAGCCATCTCCTGCACCTTCATGCTGTACGGCATCGCGAGGAACGAA
>JAQBNP010000220.1 GCA_028288515.1 Flaviaestuariibacter sp. | reverse complement strand
TGATGAATTGCCCGGCTCCTCTTTCCAATGTACACTGATTTTCATCGATGGCAAGCTTTCCGCGCAGGATGACCGTCTTCACTTTGCCGGTCAGCTCCCAGCCCTCGTAGCCCGAGTAGTCGACATTCATATGGTGTGTATGTGCCGAGATCCTGTGCTTCTCGGATGGGTCGAACAGGACGAGGTCAGCGTCCGAGCCCACGCTGATCGTGCCTTTGCGCGGGAACATGCCGAAGATCTTTGCCGCGTTCGTACACGCAACTTCAACGAATTTGTTGAGCGTAATGCGTCCCTTGTTTACACCCTCGCTGTACAAAAGCTCCATGCGATGCTCGATGGCCGGGTGCCCGTTCGGGATCTTTGAAAAATCATCCTTTCCCATGAGCTTTTGTTCCCAGCGGAAGGGGCAGTGGTCGGTTGCAACAACCTTGACGATGCCCTGGTTGATGCCGGCCCAGAGTGTTTCCTGGTCCTTCTTTTCCCGGAGTGGCGGGCTCATCACCCATTTTGCTCCTTCGAAGTCCGCTTCGTATAAAGAGGCGTCAAGCAACAGGTATTGAATGCAGGTTTCCACAAACAGCTGCTGGTTGCGGCGTGTCGCATTGCGAACCGCATTCAGAGCCCCTTCGCAGGTGAGGTGCACGATATAGCCGGGACAGCCCGTATAATGAGCAAGGTCGGCAAAACGTTCGGAAGCCTCCGCCTCGGTGACTTCCGGCTGTGATAAATAATGATAAAGAGGAGAGAGCTTTCCTTCGCCCCGGTGCTTCGCAACGAGGTAGTCGATCATGTCGCCGTTGGTTGCGTGCACCGTCACAAGGCCGCCCTGCGCTTTCACTTCTTCCATCAACCCGATCATCTGCCTGTCGTCGATCATCAGCGCGCCCTTATAGGCCATGAAGGTCTTGAAGGATGTGATCCCCTCGTTTTCAACGAGGTGGCGGATCTCTTTTTTTGTTTCGTCGTTGAAATCGGTCACGGCCATGTGAAAGCTATAGTCCCCGATGGCAGTCCCTGTTGCGCGCGACTTCCATTCGTCCAGTGCTGCCTGCAGCGATGCGCCCTGCTTCTGCAGGATGAAATCGATGACGGTCGTGGTTCCACCAAACAGGGCTGCCCGCGTGCCGGTTTCATAGCTGTCACTGGAGTAGGTCCCCATGAACGGCATGTCAAGATGAACATGAGGATCGATCCCGCCGGGGAAGACAAGCAGGCCAGACGCGTCGATTGTTTTGTCGGCGTCCATCACCAGGTCTTTGCCAATGGCGCGGATCGTTTCTCCTTCAATGAAGATGTCAGTGACGGCGTCTTCCGATGCAGTGATCACGCGTCCGTTCTTAATGAGTAGCGACATACGGTTCTTCTTCTGTGATGATGATTGAGTCGATGGGCACCGGTTTAGCTGCCGTGCGCATGAGGGCCAGGTACGAAAGCCCTGACACGGCAAAGCCCACGAACCAGGCATAGTTGTACAGGTGAGCGAGTGGCGGCCAGACGGCATTCGGGCCCAATATGTGGACGGTTGTCAGGAACCCGGGTACATTGGGGAGGATGCCCAGCACAAGCGCAGCGATGGCGTTACCGTTGAAGCCGCGCGCGTATGTATAACGGCCTTCCAGCCGGTACAGGTCGGTGACGAACAGTTGTTGCCGCCTTACGAAAAAATAGTCAGCGATCATGATGCCGCCGATCGGGCCGAGAAGGCTCGAGTAACCAACCAGCCAGGTAAAAATATAGCCAGCCGGGTCAGCAATGAGCTTCCAGGGAAAGATCAGGATGCCGATCACACCGGTAATGTAGCCGCCTTTGCGGAAGTCGATCTTCGAAGGGGAAACATTTGAAAAATCGTTTGCCGGGCTCACGATGTTGGCTGCGATATTGGTTGCCAATGTTGAAATCGCAACGGCGATCATAGCAATGCTGACCAGCAGCTTGCTGTCAAACTTCCCAGCCAGGACGACAGGGTCCCAAATCGTATTCCCATAAATGATCGTAGTTGCCGATGTCACGACGACACCGATAAAGGCAAACAGCGTCATGGATGTCGGCAGGCCGATCGACTGCCCCTTTACCTGCGCCGACTGACTTTTTGCATAGCGGGTGAAGTCAGGAATGTTCAACGACAGTGTCGCCCAAAAACCGACCATGCCGGTGAGCGCGGGAAAGAAGTAATTCCAGAACGCCGACGAAGACGGGAATTTCGATGGCGTGTCAAGGATCGGTCCCAGTCCTTTCGCCGCAGAGATGGCCCAGAATAGAAGGGCAAGGGCTGCAACGGGAAGAAAGATCGCCTTGAAAACGAGAAGCTTCCGAATGCTTTCCACACCGAGGTAGACCACGAACATATTCAGCGCCCAAAAAAGCAGGAAGGTAAGAGCGGGGCCGGTCTGAAGGCCGAACGAAGCCGGGAACACCTGGGGCAGGTTGTCGAGCGCGGGCCACCAGAGCCGCAGCATCTGGTAGATCGCGAAGCCACCGATCCATGTCTGGATACCGAACCATCCGCAGGCAACCACTGCGCGCAGCAGGGCCGGGATATTGGCGCCACGCACGCCAAAGCTGGCCCGTGCCAATACGGGAAATGGGATGCCGTATTTCGCGCCGGCACGTCCGTTCAGGATCATCGGTACGAGTACGATCAGGTTGCCGAGAAAAATAGTGCCGATGGCCTGCCACCAGTTCATGCCGCCGCCGATGAGGGAGCTGGCGAGCATATACGTCGGGATACACAAGGACATGCTGATCCAAAGAGCGGCGTAGTTCCAGGTGCCCCAGGTGCGCCGTTCCGGCGGAACGACAGCCAGGTCTTCATTCAATAGGGAAGGTGATGCTATGTGTTGCTGCTCGTTCATGGGGCAGTCGTTTTGGGTTGAATCTTCGGTTGTGTCAAGCCGTTACATGTGCGTCGGCGATGGCGATGGCGTCGCTGACGATGGCCAGGCCTTCATCGATCTGCTCTTTGGTAACACAAAGGGGTGGTGCAATAAAAATATAGCTCCAACGCACAAATGTGTACATCCCGAGTTCCCTGATCTTCGCAGCGACTTTGTTCATCACGGCCATTTCGGCAGGGTTCGCGTTGAAAGGGGCCATCGGTTCTTTTGTCGTTTTGTTTCGCACCAGCTCTAGGCAGCCCAACAAACCAGTATTGCGCCAGTCGCCGATACTCGGGTGCTTTTTCTTCAGCTCCTCCACCTGCGCGTCTACATAACGACCCATGGCAGCGGCATTTGCAATCAGGCCTTCATCCTCGTAGATCTTCAGTGTTTCCAGTGCGGCCGCGCAGCTCACGGGGTGGGCGGAATAGGTCAGGCCAAGCGGCAGCACCTGGTCGTCGTATTTAGCGGCGATGCGGTCGCTGACCATCAGGCAGCCAAACGGAAGATAGCCGCACGTGAGGCCTTTGGCCATAGCGATCATATCCGGGATGATCCCGTGATTCTCGAAACCAAACCATTTGCCGGTCCGGCCGAAGCCACTCATGACTTCATCCATGATGAGAAGAATGCCGTGCCGGTCGCACAGGGCGCGTACAGCTTTGAGGTAGCCGACAGGGTATTTGAGGCAACCCGATGAGCCGGACTCGCCTTCAAGAAGGATTGCTGCGATATTGCCCGGGCCTTCATAAGCAATGATGCGCTCCAGGGAGCTCACCGATTCTTTCAGAAGGGCGTCTTCTCCATATTCCCAGCGGAAGAGATAGGGGAGGTCGAAGTGTACGAAATTGGGCGCCTGCTGCGCGTCAACAGGAAGCTTGCGTGGATCCCCGCTGGCCGTCATTGCGCCGGCCGAGGAGCCATGGTAGGATTGATACCGGGTGAGGATCTTGTGCCGACCGGTAAAGAGACGTGCGAGCTTGATGCCATTCTCGATTGACGTTGCGCCGCAGAGCGTGAAGAACGCTTTGTTGAGGTCGCCGGGACAGATGCGGGCAAGCTGCTTGCCAAGCTCCCCGCGAGCCTTCGTGACGCAGCTGGGCGTTACATAGCTCACTTCCTGCATTTGCCGGACAACGGCATCAGTGATGCGCTGGTTGCCATGGCCGATGTTGACATTCATCAGGCCGGACGAAAAATCGATATAACGCTTTCCGTCGTAGTCAAACAGATAGACTCCTTCCGCATTGCGTACGGCAATCGGGGAAATACCAGCCTGCTTGCTCCACGAGAACAGGGTGTGCTCGAGGTTGTCTTGAAGGATCTCTTCTGTCTCGGTTTTTTCAAGTATGCTTTCCATATCCATATCAGGTTTTGAGGGGCGGCTCTGCAGCACGCTGTTCAAATAGTATCGAGTTGAATTCGGTAGACGTGGCGGATCAGCTCATCCAGTTGATGCCTGCTTCAGGGTTCCATTTGATGGTCGATTTTTTGAGCTTCGTCCAGAACTCGATGGAACTCTTGCCGGTGATATCGCCAACGCCGAATTTGCTTTCGTTCCATCCGCCGAAGGAAAATGGCTCTCGTGGAACGGGCACGCCAACGTTCACGCCCACCATGCCGGCACTTGCACGGTCCATGATATAGCGCGCCACGCCTCCGTTCTGCGTGAACACGGAAGCGGCATTTCCATAGGGGCTCTGGTTCTCGATCGCGAGCGCTTCATCTACCGTTTTCGTCCGCATGATGCTGATGACCGGGCCAAAGATCTCTTCGCGGGCCACCGCCATATCGGGCTTCACATGGTCGATCACAGTAGGGCCGACATAGGTGCCGTTCTCTTTGCCCTTGACCGTAGCGCCACGCCCGTCCAGGAGTACTTTAGCGCCCTGGGCTTCTGCTTCGGAAATGTATTTTTCGATGCGGTCTTTCGATTCGCGGTTGATCACGGCGCCGAGATTTTCACCGGGAATGATCTTGCGGGCTTCGTCGACGATGCTGCGGATAATATGATCTACCTCGCCCACGGCAACCATCGCCGATGCCGCCATGCAGCGTTGCCCGGCGCAACCGCTCATGGAAGCCGACACGTTCTGTGCCGTCATCCCAGGGATTGCATCCGGCATGACCATCAGGTGATTCTTTGCGCCGCCGAGCGCGAGACAACGCTTATAGTTCGATGTGGCGCGCTGGTAGACGATCTTGGCAACCTTGGTAGACCCGACAAACGAAACCGCTTCAATAGAGGGATGATCACAAATGGCTTCTACCATTTCAACGTCGCCATGAACGATATTGAAGACGCCGTCCGGCAGGCCAGCTTCTTTGAGCAATTCCGCCAGGCGGCCGGAACTCAGAGGAACTTTTTCACTTGGCTTCAGGATCATACAATTGCCGAGAGCAATTGCGTTTGGGATGGTCCAGTTCGGAACCATGCTGGGAAAATTAAAGGGAACGATCGAAGCGACCACGCCCAGCGGCACGTGCTCCGTCCGGCATTCGACACCGCGGCTCACTTCCAGTATTTCCCCGGTGACGAGCTGCGGGAGCGAGCAGGCAAATTCAGTCAGCTCGATGCATTTTTCGATTTCGGCGATCGACTCGCCGATGGTCTTTCCATTCTCCTCCGAGCACAGGCGTGCAAGTTCCTGCAGGTTATTTTCGAGCAGTGTTTTATAGCGGAAGAAAACCTGTACGCGTTCTTTGATCGGCGTGCGCGACCAGCTTGCAAATGCCGTTGTGGCGGCAGTCACGGCACGGTCGAGATCAGTGCGGTCCGACATCGGTACGGTTGAAAGGGACTGGCCGTCAAGAGGGGAGATGACAGGGAGGGTGCGCGTGGAAGAAGCGGGTACAAATTGTCCCCCGATAAAGTTCTGAATGGGCGGGTATAGCATGCAGTCGTTGTTGTGACGTACAATTTAAGCTTTTTTCACATTGGTATACGCCCTGGACGCTTTTTTAGACGAACAGATCACCGTCCAGCCGTTCTGCGACCAGGCATGGCCAGTGCCCGCATACCTGGCAGATCGTGTCCAGCAAGGTATCGCGCACGACGAGCAGGAGGTTTTGACATGAACCTACCTGAAGGATCTCGTCGAGTACGGGACGGAACCCGCCACCGGACATCTCCAGGGTCCCAATCTCGTCGATGACGATCCATCGCGGCCGCGCGGACGCGGCGTTGCGGAGAAGGTCGTTGGCGCGTTGGAAAGACGATTGGTAAAAGGCAAAGCGGCCAATGGTTTCGACAGCTTGGCCTGCCATCCCTGGCACGAGGCACTGTGCCAGCCAGGAAACGCCGGTCCGCACGTCACGCATCTGTCTCACTCCGTGTTCATCCGGCATGGCGATCCCAAAAACACCCGGCTGTCCGGCGGACCGGTCAAGCAGCTCGGTCGTCTTACCACTGTGGACAGGACGCGAGAAAAGGAGGATATTCATGAAGCCGGGTCCGAATAAGTGAGCGCCCATCCAACCAGCAGGGACAAAAAAAATGGAATGCGTTTCGGGCCGCGTTTTGTTCTGCTTACCCGCCAGGCCTGGGCGGCAAGCTGGCGAAGCACCGGTAGAAAGGCCAGGACCAAGCCAACATCCTGATGGTATCGACCCGACCGGCGCTGCAAACGCGAACGTATCATAGACAGCAGCGTCGGTGCCAGTACGAGGTACCAGGCAAGGATCGCCGAAACGGTCCAGGTGAAAGCACGCGCCGTTGCGAGCACGGCCTCATTTGTTCGGGGCGCCAGTAAATACAAGAGAAGGGAAAGTGTCGCGCTGATGCCGAGCAGAAGGGCGATTTGCCGTCCCGTAGTTCTGCGGTGTTTCGGCGTCGGTATCGGTGCTGGTCCAAGATCGGGAAGGGGGGCATTGGCATGACCCATCTCGCGCGTCATCTTCAGCGCGGTCAATCCGACCAGGAGCCCTCCAACAAAATAGATTGCCAGGTAGGTACCGACGATCCAGGTGCCACCGGTTGTGACCGTCCACGAAAGCTGTTTGCTCACCGCAAGGACGAGCTCGTCCGCTGCCTTCCACCATGACATCCCGAAAAACACAGTCAGTACCATTAGTTTTTGCAGTGCCGATTCAAGCATTGCCAGGACGCTCAGTACCATCACCGAAAGTAGGCGAACGCCAAAGAGACGAAACAGGCTGTAGCCCAGGCAGGCCTGGAAGCTGACAGCAATATAAGCGGGGAAGGAGGTATGCGGACTGACCGCCAGCTTGACAAGCAGTACTACCGTGAGGCTCTTCAGCACCTCCCCGTAACTGGGTCGGCTCACATGGGCCATCAGCGTGATGATGATCACGGCAAAGCCCCCAACAATGAGCCCCGTGAAGGGAACCTGAAGTGCATGGAGGATGCCGCCGAGTCCCGACTCGCTGAACGCCCACAGGGCGGTTAGCCGCTGAAGGACCAGTGTTCGTTGCGTCGGTGTGAGCTTCGTTGGACTCATGGCATCAATTCTGTTTTTGTGCGACCTGTGGAAAGGTCTTTATTTTTTTCGCGAATGACCTGCGCCGCAATGCTGACGGCGATCTCCTGCGTCGTCTTGCTAAAGATCGGCAACCCGATCGGCATGAACCAATGTTTCCATGTGGCCGGGTCGAGGCCTTCATCCTGCAACTCGCGCAGGAGTGTTGCGATCTTTTGCTCGCTTCCCATCATGCCCGCATAAAAGACCGGCTTGTCAAACAATTGCCGAAAGGCAAGCTTGTCGTCGCGGTAGCCGACTGTCATGATCACAAGGCCTTCGTTCGGCCCGCCCAGGATATGACTGCCAAGCGACCCATAATCGACCAAGACCTTTTCTTTTGCGAATTTGTTTTGCTCCAGTGTGTTAAGGCCCGGCCGGTTGTCATACACCGTTATGTCGAAGCCGAGGTAAGAAAGAAGCTCTGAGAGTGCAAGGCTGACATGGCCGCCGCCGATGATGTGGATCAGGTGGCGTTGATCAATGGCCTCGGTATAGTCCCAGTCGGTTTCATCTACATAGCGGAAAGATGGCGTGGCTGCAGACAGCACCTGGAAGCCGGATGGGCCGAACCTGGCAAAGCCTGCCTGACCGGCGACAATGCCGTCGATGAAGTGAAGCATCGCGTGATGTAGCGGGACCAATGCGATCACCTGGCTGCCGGAGCAGATCATACCCGATCGCTCCTGTGCATGGGTCGTATCGTGGAATTGGCGGATGAGAATGGGAGGGAAGGGCATTTCCGGGAAGCGGCTTCGCGCCAGCTCAACGAGCTTGTGCTCCATGATGCCACCACCGATCGTGCCGTAGAGTGCGCCGTCGGCGCTCACGGCCATCCGGAAGCCTTTTCGACCGGGCGAGCTGCCCTCACTGCTTACCACCCACAGCAATTGAACCGGAATGCCCGCGCAAAGCCTCTCCCCGATAAACGCCCAGAGATTCATCAGCCCTTCCTGTTTTCAAGGATTTTCTTGAATGAGCGTCCGCGGATCTCGTCCAGCGTCAGACCGGTGCGGAGGACTTCTTCTTCTGTAATCGCTCCCGAATTAAGCGCTTTCAGAAAAAAGTTGAGAAGGCCCTGGCCTGTGGCCGCATCGTCGAATACGTCTCCGATCAGCGTTGCGCGCGCGGCCTTTTCCACAAACGTGCGGAGCCTCTCAACCGCGTCCTCGTAGCTTTCGAGAAAGAAGGCAAACACGGCAGCATACCGCATCGGAAGCTGGGCCGGGTTGAGGTCCCAGCCCTGGTAGAAGCCATTCCACAGGGAGTGACGGATGTGATCGTATCCCTTTTTCCAGGCGCGGTGCACGACGGTCCTGTTCTCTTCGCGTTGCGCCTCGGTCATGTCCTCTCCGCGGTGCGGGCCGATCGGCATTGTGTTTGTCGCGCCGTCGGAAAGCCAGATGCCGGTATGGGCAAGCGCAACCTTGGTCATGTGGTGCGCGAAGTCGCAAACGGGGTGATCCATTTCCTGGTACCGCGCAGTGATGCCGGCAGAGGCCGTATAATCGTAGGTTCCAAAGTGCATCGCGATGCAACGGCCCTGGGCAGCTTCGATGAACTTATAAAGTGGATTCGTGCCTTCCATGGTCATGATCGATTGCGTTGTCTCCACCATCATTTCCATCTTGAGGCTTCCTGCCTGGATGCCCAGCTCTTCTTCCAGAATGGCGAAGAAGCCGGCGAGGGTCGCTGGCTGTTGGGGGATGGTCACTTTGGGCAACATGACGACGAAATTCGAAGGGAGACGGCCGCCGGTTTCTTTGACGAGGGTGGACACGAAAAGATCAAGTGTCCGCAGTCCTCTTTCTTTCATCTCTTCGGTGAAAGGCTTTATGCGGATGCCGATGAAGGGCGGCAGTGTGCCGGCCTCGAGGCCACGCGCCACCTGTGTTGCTGCCTCGATCGCTGTTGCGTCTTCTTCTTCGTTGGGACGATTCCCGTAGCCGTCTTCAAAATCGATCCTGAAGTCTTCGATGGCTTCCCGCTCCAGCTTGGCGATCACTTTTTTGTAGACCTCGTAGGAAAGCCGCGCCGGGTGCCGGCGCTTTTCTTCAGGCGACAATGATTCGTACAAAGTTCCGATTGAATCGGTACCTCCTTCGAGCGACTTGGCGCCGGTGAGGTTGAAGACCTTTCCGAACGTGACAAAGTCGGGGGCATAGGCCCGGAAACTTTCCAGCGCGCGTCTGCCCAGGACCTGCGCTGAGTCTGAGCGGAAGAGATTTGCGCCGCCATAAACGGTGTGTACCGGCTGGCGGTCGGGGCGGTCACCGGGGTAGCGTTGCTGGAAGGCCAGGTTCGCCGTCCGCAGCGTTCCGAAAAGCTGCTCTTTTTTCGAAGCGGGAATAGAAGCGTTCATATTCGTGTGTTCAGTGAATGATTGAATTAAATACGGTTTAGCTGCCCCGGTAGGTCGTGTATCCAAATGGGCTGAGCAGGAGCGGAACGTGGTAGTGCTGATTGCCTGACACAGTGAACCTGATCTCGACAGTCGGGTAAAATGTCTCAAGGTTCCGATCGGCGTAGTAGCGCGCCGTGTCGAATGCCATTGTATACGACCCTGCAGGAAGGATGCGACCGGGCGGCAAGAGGTCCGCGACGCGACCGTCGGCGTCGGTTACCCCTTGCGCGATCGTGCGCCATTCGCGGCTGCTGTTTTCCTGGAGCCTGATCGTCAGGGACGCGCCAGGCCGGCCAAGAGTGGTATCGAGCACGTGGGTCGTCAGCTGGCTTTTGCCAAGCCCGGACCAGTCTTCTTCCGCGAACAGTTTCTTCAGCCGGATGAGGGTGATCTTCTCCTGCTCGCCCATCGCGATCGAGAGTTCCTCTGACGGTGAGTTTTCCAGGCGGTCCTCCAACAGGCGCAGCATGTCGGCAGCGCTTCGTCCCGTCGCGCAGACAATGAAAAGGAACTTGTGACGCTCGTCATAAGAAGCATTGCCGCGTGCGATGGCCTCCAGCGTTTCAGCAGGTGCTTCCTGGACGCCTGACTGCTCGGCCCCGGCCAGATGGCTGGTCGATGCAAATTTGGACCGCAGGCTGTCAAGGTCGCCAATGCGAGGATGATGCGTGAAGGCCTCAAGCCAGTCACTTGCGCCGCACCGGTCATACCAGGCGTCCGTGGCTGTCGTCACCAATTCGCCGATCGACCCGAAAGGACGTCTGTCTGCCATAACGCCGGCCCAGGTTGCGGAGCCGCAACAGGTGCTGATCGCAGCTATTGCTTCAGCCCGCTCCATCTGATTGAATTCTTCAAGTTTCATGTATCGTTATTTAAGGGATGCGCCCTGCTCGATCCAGCAACGGACCAGGTTGCGCTCTTCTTCCGTCATACCCGTTTTATTGTTTTGCGGCATTGTTTTCGTGACCACCACACGCTGCATGATCTTGTCTTTCAGCCGTGCGATGTCGGCGGGCGTCTCATACACGACCCCGTTGGGCGGTGCGGTGAAAACATCATCTGTGGGCCTTGTTGAGTGACATGCGGTGCATCGCTTCTGCACGATCGCCTGCACCTGCGCGATCGTTACGGTAGCGTTGCAGGCCGCCGGGTTTTTGGCCGGAGCGGAAATGAATGCGCCGGCAAGCAGCACAAGTACAGACACGGGGAGCACCCAAACGTTCAGCTGCTTTTTTTCTTTTAGGTTGAGGTAATGCTTGACGCCGGCCGTCCCCAGTGTCATGATGGAAAGCATGAGCCACGGGTTGGAAAATCCGAATGTGCTTGGGAAGTGATTGCTCACCATGACGAAGAGTACCGGCAGTGTGAGGTAATTGTTATGGAG
>JAQBNP010000131.1 GCA_028288515.1 Flaviaestuariibacter sp. | reverse complement strand
CCTTCACGATCGTCAGGATGAATGGCCTTGAAGGCGAGGCTGAGGTCGACCTGCGTGCCTTCGGGAAGACCGAAAAGCTCCACCGTGCTTTCTGAACAGTGAAACCCATAGGTCTGCGGGTCGAGGTTCCGGTAGCCCATCTCGGCCGCTCAACCGCACCCCTGAGCTGGTCCTCGCTTTCGCTCAGTCGCTTCTTGGCAACGACCTGCGCGGTCACGTCAACGGCCATGTTGAGAATGCCATTGATCTTTCCCTCAGCCCGCGCAACGGCTTATAGCTGAAGTTGAAATAAAAGGTCTGGAGGATACCGTCAACCTCAAGGTCACCGCGGTCTTCCGTTGCCGAATACGCAAGGCCGGTCCGAAGAACGGTTTCCAGCTGCCCGAAAAAAGGCTGTCCCTCCAACTCCGGAAGTGCCGTACGCAATGGCATGCCGATCACTGACCTGTCTTTCCCCCACAACGTGATCATAGCCGGGTTGGCAAATTCAATGATCAGCTCCGGGCCGCGGTAAATCGCCGTTGCCACGGACGCCTCCTCGAGGAGGTTGCGAAACTGCAACTCCGTATCCCCTGAGGGAAGAAGGGGAACAGCCGGTTCGGAACTTTTGGTGAGGAAAGGCATGAGAGAGCTAAAGGTACTGGGAAAAACCTACGGGGCCCATCGATGGCGATCGAACTCAGCCATACGAAAGCAAAATCCCTTACCTTCCCGGCACCGAACCCTGCTTTCATGCACATAAATCCTCCGGCCCGATTCACGCGCTTCGCCTCTTTGTTTTCCGCCCTCGTCGGCCTGCTCGTCCTCATCGGATGGCAGTTCGACCTCCCCTACCTGAAAAGCCCGATCCCGTCACTGGTCACAATGAACCCCTTGACCGCGGTCAGTTTTCTGCTGGTCGGTGCGTGGATCCGCTTCTACGCCGCCGGCACCGAAAACCTGAGCCGGCAGGCGTGGGTCCTGTACCTCGTGCCGACCGTCATCCTTGCGATGTCCCTGCTGAAATGGTGCGACCTGCTGTTCGGCACCAGCATCCATGTGGATCGTGTCCTGTTTTCCGGACGCATTGAGTATAGCCAGCTCGCTCCCACAACAGCCCTCAACTTTACTTTGATCGGCACCGCCATGTTCTGTATGGTGCGGCCCGGGAGGCGGTCGCAGCGCGTCTTCAATGCGGTTCTGATCCTGGCGCTGTTCACCGCTCTTTTTTCGTTCTGCGGCTACCTTATCGGCGACACGCGCATTTATATCCGCAAGCCCTTCGTGCCGATGGCGCTTCACACGGCCCTCGCCTTCATCGTCTGCATCTTCAGCTTTTTTTTGCAATACCCCGAGAACGTGATCGTCGCTCATTTCCTGTCGCGAAATTCCGGCGGCGCCACGGCGCGGCGCATTCTTCCCTACGTGCTTCTCCTGCCCTTCGTTCTGGAATGGCTTCGCTTGCAGGGCGAGCGATCAAACGCTTTCGACGCGGGCTTCGGCGTGGCTTTGCAGGCTACGGCCACAGCCTTTATTTTTCTCTTCCTGATCTGGCGAAGCGCTTATTCGCTCAACAAGGCCGATGTCAAGAGACAGCAAAATGAGCGAGACCTGGAGCACGCGCGCCAGGAAGCGGAAGAGGCAAGCCGGAGTAAGACGCGCTTCCTCGCCAGCATGAGCCACGAGATCCGCACCCCCCTCAACGGCGTCCTGGGCTTTGCCGATATCCTCGCAACATCGGAGGTAACAAAAGAAGAGCGCCGCGAATTTCTCGGCCACATCAAAACGTCGGGAGAGCTCCTGCTGAAGCTGATCGGCGATATCCTCGATGTGAACAAGATCGAGGCCGGGAAGCTCGAGCTTGAGAACGCGACGTTCCCGTTCCGCCAATACATTTCGTCCGCCCTTTATCCCTATAAGCATACCGCGAACGAGCGCGGACTTGATTTCCGGTTGTCCATCGACGAGAGTATCCCTCCCTATCTGGTTGGTGACCGCCACCGGATCAACCAGGTGTTGGTGAACCTGCTGGGCAATGCGATCAAGTTCACTTCGGCCGGCTTCATCGGCATCCGCATCGAAAAGCTTACCGAACGTGACGACACCGTCGATCTGCGGATCTTGGTGTACGACTCGGGAATCGGCATCGATACGGACAGGCAGGAAAAGGTCTTCGATAGCTTCACACAGGCCTCCGAGTCGGTAGCACGGCATTACGGAGGCTCGGGGCTCGGCCTAACGATCGTCCGCGAGCTGGTCCGTCTCATGAGCGGTACCATCAAGCTTTCCAGCCCATCTCCCTTCGGCGCTGTCAGTGACTTTCGTGGAACCTGCCTCGAACTGACCCTGTCCCTGCGCATCGACCGGTCGGCCGCACCTGCGCCGGTAGAACCGACCGCTGAACCGTTGCCGACGACCCTGCCGCGCGCGGCAAAGATCCTTGTGGTGGAAGACAACAAGCTGAACCAAAAGATCGCGGGGTATATGCTTGGCCGTCTCGGCTATGCATTCGATATGGTGCTCAACGGCCAGGAAGCGGTGGATCGTGTTCGGCAAGCCAGCTATGATCTTGTCTTCATGGACATCCACATGCCTGTGCTCAACGGCTTCCAGGCTGCTTTGCTGATCCGTCGGGACGGACTGACCATGCCGATTGTCGGGCTCACCGCAAATGTGTTCAAGGACGACGTGCAGCAATGTCTCGATGCCGGCATGAATGACCACCTCGGCAAGCCTTATAACGTGACACAGCTGGGACGGATGATCGAAAAATGGACGACGTCGGTTCCGCTTCATCCCCTTGCGTAGATTTGCCTGAGATGAAGGCATTGTCGAACCCGCTCACGCCCCAGCTGCAACGGACTGTTTACCCGATTCTCTTTACCGTCAGCATGACGCATTTGCTGAATGACCTCCTGCAGGCGGTGATCCCGGCGACCTACCCGCTCCTGAAACAAAATTACCACCTGAGCTTTTCGCAGGTGGGGCTGATCACATTTGCCTTCCAGCTGATGGCCTCCCTGCTTCAGCCGTTTATCGGAAGCTATACCGACAAGCGGCCAAAGCCCTTCTCATTCGCGGTTGGCATGTGCTTTACCATGGCCG
>JAQBNP010000185.1 GCA_028288515.1 Flaviaestuariibacter sp. | reverse complement strand
CCCGAGGTCAGCGGGTAAAGCTTGTTCGCGGCGCCGTTGTTTACGGCCGTATTGGTATGCTTCAGGTTTTGATACTGCTGGGTGAAACCGGCGCCAAAGCGGATGCGCAGTCCTTCGTACGGGATCGTATCGGCCACTTTCGCGGATTCATAAACGTTGAGACCGCGCTGGTCATAGGGGCGCCAGTAGGACGGGCGGAGGTAGAACTCGCGGTCAGTGCTTTGGGCTGTGGCGGAACGGGGGAAGAGGATCGCGGCAAGCAGCAGGAAGGCTCCGCCGGAGAGAATGATATTTTTCATGACTTGTTTTAACGTGTTGCGTGCGCGGTCAGCTTTTGATGCGGATCGCATAATGGATGGAAATGGCGTCACCGGTCTTGATGGTGCCGAGTACGGCCGTTGGCGGCTTGATCCCATACTCCGACATGTTGAATGTTTTCGTACCGGTACAAGTGAAGCTCTTGTCTGCCGGGTTGTACACAAGGGTCGCCGTCATGGGCGTCAGCTTCGTGACGCCGCCGATGGTGAGCTTACCGGTGCCGTTGAACTTGTAGGTATTCGCCGAAGATGCAGTGATGCTATTTACCGAGCTGATGACAAAGCTGATCCCAGCATTCTTCTTCGTGTTCATCGCCCTGTAGGCATTCTTGTCCATCGTGCTGTGCCCGCTCTTCAGGCTTTCAACAGGCACGGCAAAGGACAGGCTCGAGAACGAGATCTTGTTCACACCAAGGGTGATGATCGCATCACAGGAGGCTTTGGTCGATTTCATTTCCCAGTTGTGCAGGCTCGATGTTCCTGTAACTGAAACGGGGAGGTCGGAGCCCTGGAATTTCGTTTGCGCCGATGACAAAAGCGGCAGTGCGAACAAGAGAGCGAGTATAGATTTGCCGACGAGCCGCGTGCGTGATCTCATAAGGTTTGTTTTTTATTGTACCGCAAAACTACCTGTCGCATTCCGCGATCGGGGTGATGGCGGTCAAGGCTGCCGCTGTTTGTCGTTGGCTGGCCGGACCGAGAAAGTGGGAACGTCGTGATGCGGCATACGTAAAATAGATCCGTGTGAATGCCGCCCAAAGATTCGCCAGGAGGCGTCGTCCGAAACCGTAGGTATACGGTATCATCGCCGCTTGCTCACTTTGTGCTGCCGGTGCCTGAACGACATACGATCACAAAGGCAACTACGTTTCGAAAGAGAGGTTTTCCTGACTCCCTGTCCCGCGAGATCGGCCTGCACGATCTTCCTGGTCGTCACATCTCAATCGATCTTTGATTTCTTCCGGGCGCCATTTATGAGAACCTCGTCATCGAAGAATCCCCAGGGCAGGTCGTGGGGCAGCCGTGACTGGAAATAGTGCGCCTGCTTCAGAAAGATGGCCGAGTTGACCGTGGAATAGGGCGTGCCCTGCATCCCAATGAGGGAATCGTTTGCATAGAGATAGCGGGTGGTGCAGTCCCGGCAAACGGACTTCGGCGGCCGAACCGTCACGGAAGCCAGCTTATTGGCACCGAACGAATAAATCACTTCCGTTCCTCTTTTCGGCTTCCGGGAATTGAAGTTTTCCCGCACGGAGCTGATTGTCCTGTTGCGCTTGTCGAAATAAAAGCAGCGGCTCATGGTGATCTTCATTCCGTTTGCATCAACCGTATCAATGACCTCATAGGTGAGGAGGAAATGCTCACTGGACTTGAATTTCTTTACCCTGCTGACGACAGTCACGGTGTCCAGGGTTTGTGCCCCTACGCAAATGCCAAGGGTCAGTAGGAGAAGCAGGAAAGCGAGCTTTTTCATGATGATGTTTTTTGGGAAAAGGAATTGAGGGCTACGGGACGCCGGCACAATGAACCGGGCGCCGGCAACCGGATCGGAGACAGTGAGGAAGCGCCAGTAGCGGCCCGGAGAACTGGTTTCCATTGCCGGCGAACCGGGCGCAAACCTACGGTCCCGCATGGATCGGACCGGTGACGGGCATCACTCCTCTTTGTGTTTATCGTCAGACGGACGCGCAGCAGGGCACCGCGAACCATGCATGGCGCTTTGACATATCATGTCCTTCGTAGCGCCGCTCACTGACAGGAACCCCGTCGGAGCCTTGATCGTGGTCAAACGGTGCCGTGATTGTCGTCACTCCAGGGCCGCCTGGCCGATCGGTGATTTTCACTGCGCAACGCCGCAAAGTCGCCAGGGACAGGGCTTTGAGAAGATCACAGGAGGTGGAAAGGGAAGATGGGTTTTGCAAAAACAAGGTTCGCTCCTTTTGCGCGCAGCTTGACTTGCCATTACCGGCTCCTTTTTTGCGCCCGGGCATCTATGAACAAAACAATGGCATTTGCGGTGTTCGGTTTGCTGGCTTCTTCCGTGTGCTTTTCGCAGGTCCAATTTGGAATAAAGGCCGGTGTGAACAGGTCCAGCCTGAAAGACGACCTGGCGACGGGCGCGCAAACAACCGCGACCACAGGCTATCATTTTGGCGCTTTTGCCCACTTGTTCATTCGAAAGAACTGGGCGCTCCAGCCGGAGATCGTGTTATCCAAAGAAGGCTCCCGCGTAGCGTATCAAGGCTCTGAAGCGATCACAGAACTGAAATATGCAAACCAGGTTCTGCTCATTCAATATATCATGGTCAATGGCTTCCGGGTGGAGACAGGAGCGCAGAATGGCTTCCTGTTCACGCAGCGATCGAAAACGCCTGAGGGTTTGGCGTTGACAAAGGATGATGTTGCCAAGAGCAATTTGTCGTGGGTCGTGGGGCTCGGGTTCATGTCTCGTTTTGGCCTGGGTGTGGATGTCCGTTATAACTATGGACTGTCCAATGATTATCGGAAAGGAGCCCACGTGAATGCCAGGCTTAAAAGCCGCGTGGGGCAGGTCGGTTTGTTTTACCAATTTCGTCGTAAGGTGTATGCTTCCTGAATACGTTGCAGCGGAACCGTAAAAACAAAGCAGCGCAGGCCGGGGATGCGCGTTTGAGGGCAGTCCTTCCCCTTCCTCTTTTTGTTTGAACGGGGAGACCCCGCGCCTCCCGTTCCGCTTTGGCACCTGCTTTGAAGCAATCAGACGTTCGCGACACCCACCTGCGGCATGAGCCGTATCACAGGAACAAGAGCAAAAAGATCCATGAACGCGTCTTCACCGCACACTGAACTCACCTCCTTTTTGCTGCTGGCAAAGCAGCACGTGATCGGGCTGTTTAAGCGGCACTGGCAGCCCTACCTGCATTATCACAACCTGCAGCATACACAACAGGTGGTGGAAAATGTGATCATGCTGGCGACGCACTACGAGCTGAATCCCGTTGATTGCGCAATCCTGGAGACAGCAGCCTGGTTTCATGATACGGGGCACCTGTTCGGTCCCACATTGGGACATGAGGAGGCGGGAGTTGCCCGCTTTTACGAATTCCTGAACGATCACCCCTGTGATGCGATCCCTGCAGAGCGTATCGCCCTTTGCATCCTGTCAACGAAAATGCCGCAGCAACCCTCGACCTTCCTGGGCGCCATTATTTGCGATGCGGATACCTATCATTTAGGCACGGCGCAATTTTCGGTCACCGATGCCCTGTTGAAACGGGAGATCACCGAGCGTACGGGGGCCGTACCGGCGCATTGGGAGGTCAATACACTGGACCTGCTGCGGACACACCGGTACCATACATCCTATTGCTATTTGAAGCAAGAGGCAGGAAAGCAGCGCAATTATGAGCAATACCTCGAGAAAGCGCAATCGATGATGCTTCTTTAGCCGCATGACAAGTCCACCTGACGGCCCTCAGCAGCGAGGGTATGGGAATTGCTCAGTACAGACAAACAATCATCATGTCTGTAAAAAACAAGAAACAATTTGGAATCTGGATGGATACGCACCACGCAACGATCGTCGGCCGGGCCGATGTCGATTCGGGTGACTTCGTATTGTTAGGTCATGTGAAGCTGGATGCACAGGAAGGCAATTCGAATGAGAATGCGGCCAACCACGGTGAACGCACGCAGCAGGCCAAGTTCTTCAAAGAGATCAATGCGCTGACACAGAATATGGAGGAAGTACATGTCACCGGTACAGGCCAGGTGCAGGAGCAATTCATTCATTATATGGCGGGCACGCCACAATTCAAGAACGTGGTAGCAAAGGAAAGCACCTCCAATAAGATGAGCGATGAAAACCTTATTGCCTTCATTACGGAGAAGTTCAACTAAAGGATTTGTCCGTCCAATAACCAACGAGCGTGCAGGTACAACTGGCGCTCGTTGGTTATTGAATAATCGCTGTGTACACAGTACGGTATCGTAAACTGCCGGGAAGCTTGCAGCCGCCCGAACTGGGTCGGGCAGGCGCAGCTTGTGAATCATTCGCGTCGCTTCTCGGCATCTTTCTATCCCTGGCACCCTGGTTGTCATGCGGACGCAGGTCAACACCTCCGCCTCAAGGCAACACTCATAATCGACCTGAGGCCCTGGTTGCCAGGCTGTCGAATGTCAGTGTCTCTCCGTCCATCAATCCCCCGCCGCTTCATTGCTCTCGCGAACACCCCGGCTGTCGTGCGTTCGTATGGCAGCCCTGTGAGGGAGACTTTCTGTGAGGGACTCCGCGTGGCAAGCCCGGTTGGAACGTTCCTTCAAAGGTTCAGTATTGAGGTCCCTGCCGTCGGTGCTCCCTTCCGGGGTCCTGTAAC
>JAQBNP010000171.1 GCA_028288515.1 Flaviaestuariibacter sp. | reverse complement strand
GTTGAAGGACGGCGTTGCACAGGCATATTCATTTTATCTTCAGGAGAATAACCTTTCTTAGTACCAGAGCCGCGCATCGAGGGATCGGAGATAGGCGAGCGTTTGCCGTGAAACCGGTTTCCGTGGCTCTGTCTTTCGAATGCGCGCGATGGCCTTCCACCCGGCACGGAACAGATCGAGCCGGAACCCCGATTCCCTCAGGTATTGGAGGCTCCACATCAGCGCTGTCGTCCGGAAATATGAAAGGGGCAGATAGCGCCATGCTACTTTGGTCTTGTTCACCCACATCATTTGCAATTTCTCTGCTTTCGGCTTGCGACCAAGCGGTGATTCTTTGTGCAGCATGACGATCTTGTCGGAATACACGATGCTATAGCCCTTGTCCAGAACGCGGTAGCTGAGGTCATATTCCTCCATGCCGTAAAAAAAATCTTCGGGATAGTGACCCACTTCATCAAGCACGCTGCGGCGGATGGCATGGGCCCCTCCCGCGTAGAAATAGGTTTCGAAAAAACGCTTGTCCCGGTAAGCCTCAAACTTCTTGTGCGGAAGGGCATTCTCCTGCATCTGCAGGGTCTCATAATAAAGGACCTTGAATGAAACGATGGCCTTCGGCCGGCTCGTGTTCTTTGTTTCAAATTCAGCCATAAGCTGACGAAGACAGTCCTTATTCTGCAGCACGGCATCATCATCGAGCATGATGAGGATCGGGGCGGTGGACTGGCGAATGGCAAGGTTTCGTCCCTTCGCCACACCCAGGTTTTCCGCGGATGAAACGTACCGCACGGGCAGTCCAGGCGCCTGTTCGATATACGTCAACACCGGAGAATAATCCGCAGTGGACGCGTTGTTCACGAGGATCACTTCTTCCAGCAGCGCGTCCATCTCGTCGAGTCCCGCAATGTTCTGCAGGAGCTCAAGGGCATCCTGTGGCCGGTTATAGGTGATGATGACAAAGCTCAGTGGTTTCACGATCCTGTTCGGTTTAGTAGCTGACGGTAAGAGGCATTGAACGTTGCCAGGGAAAAATGATCCTGCGCATATTGAATGTTTCGCGCCCCCATTTCCATTGCCAGCCGGCCGTCTCTTGCGAGCGCTAAAATATGACGGGCCGCCTCGTCCACCAGTTTTTCTTCATCGGTGATCGTTGACAGCAGGTAGCCCTGAACACCGGTCTTCACGTGATCGGGCAGATCGCCAACCGGCGTCGCAATGATCGCACAGCCATTTGCCATTGCTTCGATGACCACGAGCGGGAATCCTTCCGTCTCTGACGTCAGCAGCAGCGCTGCGTGCCGGAAATACAGGTCATGGATACGATCTGCGTCCTGCATCTCACCATAAAAAGTTATGAAGGGGTAACGTGACTGGTCAACCGAATTGTCAATCGCACCGATCACGCCGAACTGCACCGATGCGTCTGCTTCGTGCACCACCTCGGCCACTCGCAGGAAGAGCCCAAATCGCTTTTCCGGACTGTTGCGCCCCGCGAAGAGCACGCCAAACGGTGCCGCCGGCTTGCCGTCTATCGAACGGGCGGGAAAACCGCTTGCATTTGAAATGTAGTGGAAGCGTTCGATCACCTTTTCCGGAACGCCTTTCGTTCGGTACAACTCGATGTGGCGCTGCATCTGTACCCTGCTGATCAGCACGGTTGACGAATAAAAAGAAAGGAAGGGAATGCGGATGAGGGAAAACGTATTGAGCGAGTGAACGAGGTCGATCTGTCTGATGTTCTTGTTCAGCCAGGGGGCAAGCTTGTAGGCAAAATTCGAGTGGCCATTGAACACGAGCGGTGGCTCTGCCTGCCGGTTTATGCGATCGCTCATGATCCCGCGGCACACCAGGTTTACAAAGTAGAGCAGCTTGTTGTCGGTATAACGTGAAATGTCGACAAGGTCGCAGCCGCTGGCAGCAAATTCCTTGTAGAATGTTTCATTCACAGAGCGCCGCGTAAAATAGATAATGCAATCGCGACCCCCACAGGCTTGCGCGATCTGCGCATGGATCTTTTCCGCTCCACCCGTGTGGTAGAAGGGGAAGAAGAAGAAGCAGCGGTAGCTTTTCCTCGCGGGCCGAAGCATGCCGACCAGGCGCCCCGCCAAAATGAACGGCGCCAGGAGGACGTCCTCAAGTTTTCGCTTCGCGATATAGTGGCTGTACCGCATCATCTCCCCATTATTTTTCGCGCCAGCATTTTCATCCGGTTGAGAGCAGCGTTACATCCCACACGCATTACGAAAGGTGTTCGCTTGCCTTTTCCCCATTGGGCAGCGAAGAAGCGCCACTGCGTCCTGTACAGCCGCTCGCTGGCGGGCATCCGTTGCTGCCTTGTGAGTCCCATGTCAAGGAACCGGTACCGCAGAAGTGGCTCATCGATCTTGGCGACCAGATGACCGTCCGCTGAAAGGCGCAGCCAGAGATCATAATCTTCGGCTTCGATCTGGGACGGATCGTACTTGTACTGTTTCAGCAAGGAAGCGCGCCCCATGATGCTCGGGTGCGCGATGCAATTATCTTTTGGAAGATAGCGTTGAATCGCTTCAGCGGTGATGCAGGCCCTGTCGTCAGCCCAGGCTGGCATTTGGTTTCCGGCTTCATCCATCATGTCTACGGTTGTGGCTACGACGGCGGCGGCTGAGGACTCCAGGAAAGCGACCTGGCGGGAAAACCGTTCCGGCCGGCACACATCATCCGCATCCATGCGCGCAATATACTTTCCACGCGCTGCATCCAGCCCGCGGTTGAGTGAGAAGACCAGGCCACGGTTCCCTTCATTGAGGAGGTAGAGAAGGCGTGGATCGGAATAGGAGCGGATCAGGCTTTCCGACCCATCAGTGGAACCGTCGTTGATGACCAGAAGCTCGAAGTCCGTGAAGGTCTGGCCCAGCACGCTGTCGATCGCTTCGCGGAGAAAGCGGTCGGCATTGAAGACCGGGAGGATGACGCTGACGGTCGGGCTTTTCATTTCACCACTGCATTGATCAATGGCGCAATATTATGGATTATAGCCGGCCAACTGTAGGTTTTGTAAAACGCTTCGGGAGTTTGCGGCCGCCTCATACTGCCCGAAAGCACGGCGTCTGCAAAGGCTGTCCAGTCGCCATCAGGCACAATGGTCACCTTTTCGGGTGCAAGGTCTGCTTCGATTCCCTGCGCCGCCCTTGAGAACGCTACGACCTGGCAGTCGCGCGCAAGCGCGTCGATGATCTTTGTCTGGACGCCGCCGCCGGAAAGGACCGGGTCGATGAATACCGCCGCCGCCGCATAGTAAGGATCGATGTCATCCACTTCTCCAACCAGGGTCACGTACGGGTGGGTGAGGGCTTGCAAATGCTCGAATTCGGCCGATCGGATCCGGCCGCACACCAGGATCCGGTAGGGAAACGAAAGAGCGTCCAGGCAGGGAGCAAGGTCCTTGACAATCGAAATGAAAGCGGCTGCATTCGGCGCATAGTCGAGCGTGCCGGCAAACAGGATGATCAACTCGCCATTGGGCGCAAACTGTTTTCGTATGCCCTCTCCCGATATGACGGGCTTGCGCTCAATGCCATATGGAACGATGGCGGTCCTTCCTGGTTCGAGTCCAAACATGCTCACAGCGGCGGCCCGATCAGTCTCTGTTTTGAACAGCACAAGCGAGGCATGGCGGCAGGCCCAGCGCTCGTAGATCCGCAGCAGGCGCCACCACCGCGATCCGAGCTGCCGGAACCGCTCAGACTCAAGATTGTGGGCATGGAGAATAAAGGGAATGCGCAACCGTTTTTTGATCAGAACGGCAGCCAGGGCGTGGTAGGGAAATTCAAGCATCAGAACTGTGGCTCCTTCTGCCTGTGCCGTGCGCCGGATCAGGTGCCAGCAGCGCGGGTTGAGGAATTGCCATTTCGATACAGGCAGCTGCGGCACCAGCTTGTAGGAAAGGTCGTTCTCTGGCTGGTTGCTTCGCGCGCACAGGCATGTCAGCGGCAACGTGCGTGCGAGGTATTCGGTGAAGAGCGCCGTGCCTTTTTGTCCCCCGAACCGTGCCGGGAGCACCTGGTACCACACAACGCTCAGGATCTTCATACGGTCCGCGTTGGGTCGCGGCGTGTTCGCCATTCGAGGAAGAGACCCGCTGCCAGCAGGGCAAGCATGACAATGCTGAAGATCGTGGTCAGCGTTTTGCCGCGGTAGAAGCCCGGCGGCTCGAAGCGAAAAACGATCTCATGGTTGCCGGCAGGAACGGACAGTCCGCGCAGCACGTAGTTAACGCGGGCGATCGGAGTTTCTTTCCCGTCAATGAATGCCTTCCAGCCGGCCTTATAATAGACCTCGCTGAACACGGCAAATTGGTTGGCGGCGCTTGATGATTTGTAGGTCACAACGTCGTTGTCGTTGCTCACAAGGGAGATCATTCCCGCGCCGTCGAAACTCGTTGCTGTGATGCCGTTTTCACGCGCAATGTTCTGGCGAATAAAAGCCGTCTGGCGCGGTGCGAAGCTGTCGAGCGCATTCATCTCAGACACTGCGTCAGGGACGGCCACGAGGTTATGGACGAACCAGGCATTGCCCATGGCGCTGTCGTTGCGCTGGTAATTCTGCAGGAGCCCGTTCTGGTCCTTTTGAAGGAAATACTTCGTGTTGAGCATGTTGAGGACCGCCATATTCGGCTGCTGCTTGGAGAGCTGGTGCTCAATAAGGTCCTGGTAAATGCGCAGCTTGACCGCATGGTAGCCGCCGATCGAATGATAGCGGTAGGAGGTGACGGCATCCGTGAAAGGGTTTGCCGATACGTTCATGACGCGGTAGAAAGACTTGTCCGCTTCGAGCTCGTCATCCTTTGGTGTTCGTCCGAACATCGCCTCGTTTTCACTCTTTTCAACAAACTTGTCGCTGTTCAGATATGTCGAGTCGATCGGCAACAGGTCGAGCAGGGTCAGGGCAGAGAGGGCAGCCAGCACCCACACGGGCTTCATGGTTCTTCTCACCAGGAGGTAGATGAGGCCGAACGCCGCGAGCGAGAAGCCGAAGGTGCGAAAAATGTCACCCAGCATCATCCCCTGCCTGTCTTCCTTTAGCGCATCGAACAGAGCTCGATAGGTTTCCACGGCCTGCGGGTTCTGCTGCCCGATCGTCTTGAGCGTGTCCTTGTCCTGCGTGCTCAGGAAATCGAAGGAGAGGTAGAGGACCAGGGCGATCGCGAAGAAAGCGCCGGCGCCGATCAGTCCTTTTTTCAGGCGCGGCCAGATCTCTGCGCGGTCGGCCACCATGAGGCGGTCCAGCGTCAGTACGGCCATCAGCGGCAGCAGCAGCTGCGGGATCACAAGGATCATGGATGGCGCGCGGAACTTATTATAGAGCGGCAGCGAATGATAGAGGAATGTATTGAAGCCTTCGAAATATTTACCCCACGACATCAGGATTGCCAGGATGGTCGCACCCAGGATCCACCATTTGTGCTTGTCGTCGAGGATGAAAAAGCCGATGATGGCCAGGAAGCAGATGACCGCTCCCACGTAGGGCGGTCCGGACGTTCCGACGGATGTCGGGCTGATGAGACCTCCCCAGTAGAACCCGATGCCGCCGGATTGACCGAGGCTTCTGAGGTACTCCATGGCCTTGGATTTTTCCTCGGGTACTTCCATATGATCGCTGCTGCCACCGTACATCCGCGGGAACATCATCACGAGTGGTTCCGGGATGGCGAGGCTGTAGTCAAACACGTAGTCCTTGCTGAGGCCGTTGGCGGCATCGCCCTTTGCGGGTGTGCTCAGCTCAGATGCGCCGCCGCGGATCGTTTCTTTCTGGTATTCGGCAGTGGACATCAGCGTGACCGCGTTCGTCAGCAGGCCAACGGCTCCGGCAATCATGGCAAAGCCAAGAGCTTTTGCGAGGTGTCCCCATTCTGCCGCACGAATCCAGCGGACGATAAAGAAAATCGACATCACAACGATCACGAGAAAAAGATAATAGTCGATCTGGGGGTGGTTCATGGCGATCAGCACCGACGTGAAAAGTGCCGTGAGACCGGCTCCCAGCCAGTAGCGTCGCTGGTAGATCAGCAGGATGCCACCGAGCAGGGCAGGCATGTACGCGATGGACCACATCTTTGTATCGTGGCCCACGTTGATGATGACCGGGTTATACGTGGCATACGCGAAGGAGAGCGCGCCGAAGATGCCGAGGTATGGATTGAGCCGCAGCGCCAGGCAAAGAAAATAGAAACAGATGCAGGCAAGAAAGAAGAACTGGATCGGTACGGGAAGGCCCAGGGTGAGGATGCTGTGAACAACCCAGGGGACAATATTGTTCGCCGGGAAGCCGATCTGGAATGCAGGCATCCCGGCGAATGAATTATTGGTCCACAAAGGGTATTGCCCGTGCGTTGCTTTATAGTCGATGGAGTTCTGGATCGAGCCCTTCCACTGGGTCACGTCGCTTTGGTTCACCACCATTCCCTCGAGGGCCGGCCTGCAGTACAGCGTTGCTACGATGAGAAAAACGGCAACGGCGATCAGGTGGGGAAGCAGTTTCGGGAACAGCCCTTTCTTCATATACATGATTTAGTAGGCCGACAAAATAATGCTATTTTACGCCAAAAACCAGAAAATGCGCGTGGTGCTTTTTTTATCGCGGATCGCTTTCATCTGCAATGTTTTTTTCCTTGTCGCCGTGCTACTGCGGTTTGCCAACGGGCTGCAGAACGGCGTGTTCGTCTCCACCGTTGTCATCATGGGCTACTTCCTTGTCGTTCTCTTCAACCCGCTTGTCAACCTGATCTACGGTGTGCTGCTGCTTCGCCGGCGCCTGCCGGGCATCATGCCCAAATGGCTGGTCCTCGCGAATTTCATCTTTCTTTTGCTTCAACTTCAATACATCCTTTTTTTAAATGATACACTCCATTCTTAAGGACCGCCCGACAAAGCTGTTCCTCGGCATGTCGGCTTTTTTTGTGGCCAATGCGCTCATCGCCGAGATCATCGGGGGAAAGATCTTTTCTCTGGAAGGCGTGCTGGGCGTGCCCGCTGCAGATATCAGCTTTCTCGGCCAGAAAGGACTCTCGTTCAGCCTCACCTGCGGGGTCCTGCTTTGGCCCCTCGAGTTCATTATGACGGATATCGTCAATGAGTACTATGGACCGCGCGCCGTGCGCCGCATTTCGTTCACGGCCATTTCGCTGATCCTTTACGCGTTCCTCATGTTCTACCTGAGCATGAGCGTGCCTCCCGCCGGCTGGTGGATCGGGTCGCGGGCTGCCAACGGTGTGCCTGATATGCAGAAGGCATACGAAGGCATCTTTGGGCAGGGCATGTGGATCATATTCGGCAGCATCGTCGCGTTCGGGGTGAGCCAGCTGATCGACGTTTATGTGTTTCACAGGATCAAACGTGTCACCGGCGAAAAGCGGGTATGGCTGCGGGCCACTGGGTCGACACTGATCTCCCAGCTGATCGACAGCTTCGTCGTGCTGATCATCGCCTTCAAGCTCGGAAACAACTGGTCGTGGGCGCAGGTGATCGCGATCGCCTGCATGAACTACATCTATAAATTTACCGTGGCTGTCATCCTCACGCCTGTGATCTACGGCGCGGAAAGATGGATCGATAGGTATCTTGGCAAGGACGTCGCCCACCGCATGAAGCGCGCCGCGATGGGAGAGAAGGAAAGCGTACCTCCTATCCCCGCAGCGGGCTGACATCCTGAAGGAGACGTTGCACCACCCGTTTTTCGATCGGCAGGTTCACCGTGTCTTCCGTAAGCTGTTCCCACGGGACGAACCGGAAAGATTCCGTCTCACCGTGCTGGCGGTACCGTTCCATCTGCTCCTCATCGAAATCGAAGGGCTCCGTAGAAATACGGGTGTTGATCGGCTCCAGGGGGGTTACATAATAATAGATGGACAGGATCTGGTGATCCGCATGAAACGCGGACGGCTGGTAATAATCTGTTGTGTATAAATGCGCGCCCACCTCGACGGCCAGGTCCATTTCTTCCAGGAATTCACGCTTGAGGCAATCACGTGTTCCCTCGCCCACCTCCAGGCCCCCACCGGGAAACTTTGTATAGCGGCCCCCTCTGATCAGCTCGTCGCTCACCAGCACGCCCCTTTCCTCATCGATCAGCACTCCATAAACGCGGACATTGATCACCGGCATCAGAAGATCTTTTTACGGACGAAGAAATAGCCAACAATCAGAGCGATGGCAAAGGAGAGAAAGGAAACGATGTAGAACGCATAGGATGAATGCTCGAAGCCGCTGGGTACGTTCATTCCAAACAAAGAGGAGATGAGCACCGGGAAGGACATGACGATCGTGATGACGGCAAGCCGCTTCAGCACCTCGTTCTGGTTATTGGCGATAATGGAGGCAAAGGCGTCAAGCGTGGAGCTGAGGATGTTCGTGTAGATATTCGCCATCTCCAGGGCCTGCGCATTGTCGACGATGAGGTCACTGAGAAACTCTTTTTCCGTTTCGTTGAGCAGAAGGAAGTTCGTCCGTTCAAGCTTCATCAGGAGAAGCTCGTTGGACCGCAGCGCGGTAACAAAATAGACAAGGCTTTTCTGGATCCGCATCAGCTGCAGCAGCTCCTCGTTTCGGCTTGCGGCGTAAAGCTTTTGTTCCACAACATTCCTCTGGTGGTTAATGGCCTTGAGCTGCGCCATGAAGTCCTGCACCACTTTCTCGAACACTTTCAGCACCATCATATTCCTCTTGTCGGTGTTCCGGTTCTGGAATGTGCTCAGGAATTTCTTGATCGCGGGGTTGTCAAAGGAGTTGACCGTGACGATCTGGTTGTGGGTCAGGATGATGCAGATCGGGATCGTGATGTAGAACGCATCGCTGTCATTGAAGGAGTTATTTTCCGTCGGTGTTTTGATAACGATCAGGCGGACGTTGTCTTCCTCCTCGAAGCGGGTCCTCTCGTCGATATCGAGTGAGTCGGTCAGGAAGTCGATCGGTATGTCGAGCTGCTCGGAGAGCTGCAGGAATTCCTCCTGCTTCAGGGGCGGCGAGACGTTGACCCAGATGTCGTTCTCGGGTTTGCCAACTTCGACCGTTTCCTGGTTCCTGTTCTTAAAGTATTGGATCATGCCGCTAGTTTAGGTCGATGGTTCCTGAGAAGACCCTGACGGCCGGCCCGTTGAGCCAGATCTCTCGGTAGGTGTCGCCGATCTTGTCGTACTCCACCGTCAGCAGGCCGCCCTTGGTCTGCACTTCGACGCTGTTGAAGCCATTGTCGTTGTGGTGGCAGACAAGCGCCGCCGCCGTTACGCCCGTGCCGCAGGACAATGTTTCGTCCTCAACGCCGCGCTCGTAGGTTCGCACGATGATCTTGTCACTGTCATCCAGTTGCTCAACGAAATTGACGTTGATGCCTTCTGCCGCAAAGGCTTTGCTATAGCGGATCTCACGGCCTTTCTTCACTACATCCGCAAAGAGCACGTCGTTCTGGATATGCACGTAATGTGGTGAGCCGGTATCGAGGATGAAGTCGCCGTTGCTCTGACGGATCCTGTCCACATCGTTCATTTTCAGGGCAACGAAGCCGTTGTCTTCCAAAGAGGCCTCGTGCTGGCCGTCGATCGCGATGAAGCGAAAGTCGGAGCCATGAAGACCCGTATCAGATGCGAAACGGACGAGGCAGCGACCGCCGTTTCCGCACATGGTGCTTTCGCCGCCGTCGGAATTGAAATAGACCATGCGGAAATCGTAGCCAGCTTCATTCTGCAGAAGCATGAGGCCGTCCGCACCGATGCCGAAACGCCGGTGACAAAGGAATGCCACCTGCTCGCGGGTGAGACCATCGTAACGGCCGTCGCGGTTGTCAAGAATAACGAAGTCGTTACCGGTTCCGTGGTATTTTGAGAAGGAAATTGTCATGGGTTATGCAAGGGTTGAAATGATGCCAACGCAGTGCTCGATCATCCGTTCGACAAGGGCATTGCCGTCGCTGGAGAACTGCTGCCGCACACGGTTTGCGACGATGGCGCTGATCGACAGGCAATGGTGGTTGAGAAGCTTGCCCAGGCCGTAAATGCCCGATGTCTCCATCTCGAAATTGGTGATGCGGTGCTGCCCGTACTGGAAGCCTGTCAGCCGCTCGATCAGCTGCGGGCTGCGAACACCCAGCCGCAGGATACGTCCCTGGGGACCGTAGAAGCCGGGGCAGGTGACCGTGATGCCCTGGTGAAAGCCGTCGACGAAATGTTTCAGAAGCGTTGGGCTGGCGCCGCTGATATACGGTTGGCATACACCGCTATGAAGCTGTGTGTGCGTGCCGAAAGCCTGCAGCAGCCCGTTCTCTTCGGGGTGGTGGTCAAGGCGGTAAAAATTGAGGAGGTTGTCGAGGCCAAGCCCGTGCGTTGACGCCACAAACGAGTCGACGGGAACATCTTCCTGGAGTGAGCCAGAGGTGCCCAGGCGGATGATGTTGAGGGTGGTCAGTTTCTCGCGGATCAGGCGTGTTTCGAAGTCGATATTGACAAGGGCATCGAGCTCATTGAGGACGATGTCGATATTGTCGGTGCCGATACCCGTTGACACCACGGTGATGCGCTTGCCGTTGAGGGTACCGGTATGGGAGATGAACTCGCGGTGCTCGCGCTGCACTTCGATCTTGTCGAAATGCTTGCTCACTTCCTTAACCCGGAAGGGGTCGCCGACCGTAATAATGGTGGTGGCCAGCTCTTCGGGACGGAGGTCGAGATGGTAAATGGCGCCCCGGCTATTGATGATCAGTTCTGATTCGGCGATCCGCTGCATATAAAACTCGTTGGGTGACTGAAATCCGATTCTTTGGCTTGTATAATTGGGTAAAAATATCCTATTTTCGCACCCGGCCGGAAAAATTGACGGCTGCCTATTCCGGTATCGTGGCCGAGTGGCTAGGCACAGCTCTGCAAAAGCTGCTACAGCGGTTCGAATCCGCTCGATACCTCAAACCGAATCCCGTTCTGCGGGATTTTGTTTTATCTATGCTGACAGCAGACGAACGTGCCTTTGTTGATTCCTGGACCGTGCAGCGTGAGCGCCGGAAATCGATCGCCTCGCGGCTTTCCTCGGGTTTGCCGCTCGGTGTGATGATCGTGACCTTGCTCTTTATCAGTCTCATCACCGGCTGGTACGATCGCGCAACGGCCACCATCAAGGCACATGGCTCTCTTATCCTGGTCGTCATCCTGGCCGCGCTCGGCATCGTGCTTTTCATGAGCTATTATTCAGCGCAGCACGAGTGGGACCAGAACGAAGAGCGCTACCAGTATTTGCTTCATAAGGATGCAGCTTCCGGGTCCTGAATCATGTCTCGATTAAAACTTCATACGATATGCTGAGATCTATTTTCGCCTCTGTACTTGCCGTTGTCCTCCTTGCCGGATGCGGTAAAAGCAACGTGTGCAACTACGAGCCTTGCGACGTGAAGGCGCCGGCCAACGAGATCGCCGCCGTCCAGGCCTATATTACCAACAACTCGATCCAGGGAGCGGTCCAGCATTGCAGCGGCCTTTTCTACACCATCGATACGCTGGGAACGGGCGAGCAGCCGACACCATGCAGCACCGTCACCATCGACTACCGTGGAAGCCTGACCGACGGCACCGTGTTCGACCAGACCACATCGGCATCGGGACCGGCCACCTTTCCACTTGGCAACCTCATCACAGCCTGGCGCAACGGTCTTCCCTACCTGAAAACGGGTGGTACGATGACCCTGTATATCCCGCCAACATTGGGCTACGGCACTTTCTCATCCGGCCAGATCCCTCCCAATTCGATCCTGATCTTCAAGATCACGCTTCGTGGCGTGCAATAAGAAAGTGCGTTTCGGAATCCGGGGGTAATTTTAGCAAAAGGTTGCGCGGTGGCACACGAGGCGATTTCTGTATTCGACATGTTCAAGATCGGCATCGGTCCGTCCAGCTCCCACACACTGGGACCCTGGCGGGCGGCGCAGCGATTTGTGCAAAGCCTGCGCGCTCAGGGCGGATTGTCCAACGTGCGCGACATCAAAGTACTGCTGTACGGATCGCTGGCAAAAACAGGGAAGGGCCACGGTACCGACGTTGCCGTACAGCTGGGCCTCGCTGGTGAAGACCCCGTCACGTTCGCCGTCGAAAACCTCGATGCCCGCATTCGCGACATCGCGTCCATGTGCAGTTTTGTCCTCGGTGGCGAGCACGAGTTGTCCTTCGATCCGCGCGAGGATATCAGCTTTCTTCTTTCGGAATCGCTCCCCTTTCATCCCAATGCGCTGACCTTTCTGGCCACCCTGGCCACTGGTGAATCCATAGCCGAGACATACTATTCCATCGGCGGTGGCTTCGTCGTGCGGGAAGGTGAGGGGGCTCTCAAAAGCACTGTGGACCTTCCTTTTCCGATCAATAACGCCGAGGAGCTCCTGCACTGGTGCATCAAAACCGGCCTGCCCATTCATGATGTGGTCATGGAGAACGAGGGTGCCTGGAGAAGCGATGCGGAAACGCGTGAAGGTGTTCTCAAAATCTGGCGTGTCATGAAGGAATGCACGTTCCGCGGCTGCCAGAGAACCGGCACTCTCCCGGGTGGCCTCGATGTGAAGCGCCGTGCCGCCGACCTCGCAAAACGCCTGTTGCAAGGCCAGTCGTTCACGGATCATGATTCATGGGTCGCTGCGATCCGCACCGGCGGTTCGCAGTTTCAATACATCCTCGACTGGGTCAGCTGTTTCGCTCTCGCGGTAAACGAGGAAAACGCGTCGTTCAGCCGCGTTGTGACGGCGCCAACAAATGGGGCCGCCGGCGTGATCCCGGCCGTCCTTCATTATTACAGTGTTTTCTATCCCGGTGTGACCGACGAGAAGATCGTCAACTTCCTGCTGACAGCTTCGGAGATCGGCAGCATCTTCAAAAAGGGGGCAACTATTTCGGCTGCGATGGGTGGCTGCCAGGCCGAGATCGGTGTCTCGTCCGCCATGGCAGCTGCAGCGCTCACCGAAGCGCTCGGTGGCTCACAGCGCCAGGCGATGATGGCTGCCGAGATCGCGATGGAGCACCACCTGGGCATGACCTGCGACCCTATTGCCGGCCTTGTTCAGGTGCCCTGCATCGAGCGGAATACAATGGGCGCCATTAAGGCCATCACCGCCTCACAGCTCGCACTGCAAAGCGCACCCGACTACGCCAAGGTGTCCCTCGACGCCGTCGTTGACACGATGTGGGCAACGGCACAGGACATGAACAGCAAGTATAAGGAAACAGCGGAAGGCGGCCTCGCCGTGAACATCCCGCTGAGCCTGAGCGAATGCTAGGACACCTTGCTTTCGGTACTTCGAAACAGGCCCAAATCATCGATCGAAGCAGTCGCGTTATCATCCCCCGATCTCCGGCATATATTTCCAGTACCGCCGTGGCATATGCTGCACCTGCAGACGCAGGTTTTTTCGGGCGGCAATGTTGACGCTGGTCATATACTGCTTCCACAATTTCTGGTAAAGATCTTCCGACGCATCGTACACGTGCGCCACGTCGCGCGCAGACGTGCTTCCTTCCGCAAAGCTGACCTCAATGAAGCTGACACCGCCATCCTCATGCGACAGTCCGTAGCGGCGGCGCGCGTCGTAAATAAGCCAGCGCTGGTCGGCATACCTGTTCTTGAAATGTTTGGCGATCAGCGGAAGAACGTCATGGTCGGGCTCGATGATCGCATAGAACAATCCGTCGGCAGTTTTTTGAAACCGCACAAATGCTTCCATCCGGTGCTGCTCGCGCCAGACCTTTTTTGCGATCTGCGTGACTTTGATCACGGCGGGGTGACTGAAATCGGACTCGACGGAGGGCCCCGATGAAAGGGCATAGCGGATATAAGCGAGAAGCGTTTCTTCGATCGCGGCGTCGCCCGACAGGAAGCATCGATAGAGTTGCGCCGAAGCGTCCTCGCTGATCTTGTTCAACAAGCCTGCTGCCACGCGCTTTGCTTTTTTTTCGTCCGTATAAACACGGTGCGGCTCACTGAACAAGTGCCCGTTGAAACGGTCTGCCGGACAGACCGATACGTCCGTAAACCTGTAGTCATAAACATCGAAGACTGCAGCCATGAAGCCGTACCAACTTCCATCATAAAGAACTGCCTGCATACTTAGAACAAGGGGAGCTGGGGTGAGTGATTGGCGGTGTACTTACTGTGCGCTCCTGCCAAGATATGACTTCGGATCTGCAGAGGCGTGAGGTCCTTGCGCGGACCATCGCCCTGCAGGGTGATAAAATGCCGGGCGCGGTTGGCAGCGATGCGAAAGGATTTAAGGTGCTCCCAGGTAAGCTTTCGGAATTTCCGGGCTTCCCAGATCCTGCGGGCGGATTGAAGGCCGATGCCCGGGATGCGCTGGATCGTTTCGAGATCGGCGGTATTGATGTCTACCGGGAACAGGTGCATGTTGCGCAGCGCCCATTGCAATTTTGGATCGATCTGCATATCGAGGAAAGGGTCTGCCGGCGTCACCAGCTCGTCAACAGTAAAGTTGTAGCGCCGCATCAGCCAGTCCGCCTGGTAAAGGCGGTTCTCGCGTACCATTGGAACAGGCGTGCCGATGGCGGGCAGGCGGTTATCGTTGGAGATCGGTACATAACCCGAGTAGTAAACACGTTTCAAATTCAGCTTCCGGTAAAAGCCATCGGACAACTTCAGGATCTGCCAGTCATTTTCGGGTGTTGCGCCGATGACCATTTGTGTGCTCTGTCCCGCTGGAACGAAGAGAGGCGCGGTTTTAAGGCTCCTGGCTTCGTCGCGGCTGGCCTGGATGGACTCATTGAGAAAGGCCATGGGCCGAAGCACGTCCTCCTGCTTTTTGTCTGGAGCAAGAAGGGCCAGGCTTTCCTTTGTCGGCATTTCGATATTGACGCTGAGTCGGTCGGCATAAAGGCCTGCTTCGCGAAGCAGCTCGTCCGAGGCGCCGGGAATGGTCTTGAGGTGGATGTAGCCGTGAAAATTCTCTTCCCTCCGAAGTGTCCTGGCGATGCGGACGAGACGCTCCATGGTGATGTCGGGAGAAGAGAAGATGCCCGAGCTGAGGAATAGCCCTTCGATATAATTGCGCCGGTAAAAATTGATGGTGAGGTCGACCACCTCGCGAACGGTGAAGGCGGCGCGCCTGACGTCGTTGCTTTTGCGGCTGACACAATAGGCACAGTCAAAAACGCACTGGTTGGTCAGGAGGATCTTCAGGAGAGAAACGCATCGGCCGTCTTCGGTGTACGCGTGGCAGATGCCCATCCCTTCGGCGTTGCCGAGACCGCCTTCATTGGTTCGCTTGCTTCCCGACGAAGAACAGGATACATCGTATTTCGCCGCGTCGGCAAGAATAGAAAGCTTCTCCAGGATCCGGTCACTCATTGCCACATTTTCAGCCATAAATTTACGACCGGCACAACCCGTCCGGGGCGCCGGATTGTGAAAGAAACGACAAGAAAACCGGCCTGTTTAACGAAAGAACGTGGGCGATCCGAAAAGGCTCGACAGAAAGCCGGAGCGGCCATAGTGCCCGGCTTACGAGACAAGCTGCTGCACGAATTGAGCATTTTGCAGCGCCGCGGTTGACGCCGTATTATTGAAATAGAGATAGGCCTTTTTGACGCCTCGTGCTGTCTTGATTTGTTCGACGACGGACCGCATGAACGATTCGCTATATTCCGAATAAAAAAGCTTCGGCACACCATGGAAACGGTAATAGGCGACCGGATCTGTGACGACGGCCTCATCATGCGCAATACGCGGGTAGCTCACACCGCTAAAAGACACCTTGTGCTTCCGAAGGCGTGCCATCACATCCGGTCGCCACCAGCTTTCGTGGCGGAACTCCATCACGTTGGTGAAGCTGTGATCGAGCTGCGTGAGAATGAGGTCAAGACGATCCTCCGAAAAGGAGAGCTGCGGTGGAAGCTGGAAGAGAACACAGGCAAGCTTGTCAGCAAGGCCTTCGCGAAGGGTTGCATAAAAATCGGACAGCAGGGTTTCCGTTCCGGCAAATCTCTTGTAATGCGTTACGGACCTTGGCACCTTTGCTGAAAAGCTGAAACCGCCGGGAGCCTTGTCGTACCAGCCTTTCAGAGCCGGGAGCTTGGGGAAGCGGTAAAAGGTCACATTCAGTTCGAGCGTATTGAAAACCTGCGCATAGTGATCGAACCACTTCGATTGAGCCAGTCCTTTGGGGTAGAAGATCTCTTTCCAGTCCTTGTAGTGAAAGCCGGAGCAGCCAATATGCCAGTCGATCGAGCGCATGCTTGTCGACCAGAAATAATGGTGCCATGCGCTTATTGCGGCAGTAGGATGGTGAAGGTGGCTCCTTCGTCAGGCACGCCCGTCGCGAAGATCACGCCGCCGTGGTGTTCCACGATCTTCTTGCAGATGGCCAGGCCGATGCCTGTGCCCTCGTACTCGCTTCGTCCGTGAAGGCGCTGGAAGATCTGGAAGATCTTGCCGGCGGATTCGTTGCCGAACCCAATCCCGTTGTCCCGGAACGTGAGCCGCAGGTAGTTCGTGGCCTTTGGCAGGTTAAAGGATTCCAGCTCGGTTGCGGTGAGGATCGAATGTGTGATTGAAATCACAGGCTGTACACCCTCGCGGGAAAACTTGAGCGAGTTGCTCAGCAGGTTTTGGAACAGCTGCCGGAACTGCGAGGCCACTATGCGGGCTTCGGGAAGCTGGTCGGATTCGATGCGTGCGCCTTTCTGCTCAATGCGTGATTCCACCGCCTGGCGCGCATCTTCCAGGATGGCTTGCAGGCTGCTTGGCTGGAAGGCCCGGTTACCGCTGATCATGGACACTGAAAGCAGGTCGTCGATCATGATCTGCATACGATGAGAGGCGTCCACGACCTTCTTCAGGTAGATCCGGCCGTCATCGGTCAGGCGCTCGGCCTGCGTTGAGACGAGCCTGTCGCCGAACGTGGAGATCTTTCGCAGCGGCTCTTTGAGGTCATGCGATGCGACGTATGCAAATTCTTCGAGGCTGGCGTTCGATTGCTCGAGCTGGAATGCGTTCTGGACCAGCGTCCGCTCCATTTCTTTCCGCTTGGAAATATCCAGAGCGGCACCCAGCACCTGGCGGATGCCTCCATCTTCATTCTTTTGGAAAACGATCTCACGAACCAGGAACCAGCACCAGTCGCCTGTTTTGCTCCGGAGCCGGCACTCATACTGCATCATCGATTCCTGGTATTGGAAGCGGCTTGTGCTGCCCGTTCGCTCGGGGAGCAGGGCGCGGTCGTCGGGGTGATAGAGCGCCTGCACGGCATCGCCGTCAAGGGCCAGTATCTCTTCGGGCGAATAGCCGAGCACGTAAAAGATCTCTCTGTTCACATAGACGAAACCATTGGTGCTTACATCAAACAGGTAGAGGATCGTTGGAGAAGCATCGGCGATCTGCTGGATGAAGTATTCCTGGTCAGTGATCTTCTGTGTGGCTTCGTGCTGCTCGGTGACATCGAGGGAGATGTTGAGCACATGCAACACGTTGCCTTCGGCATCCCGGTCGAAGACCGTCCCGTAGGTATGGAACCAGCGATAGCGGCCATCGATGTGTCGCATGCGGTATAAGAATTCGAGGACGGGCTCCCTGTCGCAGGGCCCTGTCCTGTTCGCTTCCTCGATTGCCAATGCATTGCGGGAAGCGAGCTCCACCATGTCATCGGGGTGTACGATGTCAAGGAAAAAGGACATGCCTTTTGCGTAAACGTCGGCGGGCGCGTAACCAAGAAGCTTTTCGATCCCTTCAGACACATACGTGTAGGTGCCTGATTTGATGTCGTATGATGCAATGATCGATGGTGTTGCGTCGGTGATCTTTTCGATGAAGCGCTGTCGGTTCTCGAGCTCCCGCTCGACGAGACGCTGTTCCGTGATGTCCTGCGTGGTGCCACGCAGCGTCACGGGCTTGCCCTCTTCGTTCCGCGTCAGCTCGGCACGCCTGTGCAGGATCTTGGTGCGGCCATCCGGAAGAACGATGCGGTGGACCTGGTCGAGCGGAACGCCCGTCTGCAGGGTCTTTTCGTAGGATTCGAGCACACGTTCGCGATCGTCGGGATGCACCGAGCTGGCGAGCCAGCTGCGGAACTCGGGCCTGTCTGACGGGTCTGTTTCATAGATGCGGGCCAGCTCCTCGGACCAGGTGATGAGGCCTGATTCGATGTCCAGGCTCCAGTTGCCGAGGCGGGCAAGCGATTGTGCCAGCTTATAATTTTGCTCACTTTGCTGCAGCTTGTCGACGAGGTTTCTCCATTCCGTAACATCCTGTGCGGTGCCGACCATCTGGTTGGCTCCATCACGGGAGACTCGGTGCCCGCGCGAGTGAACGACGCGCACGGCACCGTCGATGAGGATGCGGTAATAGAAATCGTAGGAGCCTCCGTTGACCAGTGAGTCCCTGATCGTGTCGATCACCAGGTCCCGGTCGGCCGGGTGGATCAGCGAGACATAGCGCTCGAAGGTGACGTTCGTCCCGGCAGGGGTTCCAAAGATGCGGTACATTTCCTGCGACCACGCGACACGGTTGGTGCGCGGGTCCCAGCGCCAGTTGCCGAGGTGAGCAATGGCCTGCGCCTGCTCATACAGCGATTCGTTCTCTTTCAACTGCTCGAGAAGCGTTTCGCGTTCGGTGATGTCATGCTCTGTCCCGGTGACGCTCACGACCGCGCCGTTCTCGTCACGGGAGATTTGGGCGATGGAGCGAATGCGCTTCTCCACCCCATCACCTGTCACGATGCGGAAGGTATAGTCGGCGACCTCGCCGGGGAAGCCCGCCCGGATGCTATCGGCGATCAGCGCGCGATCTGCTGGGTGGACGAAGGACAGGAAACGATCGAGCGTGATCTTTTCGGATTGAGGCTCGAGGCCATAGATGGTGTACAGCTGGTCGGTCCAGGTCAGCTCGCTTGTATCGGCTTCCCAGTGCCAGCTTCCAATATTGGAGAGGCGCTCAGCCTGGCGGTAGACGCTTTCGTTTTGCTTCAGTCGGTCTGCCGTGCGCTTTTCATTGTCGACATCAAGGGCGATCGCGATGAGCTCGATGGGCTTGCCCTCGGCATCCCTCTTGAAGACGCTTTCAAAATTGCGGATCCATTTATAGCGACCATCTTTCTGGCGGATGCGGTATTTGTAGGACAGGATCTCGCCATCGGCCGCGACGCGGCAGCGATCGAGGTGTGCCCAGACGGTGGCCGTATCTGCCGGGTGCGTGAGCTCGTTGATCGCGGCAGCGCTGAAGGCGTTCATTTCTTCACGCGTGTAGCCGATCACGGCCTCCATTTTTGCGTTGGCAAATTGGTTGCGGAACTGCGCCAGGTCAAAGATGTACAGGGCGCCGGGAAGTGTATGGTTGATCTGGCCGAGAAGGTGACTGCTTGCTGCCAGCTGCTCATCTACCGCTTCGGTTCTGACGCGGGATGCCGCCAGCTCGAGGTGCATCAGGTAGGCGTCGATGTCTTCCATGACGCGGAGCAGCAGGGATGCATCGGTTGAGTACTCAGGGAGAAAATGCAGGAAGGTCTTTCGCTGCACGTAA
Source organism: Flaviaestuariibacter sp. (assembly GCA_028288515.1). GTDB lineage: Bacteria > Bacteroidota > Bacteroidia > Chitinophagales > Chitinophagaceae > Flavisolibacter. The sequence continues at coordinate 7,862 of JAQBNP010000171.1, read as the reverse complement.
TTCATCTTGATGATGTCTTCCGCGGTGATCGCGTAGTTGTCAAGTTGCGGGAATCGCGCGCTGTGATCGGGCCCTGTCACCTGGCGGATCTGTTCCGATGCGCGGTTCTGTGCCAGCAGCTCAAGCAGCTCGCTGGTATAGGTCATCCCGATCCGGTGCTGCTCATCAACAGGCAGCTCGATATAATCTTTTAAGAAAGGCAGCTCATTCTCGAGGCTTAGCTTCCGGTGAAAACGCACAACGTCCTCCAGCCTGCCTTCCAGAAGAAATGCTGCGTAGGCCGGGAGGTGTTCGAATGTCAATGATGTGTTCTTTATTTCGGGTTGTGCGAGCACGGAAAAACAGGTTTTGGGTGAGCCGGCACATGGCCGGCGAGCGAGCCTAAAGTTAGGGAAAATCAATCTGTGTCAAACAGCACAGACAGGGTCATCATGCAAAAAAGGGCGACCGGTGGCCGCCCTGCTGTTCAGTTGATCCGGCTTATGCATCGCCGCGGCCGGGACCGGAGTAGGGATCTTCCTCGTTGCCTTCGTGGCGGTCACCGCCGAGGCTGAAGTATTTGTTTTCCTCGTCGCCTTGTCCCATCGACTCTGTTTGGGTTTCATCCGTCTCGTCGGGAATGTCAAGGCCCACGCCGGTGCGGCGCTCTCCGAAGCTTTCCTCGTTAAGCCTGTCCCCGTCGAAATCGGTGTCGTCGAGGCGTGCGCTGCGCAAATTAGTCTCGTCCGATGTGGGCATAAAGGTAGAGTCCTGGAGGGCGCGGCGTTCCTCATCGGAGACGTCTCCCTCAGTGCCGGGGCGCATGCCGAGGTCGTCGTCATCGACGTTCTGTGGCGTGCCGATCTCGTCGTCTTCTGAATCCGTGGCGGCGAGCTGGCCGCTGCCGACATTGGTACGTGGGTTGAGCTCAGGATCGTTCTCCACGTAGGTTTCATTCGGTTGCTGTTGTTCGCGGTGGGTGCCTGTCGGTCGCGCTTCTTCACCGGTGCCGGTATAGCGTTGGCTGACGCCGGTCATGTTCCGCGAATTGGGAAGATTTTCTACATCCAGGTCAACCCGGTGGCTGTCGGTTCGCTGGTCCATGATATCTTCTTTGGCTGGATAGTGCGGGTACCCGGGAAAGTCCTGGTCGGTCTTTTCATCCGGCGATTGTTCGACGTCACGCTTGCTGCTCATCGGGTGCGTCTCCTCGTTCCGGCCCTGCTGATCCTGTTTATTGTTGTCGTTTGCTTGTGCCATAACCATGTTTCAGAAATGTATAGAAAATGTTGTGCCGTATGGCTCAGCAGGCGCTGTTTCACTGAACCCGACAGTTGAGCATGGCTTAGTTTTTATGCCCGTGTTGACGGCATTTCTTCACACAAAAAAACAAAGCTCATGAAAGCGGCAGTGTTCCATAAGATCGGCGATATCAGTGTAGACAACGTAGACGATCCCCGGATCGAAATGCCGGATGACATGATCATCCGGGTCACGTCGACGGCTATCTGCGGATCCGACCTTCATATCTACAACGGCTTTTTCCCGCAGGTGCGCGACATGATCATGGGACATGAGTTCATGGGTGTTGTGGAAGAGACGGGAGCTGCCGTGACAAAATTCAAGAAGGGCGACCGTGTGGTTGTGCCGTTCGTCATCGCGTGCGGCCAGTGCTTCTTCTGCGCGCATGGCCAGCACCCGCATTGCGAGCAAACGAACCCTGGTCTCTACGGTCCGGAGGGCCATATCGCAAAAGGAAAAGGCAGTGGCCTGTTCGGCTTCACGGACATGTATGGTGGCTATAGTGGCGGACAGGCGGAATATGTTCGGGTGCCGAAAGCCAATACCGGCCCCATGCTGATCCCCGATGGCATTTCAGATGAAGAGGTGCTTTTTCTAACCGATATCTTCCCAACCGGCTGGTCCGCCGTTGAGTGGGCCAATGTGAGGCCTGGCAGCACCGTCGCGATCTTCGGAAGCGGTCCCGTGGGACTGATGGCACAGAAGGCGGCCTGGCTTCACGGGGCTGAGCGCGTGATCGCCATCGACCCGGTAGAGTACCGGCTCGCAAAAGCGCGGGATGTGAACAAGGTCGAGACGATTAATGCAAACGACGAAAACCTGTTTGAGAAGATCAGGGAGATGACCGGTGGCCGCGGCACGGACTGTGCCATCGATGCCGTGGGCATGGAGGCGGAGCGCAGCACGCTTGACAAGCTCAAGGCCGTCATCAATGCGGAGAAGGGCAGCGTGAAAGCCATGGAAAGCTGCTTCGAAGCGGTGCGTCGCGGTGGCAACGTCAGTGTCGTTGGCGTTTACGGAAGCAACTACGATAATTTCCCGGTGGCACAGCTGTTCGAGAAGGGTCTGACGGTTCGCTTCGGGCAGGCTTACGTGATCCACTACATCAAGGAATTGTTCGAGATCGTGCGCAATGGCAAGGTCAAGCTCAATGACATCATCACGCACCGTCTGCCACTGGCCGATGCAGCGCGCGCATACGATATGTTCAAGAAAAAGGAAGACGATTGCGTGAAGGTCGTCCTCAAACCGTAGGAGAGTTTTTGATTCCTGATTTCTAATGCTGACAGCGCGACCCGTTCGAAAGACTTCACGTGCCGGCACCCGATCAGAAATTCAGAATCAGAAATCAGAATCACACCTGATTCTACAGCAGCTTTCCGCTCAGCGTCAGGTAGGCAACTGAGAAGTAGATGATCAGTCCCGTGACGTCGACGAGCGTGGCCACGAATGGTGCCGAGCTGACGGCCGGGTCGGCGCCCAGGCGCTTCAGGATCATGGGCAGCATGCTGCCGCAAAGAGTTCCCCACAATACAACGCCCAACAGCGTCACCCCGACCGTGATGCCGATCAGCATCCAGTGCTGACCGTAGAGGTCGGGCGTGATGGCGTGCCAGAGGAAGATCCGCATGAAGCCGGTTGCTCCCAGGACAGCGCCGAGCATCAGTCCGGATACGATCTCCCGCTTCATGACGGTCCACCAGTCGCGCAGCGTGATCTCGCCCACGGCCATTGCCTGGATGATCAGCGTCGAAGCCTGCGACCCGCTGTTGCCGCCGCTCGAAATGATCAGCGGAACAAACAGGGCCAATACGACCGCCTTGGCGATCTCGTCCTCAAAGAAGGCCATGGCGGTTGCGGTCAGCAGCTCACCGAGAAACAGGACGATCAGCCACACGACACGTTTCTTGAACAGGCGCCCGAGGGGCATTTCGAGGTAGGGTTGCTCGAGGGCTTGTGTTCCGCCCATCTTCTGCATGTCTTCACTGAACTCTTCGGCCGCCACCCAGAGGATATCATCGATTGTGACAATGCCGAGCAGCTTGTTGCTGTTGCTGACGACGGGCAGGGCCACGCGGTTGTTCATTTTGAATGCTTCGTTGGCCACTTCCTGGTCGTCGAAGGCATTGAGGGAAATGACGCGCTCGTCCATCAGCTCGCTGACGCGGGTGCGCGGATCGTTGAGGATGAACTCCCGGATCCGGATATCGTCGAGGAGCTCGCCCTTGTCGTTGATGACATAAATGACGTCGATCGTTTCGGAGTTCTTACCGACCCGGCGGATGATATCCAGCACTTCCGCAATGGTATTGTCTTCGTAAACGTAGACGTAGTCGGGCGTCATGAGACGGCCGACGCTGTTCTCGGGATAGCCGAGCAGGGAGAGCGTGATCCTGCGCTCTTCGGGGTCGAGGAGCTTGATCAGCTCGCGCACGACATTGCTTGGCAGCTCTTCAAGCAAGGAGGTACGGTCATCCGCGGGCAGCTCGTTGAGGAGCTCGGCGGTTTTACCCGGTGGCAGGGTCTGGATGATGCGCTGCTGGGTGGGAAACTCGAGGATCTTGAAGACCCCGGCGGCCCGGTGCATCGCCATGCCGGCGATGATCTTGCTTTCCTGTTCCGGGTATTCGTAGACCAGCTCGGCGATATCGCTGATGTTCTGGTCATCCAGAAATTGGCGGATCTCCAGGCTGTCTCCTGTTTGCAGCAAATGCTCGAACTCCTGTTTCAGTAACTCCAACGACATGGGGTGCAAAAGTAGGCAATAGTGAAGCGTGAATCGGCTGTCATGCGGACGGGGGATGGAGGATCTTCAGATTAAGCGATTTTAGATTTTTGGGGAGTTTGTTGAACCACCAAGGCACGAAGAGCGCAAAGGAGCACAAAGGGAAAGTGCAGCGATACGTTCGGGGTACGAGTTTGGTTCGAGTGCCGTATGAATGCCACCCCTGTCGTCTACCTTTCATCTACCTGTGCCGTACGAGTCCGGTACGAGTGCCGTACGAGTGCCATACGAGTGCCATACGAATGCCATACGAATGCCATACGAGTGCGATACGAATGGAATACGAATAAACTACGAATGAACTACGAATGAACTACGAATAAACTACGAATGAAGTACGAATGAAGTACGAATGAACTAGTGTTCTTTACGTGGTTGTTCTGGCTTTTTGGATGGGGTTTGCGGCCCTGGAGGAGCCTTCGAGGGGATGGAGATGGCTTCGCTGCTCCCCGTGACCGGAGAGCGCGGGATGACACTGTCCGGTTTGCCATCTTCGGCAACGAGGTTGATGGAGCACGTTTCGGGTCCCTGCGGGATGACAGGCGGGGAGATGCGGGTGGGCGGGTGAGAGCTTTGAAGGTGTGGGTTGGGTTTGTGAGGGAAAGGTGCTGACATGCGTCAGCATGACAGCGTGCGTAGCGCAGGGGCTCCCTCGCTTCGCGCTCGGGATGACAGTCCGAAAGTGCAGTCTCTCCAAAAATCTAAAATCGTCAATCTAAAATCGTCAATTCCAAACCCCTCTTTGTGCCCCTTCGCGCTCTTCGTGCCTTCGTGGTTCAACAGACTGTCCAAAAATCTAAAATCTAAAATCTAAAATCTAAAATAGTCAATCCCTTTGTGCTCCTTTGCGCTCTTCGCGCCTTCGTGGTTCAACACACTCTCCACAAATCTAAAATCGTCAATCTAAAATCGTAAATCCTCCCGTGCTTCTTCGCGCCCGTGGTGGTTCACGCCAGCCACGATCTCTTTCCTACATTTACGGCATGTCCGACTTTCGCCTCTCGGTGTTCTATGCTGTTGCCAAGCGGCTGAGCTTTACCCGCGCCGCTGCCGAGCTGTTCATCTCGCAGCCCGCGGTGACACGGCACGTGCACGAGCTGGAAGCGCAGTACGGCACCAAGCTTTTCGAGCGGGAGGGGAGCTCGGTCAGGCTGACGCCCGCCGGCGACCGTCTCCTGCGGCATGCTGAAGATGTCTTCGCGCTGCAACGGGCTCTCCAGGCCGACCTCGACGCGCTGCTGGACCGCCACGGGGGTATGCTTCGACTTGGCGCCAGCACGACCATTGCGCAGTACGTGATCCCCCCGCTGCTGGCCGGCTTCCGGCAGCAATTTCCCGGGGTGAGCGTCACTCTGCTCAACGGCAATACGGAACAGGTTGAGGGCGCGCTTCTCCACCGCGAGATCGAGCTTGGCATCATCGAAGGGCGCTCCAAAAAAGCAGGCATCAGGTACAGCCCTTTCCTGGAAGACCGGCTGGTGCTGGTGACCGCCGCCGGCCACCCGCTCACAAAGCGCAAGGCCATCGCGCCGGCCGACCTTACGCAGGTTCCGCTGCTTCTGCGCGAGCCCGGGTCCGGCACCCTCGAGGTGATCGAACATGCCCTGAAACCCTGGAAGATCGGCCTTTCGCATCTCCAGGTTGAAATGCAGCTCGGCAGCACGGAAAGCATTAAATCCTACCTTGTCCACTCGGGCTGCGCTGCATTCCTTTCCATCCACTCGATCGCCAAGGAGCTGGACAACGGTTCCCTTGCCGTTGTCCCGGTGACAGGCCTGCCGATCGAGCGCAGCTTTTATTTTATCCAGCTCCAGGGAAAAGCGGAACCTCTTGCCGAGATCTTCCTCAAGTTTGCCCGCGGCCGGCATAACCCAAAGTAATCCGCTATTCAAAATCATGATATGCCCGGCGTTTGCGCCCGCAACACCTTTGTGCAATGATCCGCACAGCAGCACCCGATGCTACACCGCACGTGCCCACCAGGGCAGGGATGCTGCTCCGCCAGTCCATCTTTGTTCTAATTGCGATTGCCTGCCTGTTGCGGCTTCTCTCTCCGCCCATTGCGCTGCTTCTTGGCATCCTCATGGCCCAGACACTAGGCCATCCTTTTCTCAGGCATAATAAGAAAGCCACTACGATCCTCCTGCAGGCATCGGTTGTCGGGCTGGGCTTTGGCATGAACGCCTATGCGGCGCTGGAAGCCGGCCGGCAGGGCATTCTTTTTACGATCGCGTCGATCTTTGGAACACTGCTGCTCGGCTTTGTCGTGAGCCGCCTGTTGCGTGTTGACAGGAAGACTGCCCACCTGATCTCCTGCGGCACCGCCATCTGCGGGGGCAGCGCGATCGCGGCCGTGGCGCCGGTCATCAAGGCAAGTGAAAGCGAGGTGTCCGTGGCCCTCGGCACCATCTTTATCCTGAATGCGATCGCCCTTTTTCTCTTTCCATTCATTGGTGAGCAGCTGCACCTTTCCGAGACCCAGTTCGGTTTGTGGAGCGCCATTGCCATCCATGATACGAGCTCCGTTGTCGGCGCAGCGGCGCGCTACGGGCCACATGCGCTTGAGGTCGCCACAACGGTCAAGCTTGCGCGGGCACTGTGGATCATCCCGGTAGCGATCGGCACGTCGCTGCTGTTTCGCAACCGCGGTACAAAGATTTCCATCCCTTATTTCATTGGCTACTTCATCATCGCGATGGCCATCAATACATGGGTTCCCGCTGTTGCTCCGTTGCGGCCATTCGTCGTGGGTGCGGCGCGGTCCGGCCTGACGCTCACACTCTTCCTGATCGGCGCGGGACTCTCGCGCAAGACGCTGCGGCAGGTGGGCCTGCGGCCGATGGTACAGGGACTGATCTTATGGATCGTGATCTCCCTGGCGGCCCTCTGGATGGTGCTTTCCTTCGCTCAATAAGGTCAGGCTAGAGGATGGTGACCTCGGTACGACGGTTTGCCTGGCGGCCGTCTTCCGTGGAATTGTCGCCGACCGGCAGGCTGTCGCCATAGCCTTTTGCGCTGAGGCGCGACGCCGCAATTCCCTTCCTGACGAGGTATGCCTTGACGGCGTCTGCCCGTTGCTGCGAGAGGCGGAGGTTGTCGGCTTGCCTGCCGACATTATCCGTATGGCCTCCGATCTCGTAGCGCTCCGCCGGCTTTTCTTTCATGTATGCGGCGATCTCATCGAGCTCGCGGAATGAGTCGGTCCGCAGGGTGGGCTTGCCGGTGTCGAAGTGAACATTGTTGAGTGTGTACTGTCGCGGCGCATCGTATTGGATGTTGACGGTGAAGGGCGCCCGGAAGAACTGGTTGGGACCGAGGGCGGGGATCTCGAGCTTGCTGTAGTCCGCCGTGTCATTCATGGTTTTCATGCGGATGGTGTACGTGTCGCCGGGAGGCAGGGAGAGCCGGCCTTTCCCGCTTGCGTCGCTGCGGACCTTGTACTGCTTCCCGGTGGTGGCGGTGAACAGCACTTCTTCACCAGCCAGGGGCTGGCCTGTGCCGTTTGTGATAACGAGCGCAATGGGCGCCACCTTCCCGCTTGCCGTGGTACCCTGTTGGGCAAATGCGGCGGCGGAACACAGGAGTGCGGGGAGAAACAGGACACGGGAGAGGATTCGCATGGGTCTAAATTAGGAAAGAAGAAACGAATAACGAACCATGACAGACGAATGTCGAGTGGTGAAGCTTGGAATGGGCAATGGTCGATGTCCATATTTGATGTTCCAAGCAAGAAGGAATGGCAAATCATTGCAGCGAATCATCGGGAGAATGATCAATACGTCCCGGGCGAGTGTCT
>JAQBNP010000158.1 GCA_028288515.1 Flaviaestuariibacter sp. | reverse complement strand
AGCTTGAACTGCCGGCTTTCCCACCGGGCGGTCGTTTCAGTTTTCTGTCCCGCGAAATTGGCCGTCCCGTTGAACTTCAGAGTCTTGAAAACATCGCTCACAGAGGCTTTCAGTGTTGCGCGGGTTTCGAACAGGCTTTTCTGCAAGCCCATGTCCACGCTGCCCATCGCCTTTGCTTTCATGCTGCCCATCAGGATGGTCGGCGCATTGTAGAAGCCTGTCAGCTCCGCGGTCCACGTCTTGGCAAACTTGTAGCTGTTCTGCGCATAGATGCTGAAAGCAACAGCATTCAGGTCGATGTCGCGGTTGCCACCACCGAAGTGTGAGCGATAGTGCGAGTAGTTGGCACTGACGTTCGTGAAGAGAGTATAGGCTTTATACATGAAGGGGTAGCTCACGTTGAGGCTCGCGATGTTTTGCGTGGCAAGGTTACGCTTCGAGATAAAGGCCTTAGAGCCTTCCGCCGTATCGATCAGCTGGATCCACATATCTTTTACGATGCTGTAATTCAAAGAGGTGTTGAGCTTGAACCGGTACGTATGGGTCATGCCGAAACTGTTAGTGTACTGGGGACGAAGATTGATGTTTCCTTTTTGGAAGGTGTATTCGTCCAGCTTGAATTCAAACGGGTTCAGGTCCTGGTAATTCGGCCGGTCGATGCGGCGGCTGTATGTCAGGCTGAACTGGCTTTTCGGGTTCTTGTTGAAGGTGATCGCAGCGCTTGGGAACACATCGGTATAGCTGCGGCGGAAGCTTGAATCGTAGGGCTTGTAGCCGGACAGTCCGTTCTTCAGGCCGGTCGATGTTCCGTTCGAGGTTGTGTTCTCCATCCGCAGGCCGCCCTGGACGAGGAATCCTTTGAATGGCCTGTTGTAGTTGATGTAAGCGGCGTTGATGTTTTCGCTATATGCGAACTGGTTGCTGCGATCCTTATCAAGAACTTCGCCGCCGGCTCCCACGTTGTAGCGCCGGAAGTCGTTCGCCGTATTGATGAAGGCGATCTTGCCACCGAGGCCAAGCTTTCCTCCCTTGAGGTTCTGCTCGTAGTCTGCCTTCATAGAATAGATGTCGATGTCCGTGGGGGCGATCATCCGGTAGATCGTGCTGCTGATCTTGTTGGCGCCCGTTGCGTCGTAATAGTAATTCGGTTGGTATTGGTCGTTGGTGAGCTTGTAGTAGCCATAGTCGCCGTTAACCGACAGGCTTGTTCCTTTCGGATCATTATAGGTATAGTTCAGGTTGAAGTTGACGTTCTCGCGGGTCATCTTGCTCTTGTTGTCCACGACCAAGAGTCGGTCAACCGTTTGCGTGGGCTTATAGGAGATGGCGGTCACTCCTGTATTGGAAAGGATGGGTGTAGCGATATTGCCATTGACGATCACCCCGAGCGTGCTTTTCTTATTCAGGAAGAAATCAGCGCCGGCCTTGAAGTTGTGCGCGCTCATCTTCATGTTGATCCGGCCGTTATTGTTGAACGCGGTATCGAGCAGGTTCCTGTCGATGCTGATAGCGTTGCGGTTCGTGCCGGCATTGTAGCTGTAATTTCCGAAGAGGTTCACAGTTGCGTTGCGGTGATTGAGAGAGAAGCCGCCATTGTATTTCGGCAGGATGCCGATGTTATAGCCCGCGTTCACCGAGCCGTTGGTGCCAAAGGATTTATTCTTCTTCAGGCGGATATTGATGATGCCCGCATTGCCCGCAGCCTCATATTTGGCGGAAGGGTTTGTGATGAGCTCGATCGCTTCGATATTGGAGGACGGGATCGATTTAAGGTAGTTGGCAAGATCCTGGCCGGCAAGCGGCGACGGGCGGCCGTCCACATAGACCTGCACACCATTTTTTCCGCTAAGACTCAGGTTTTCATCCTTGTCCACGGTCACGCCGGGCGATTTCCGCAGGAGGTCCAGGGCGTCGCTCCCGGTGGCGTTGATGGTTCCTTCGACATTGAGGATCGTCTTGTCCGCCTTCACTTCCACGACCGGTTTTTTCGACGTGACCGTCACGCCCGCAAGGTCGCCTTTTGCCTTCGTGATGCGGATTTCCGGAACTGAAACGTTCCCCGATGCGACGCTGAAATCGGCACTCTGCGCCGCAGTAAATCCGACATAGCTTGCACTGACCCGGTAGGTGCCCGCGGCGATCTCGGGGAAGGAATAGGTGCCACCATTGGCGGTGGCGGACATCTTGATCACTTTGGAGGCGGTTGTCAGAAGGGTCACCGTAGCGCCGGTGACAGGCGTTCCGTTGACGTCTTTTACGGTTCCGGAGATGGTTTGGGCCGTTGCGCCGGCGCCGGCAAAAGCGGCCAGGAGGAAGATGAGGAGGAGTCGCATAAAGAGTTCGATTTAGGTTTTGATGGTTGCGTTTCTTCAACCGGGAACAAACGTACCCTTCTGCCTTCGCTGGTTGAAATCTGTTACACCAACCCGGCTATTGGTAGGACGAATGCCCGTCCCCGGGCTGTTCGCGCCGACCAACGGTGGTTCCACCGTTACCTTTGCCTAAATTCTTCACGTGAAGCACCTGAGACCTCTCGGAGCCTATTTCTTCAAGTACCGGTTGCGCCTGGGCGTTGGCATTTTCTTTATCCTGATCTCCAATTATTTCGGCGTGCTCGCGCCACAGGTGACGGGCTATATCATCGACTACGTGCAGCGGAGCCTGCACCTTCGGGGGTATAAGGCCAGCACGCGGCCGGCCAATTACGACCCGCTCGTGCGGCGCTTTACAGGATGGATTGAAGGCATGCACCTGACCGTTTCGGATATCGTGGCAATCTGCGGCGTGACCATCCTTGCCCTGGCCCTGCTGCGCGGTCTGTTCATGTTTTTCATGCGGCAAACCATCATCGTCATGAGCCGCCACATCGAATACGACCAGAAGAACGAAGTGTATGCCCACTATCAAAAGCTGGATGCCGGGTTTTACAAGGCCAACAGCGTCGGCGACCTGATGAGCCGCATGGCTGAAGACGTAAGCCGCGTTCGGATGTTCACGGGCCCCGCCATCATGTACCTCTGCAACCTGGTGGCGCTGATCTCGATGACCGTCTTCTTTATGGTGAAGCGAAGCCCGGAGCTGACCCTGTATGTTCTCTCTCCGCTGCCCGTCCTTGCATTGACCATCTACCTTGTCAATTCGATCATACACAGGAAGAGCGAGGCCCTGCAGGCCAGCCTGGCCGCGCTGACAACCAACGCGCAGCAATCGTACAGCGGCATCCGCGTCATCAAGTCATTCGTACAGGAGAAAGCCATGCTGCGCTTCTTCGAGGATAACAGTGAAACGTACCGCCGCAATGCGGTGACACTGGCCAAGATCGAATCCCTTTATTTTCCGTCAATGTCCCTGTTCATCGGCATCAGCACACTGCTGACGATCATGATCGGGGGGCTTCGCTATGCGGCGGGCGCACCGGATATGGATATGGCAACCATCGTCGAGTTTGTCATCTATATCAACCTGCTGACCTTCCCCGTATCGGCGATCGGCTGGACAGCCAGCATGATCCAAAGGGCCTCCGCTTCCCAAAAGCGCCTGAATGAATTCCTGCAGACAGAACCTCTCATCCGGAACAAGCAGCCGGCACAGTCTGTCTCCCTTGCCGGCAAGATCTCGTTTCGCGATGTCAGTTTCGTTTACCCGAATACCGGCATCCGGGCCCTTGACGGCTTTTCACTCGACATCGCAGCGGGAGAGAAGATCGCGATCGTTGGCAGGACGGGCAGCGGGAAGAGCACGGTGGTTCAACTGCTGCTGCGCATGTATGACGCCACCTCCGGCAGGATCTTTATGGATGATACCGATATCGCCGCCATCGACCTCCGGCAGCTTCGTCATGCCATCAGCTACGTGCCGCAGGACGGCTTCCTGTTTAGTGATACGATTGAAAACAATATCGCGTTCGGACTGGCAAAGACAGGCGACGGGGTCATCAGGCAGGCGGCCAGGGCAGCTGCCGTGCACACCGAGATCGAGTCCTTCCCGAAAGGGTACCAGACGCTCGTTGGCGAACGCGGCGTGACGCTGAGCGGCGGGCAAAAGCAGCGTGTATCCATCGCTCGGGCCCTGGTCAAGGAAGCACCCGTATTGATACTGGACGACAGCCTGAGCGCCGTGGATACCAAGACGGAGCGGGAGATCCTCAACCATATCGACAGCTATATGACGGGGCGCACGGCGATCAGCATCACGCACAAGGTTCTCAGCCTGTCGGGATTCGACCGGATCGTGGTTATGGAACAAGGCCGGATCGCGGAAACTGGCAGCCATACCGAGCTCCTGGAAGCCCGCGGATTGTACGCGGACATGTATAAAAGCCAGCTCGCACTGGACGCCCGGAATTCAGATTAGCAAATTTGGCTGATTAAAAAATGGGATTATATTTGTAAGGGTATAGTACCAAAGCGTTTAACTAACTGTAAAAAACTAAACTGTGGCGTACGAGAACAACGACAAGAAAATGGAAAGCATCTACAGCAAAAGGATCCGTGCCGGTAAGCGGCGCACGTATTTTTTTGATGTGCGTGCGACGCGCGGAAATGATTACTACCTGACCATTACCGAGAGCCGCAAACGCTTTAACGACAACGGTTACGACCGTCACAAGATTTTTTTATACAAGGAAGATTTCAATAAGTTCATCAAAGCCCTGACCGAAGCAGTCGACTACGTAAAAACAGACCTGATGCCGGATTTTGATTTCGACGCCTTCAACCACGAAGACTCCGAAGACGGCGATTATGATGGCGAGGACATGGGTACATCCGTTCCGTCCGTAACCCTCGCTGCCCCGGTGGCGGAACCAGGCGACGACACCTCTCCGCAGGCCGTCATTGCAGAGGACGTCAGTGGTGTTACGGCGTCCGCGCCGACCAGCGCCACGCCCGACGAGATCGACAAATGGTGACCCGACACAAAAATTTTTTCAAATGCTCCCGCCCGGGAGCATTTTTTTTGGCCGGGGGAATCCGGGGCTTGGGCGACATATTACCCGCAGTCAACCAAGCCCGCCCGCCAAACGGTGCGCTCAAATTATTTTTAGATATTATATCAAAGCCTGGAACAGGGATGAACGGGATTCGCCGGCCAAGTGAATCATGTATCTTCCCGCAGCCAAAAGTACATTATGAGAAAATTCTACCTGCCGTTCGTGTGCGCAGTCCTCAGCGCATGCCTCCTGTTTTCATGTAAGGGACCCGCCGAGTCCGAAAGAGAAGAAGATGAAGGCTACGACGGGCCCGCGCAGCGCGATAGCCTGGAATACCTGAAAACGGTGGATCCTGCGCTGAACTACGTTCCGTACACACGCCTGTACGATGCCGTTAATTACACACAAAATCTCAAGGCACAATTGCCGCAGGCGCGCCTTCAGCAGGTGATGGCATGGCAGGAGAGAGGCCCGATCTTCGACTCGCTTGGACCAAGCAACGGCAATACGCGCGCCGGCGTCAACTACACGGCGGGCCGCATCGCAGCCGTCTTCCAGGACACGCTCAACGATCCGTCCGGTAACACGGCTCTTGTCGGCGGCATTGCCGGCGGCATCTGGCGCTGCACGAACTTTCTTTCATCGATCCCGAACTGGCAGCCCGTCAGTGACTATATGGACAACCTGGCGATCTCCTCGATCTGCCAGAACCCCGCAAACCCCTCGGTCATGTATGTGTCCACAGGGGAGGCCACCAGCAACGCAGATGCGGTGTATGGAAAAGGTATCTGGAAATCAACCGATGCCGGTCTGACCTGGAATCTCCTGCCATCGTCGGCCAATATCATCCGTGCCTTTAAGATCGCGTGTGACAATGCCGGCAACGTTTATGTTGCGGCACGCACAACAGGTTCTCCGGCCGTAAATCTGTTCGGCCTCGTCCGCTCGAAAGATGGCGGCGCGACCTGGGAGGATATTACGCCAACGGCACAGGGTACGGGCACGGCAACCGCCACCTGCACTGATATCGAGATCAGCAATACGGGAAAGCTGTACGCCAGCTTCGGCTACCTCGGCTCGGTTGTCAAGCCCTATGTGACAAGCGATCCGGCCAACGTAACAAAAACAACCGGATGGGTTGCCGGCACCGGTGTTCGCCTTTCTGCTGTTGCGGCCATCCGCTTCGAAATGGCAGCAGTCGGCAATACGGTCTACGGTGTCACGGTCAATACCGCTTACAATACGGACAGCTGCTATAAGTCCACCGATGGTGGCCTCACCTGGATCAAACAAAATACAGCGACGATCCCCACGGGCATCGGAAGCAGCCAGGGCTGGTACTGCCAGACGCTGGCCGTCAACCCTGCCAACCCCAACGAGCTCATGTGCGGTGGCCTGGACGCCTATCGTTCCACCAACGGCGGCGCCACATGGCAGCGGGTTACCTATTGGGTTACGACAGCACCGTACGTGCACGCCGATCATCATTTCATACAATGGACAAACTCAAATGGCGAGAGCCGCATCATCATCGGTTCGGATGGTGGTGTCTTTATCAGCCGCGATAATGGCGTCACCTTTATCGACAAGAACCGGAACCTGGCCATCAAGCAATTCTATGGAGGAGCGATCCATCCTGATGCAGGCTCACCATACCTCATTGCCGGCGCCCAGGATAACGGCAATCACCAGTTGAAATACCCGGGCCTCGGGCCATCCAACGAAGTGGTTGGCGGCGACGGCGCCTATGTGCACATCAACCAGCAAAACCCGCAGATCCAGTTCGGCGCCTACGTCTACAACCAGTATCGACGCAGCACGGATGGTGGCAACACATGGAGCAGCATCAACTTCTCCGCCTCCACGGGCCTCTTTATCAACCCATTCGATTACGATGACGGCCAGAATATTCTTTATGGCTGCTTCGGCGCCAACACGATGCTGCGCTGGGCCAATGCCAACACCACAAATGGCGCAGTTTCGTTCCCGGTCACTCTTCTTAACGGGGCTGTTGCCAGCGCCGTTAAGATGTCTCCCAACACGGCCAATCGCCTGTTCCTCGGGTCTTCGGGCGGCCGCGTGCTGCAGGTTGATAATGCAAATGCAACACCCGTCATCACGAACATCACCGGCAATATTGCGGGTGGCTACGTCAACTGTGTCAACACCGGCACAAACGACCAGAACCTGGTCGCAGTAATGACAAATTATGGTGTCAACAACGTTTGGGTCACCAACGACGGTGGCGCCAACTGGAGTGCCATCGATGGCAACCTGCCCGACATGCCGGTCCGCTGGGCTCTCTTCGAGCCAGGCCGCAATGACCGCCTGATCCTGGCAACTGAAGCCGGTATCTATACGACGGACCTTGTCAATGGCGCCAGCACAGTGTGGATGCCGAACACTACATTCCCGACGGTACGGACCGACATGCTGAAAATGCGCACGAGCGATAGCACCGTTGTGGCCGCAACGCACGGCCGCGGCCTGTTTACGGCCAAGATCGGCGCGACCGTTCTTCCCCAGGTAAGCTTCCTGACCTCGAGCTCCGCAACCACCGAGCGCACGGATGCAACATCGGGTTGCCGTCCATATGCGGATTATACAATCAATGTCGGCCTGACGATCGCCGCCAACGCTGCCACTGCCGTGACATTCGCGGCTTCGGGATCGGCTGTGGAAGGAGTCGACTACGACATCACAACAAACGGCAGCTTTGCGACCCCGTCCAAGACGCTGACCTTTGCTGCAGGCGCTTCGGGTTCCCGCTACATTACGGTCCGCATTTATGATGACAGTGAAGTAGAAGGCATCGAAAACCTAAACATCAGCTACAGCGTCAGCGGCTCAAATGCAACTGCTGGCTTGCTGACCACATACCAGCTTAGCATCGCGGACAACGACCGCCATGCGATGCCGTTCGTCAGCGCGGACTTTGCGCTCGGGACGTACAACACAGACCTTGCGGCGACGTCGCCGTTCAATGGAACAAAGCTGCGGAACCGTCTGCAGGTTCTTTATACAGCCACTGAGCTGCGCGCGTCGGGCTTGACCGCCGCCGGAACGATCAACGCGATGAACATCCGCGTCAAATCAAAATCATCAACGACTCCATTTAGCGGGTTCAGCATTGCTATGATGAATACGAACGCGGTTCAGCTGAATTCAGCATTCCTCGGCGGTGGTACCGTGCAACAGGTGTGGACGGGAAATTACTCCACGGTCGTTGGAAATAATCGCTTCGTTCTGTCAACGCCATTCAAATGGGATGGGGCTTCTAATATCCTCGTCCAATTCTGCTATGACAACACAGGTGGAACGGCAGCCGCACTGGCGGATTCTGTCGAAGGCATGGGCGCTCCGTTGGGTGCCGGTATCCGTGGATCGATCTATTCGAACTGGACCGTGACGACAACACCGGATGCGCAGGGTTGCTTCCTTCCTGCAGGCTTGATCAGCGACAACCGCGTCAATGCGACCTTCTCGGCAACCATGGGTGCCCCGATCGCGACGACCCTGAACAGCACGCGCTCCGAGTTCCTCGGTGCCCGCAACGATCTCTACTACTTTACGCCTGCCGGCGAAGTGCTGGCACGCGTCATCAACCTGGATGGCAGCACCTATGGCTGCACGCAGGTCTTGCTCGACAGGGCAGGAACCGGCGCAACAGCATTTTGGAATTCCAATGCAGCCAATAAGCTGATGGACAAGACCTACCGGATCATCCCGACGACGAACAGCACGACTGGCAAATACGAAGTGACGTTCTTCTTCACCAAGGCCGAGAAAGAAGGATGGGAAGCAGCGACGGGGCAGTCCTGGAACAATATCCAGATCCTCAAAGTGCCATCACGCATTGCCAATGTTTCGGCAGCCAATGCACAGCCCGACGGGCCAGGTTCGGTACAGGTGATCTCAGCCGTGACACGCAGCTCCGGCCCTGATTTCTATACCCTGTCTGCTATTTTCGAGAATGGCTTCTCCGGGTTTGGCTTCGGCGTCGCCGGCCGTATGAATACGGTCCTCACGCTGAGTGCTGCCCGCAACGGCAGCCCGGTCGACCTGACGTGGACAACATCGGCCGAGATCAACAGCTCTGTCTTCCAGGTGGAGAAATCCTATGATGGCACAACCTTCCACGCCATCGGAACCGTGCCCGGCGCAGTCAATAAGCTGACATCAAGCTCGTACGGCTTTACGGACCGCGACATCGTACAGAACAACTACTACCGGATCAAGATGATGCATACAGACGGCTATGTCCTGTACAGCAATATTGTTCTCATCACGGATGATAATGTGAAGCAGAAGATGTTCGTTTCACCGAACCCTTTCACCGACCACCTGGTGATCCGCCTCACAAAGCTGACGAAGAAGCCTGTTGTCATGAACTTTTATGACATGGGCGGCAAGCAGCTGTACCGCTTCACGCAACCGGCCGGCCTGTTTGAATACCGGATCCAGCTGCCTGATGGTCTGCCGCGCGGAACATACCTGCTGAAGGTTGATGCCGACGACAAGCACCTTGGCGTGAACGTCGTTCGTAAATAAAAAAACCAGTAGAGAGCGGGCCAGCTGGCCCCTCTCTTTTTCTTTTTTCTAACTGCCCCGGTCTACAACAAAACAACATGCTAAAAAAAATCTTTTTTTATACGCTCTCTTTCATCCTGTCCATGGAGCTCGCATCCGCACAGGCGCCGGGTTACGCGTTTATCGCGGCTAACGGCACGTACACTGCCATCGTCGGGACCGCCGTACCGCTGACGTACGACGGCTCTCCCAATAATGACGACGGCATCGCAGTGCCGGCAAGCGCCGTCCCGATCGGCTTTACCTTTAACTATAACGGGACGAACTACACGCTGATCCGCCCGTGTGCCAATGGCTTCGCTACGTTCAGCACAACGGCATTGGCAACAGGGACCGATACCTGGACGAACAACATCTCGGGAAGCGCAGCGACCATGCGCCCGATGCTTGCCCTGCTCTGGGACGACCTGGACATGGGCGCAGGAACCGTCACGTATGCCCTGTCAGGCGTGGCCCCGTCCCGTGTGCTTACCATTCAATGGAATAAGGCCAAATGGACATATTCCGCCGCGAACCCCGGCATCTCCTTCCAGCTGAAGCTGTACGAGACGACCAATGTCATCGAATATATCTACCAGCAGGAGTCGGGAACCGTTACCAACACATCGACAAACGACCTCGGCGCGACGATCGGCCTATCGACGACAGCAACGGGCGTCAACTCGTTCCTCAGCCTGAGCGATGCCACGGCTTCCCCAACCGTGAGCGCAACCGTAGAAACATCGACCATCAATACGAAACCGGCAACAGGACAGATCTACCGCTGGATCCCCTACTGCACGGCCGGCGCGACCCTCACAACAGGTGAGAAGATCTCCAA
>JAQBNP010000157.1 GCA_028288515.1 Flaviaestuariibacter sp. | reverse complement strand
GTGTTGAGGTTGAATTTGAAGCCTTTGATGTTGATGCGGCTGTCCCCCGCGACGTCGGCAGAGAGGCCATATTCCTTGACGGCTGCCTGGAGGTCGGCCTGGTCTTTCCATTCCTTCACGACGACGTCGACGCCTTTCTTCGCGAGATGCTCTTTGAGATAAGCGAGGTCGGCAGATTCGGCTGCCGTGAGCGGGTCGGCGGCATTCCAGAACTTCAGGATCACGTATTTCTTACCGGCCTTGTAGCCTTCTTTGGAGTAGAGAAGATAACTGTCGTTGCCGCGAGCGGAGGCATACACGGCGCGGGCTGTGCCGTCTTCCGTTGCCGGCGTCGGGGCCGACGCTGACGACGTTGCGGTTGTTGTGGTGGTGGTCGTTTTTGTTTGGGCGCTGCCGGCGATCGTGGCGGCCAGGGCGATGAATGACAGGGCAATCGATTTCATAGTGTGTCTTTTGATAAAAATACGTAAGCGTTCGTAATTCAATCGACCGTTCATCAAGTTACCCGCGTTCAACCGGACCCTGGGGTTACCGCGTGACTTCTTCCAGCTCCTGATGAACGAACAGCATGAGCTCGGCAATGTAATCGGGAGCGAACGAAAACCTGAGCCCGGCCGCCTCGTACAGCTCGGGCAGGGTGCGGGTGCCGCCGAGACTCAGCGCATTCGTGTAATTGGTGATCGCCTGCTGCCTGTTCTCCTTGAACTGTTTCCACAGGCCGATCGCGCCGAGTTGCGCAATGCCGTACTCGATATAGTAGAAGGGTACTTCAAAGAGGTGGAGCTGCCGTTGCCAGGAGTAGGTGCGGTATTCTTCAAGGCCGGTCACGTCCATTGCCAGGGAGGTGTATTCGTTGACGATCCGGCGCCAGTTGTCGCCGCGCTCCTCCAGCGTATGGGTGGGGTTTTCATAGACCCAGTGCTGGAATTTATCGATCGTGGCGATCCAGGGGAAGATGGTCAGAACGCGCTCCAGCTGGTGCTCTTTTGCGCGGCGCAGGTCTTCGGCATTGTCGAAGTAGACATCCCAGTACTCCATGCTCATCAGCTCCATGGCCATCGATGCCACTTCGGCGATCTCCATCGGGTATTGCTTGAAGGAGGTTAGCGGGAGGCGGTGCGACAGGAAAGAATGGATGGCATGGCCACCCTCGTGAACCATGGTCGTCACGTCGTGCATCTGGCCGGCGGCGTTCATGAAGATGAAGGGCGCTCCGGTTTCTTCGAGCGGGCAGTTATAGCCGCCGGGGGCTTTGCCTTTGCGGCTGTCGAGGTCGAAGCGGTTCATCTCTTTCATCTTCAGCAGGCAGTCGGCAAAAAAGGGGTCCATCTGCCGGAAACAGGCCACGGTCTTGTCGATCAGCTCATCGCCGGTCTGGAACGGGCGGAGCGGCTCGATGCCTTCCGGCTCGGCCTCGGTATCCCAGGGACGAAGGTTTTGCAGTCCCAGCTTCTGGCGCTTGCGGTCATAGATAAAATCGACGAGGGCGAGCACATGTGTCTTGACCGACTCATGGAACTGGAAGCAATCCTCTTTCGTATAATCGAAGCGGTTCATCTCGGCAAACTTGTAATCGCGGTAATTGGCGAAGTCCGCGTTGCGCGCGATCTGGTCGCGCTTGCCGATCAGTGTTGAATAGAGCTCGTTGAGCGTGTCCTTGTCCTGCAGGCGGCGGTCGCCGATCTTGCGGTACACCGTTTCGCGGAGGTTGCGGTCGTGGCTCTCCAGGAATTTCGATGCCTGCTGGAGGGTGTATTCGCGGCCGTCGACCTCGATGGTCATTTTGCCGGTGATGACGCCGTACTGCTGTGCCATCACGGAGGTTTCGGCCTGGAGGGGAATATTCGCTTCGCGGAACAGCTCGATGCTTTTCCTGACGGAGCGGAGATAGGTATGAAATTCTTTCTGGTCGAGCTCGGCGGTGAAGGGGCAGTCCACCAGCTTCCTGTTCAGCTTGTCGGCGTAGGGCTGGATCTGTGGCTGGATCTCCATGACGAAGAATTCGAAGGCTTTTTCGAGCTCTTTGTTTTCGGTGTCGCAGGTCATGCGGATCTGCCGCCAGGCGGCGTCTTCGCCGATGACGGCTTCGAGCTCGCTCATGTCGCGGAGCCAGGCTTCAAGGGCAGCGCGGGAGTCCAGTGGTCGCTCGAGGAGCTGGTCGAAATAGGGCTTGAGCGAAGCCCAGTCGGTGATGGTGAACGACTCGGGGAGAAAGGTGCGGGGAAGCTTCTGAATATCTGCGCTGTAGTTCATTGCTGGGAAATTGTTTTTAGCCGTTGCAAAGATACCGAGATGCAAGGAGCGTGCTAGGGAGGGGAGGAATAGGGAATATCGAATAATGAATGATGCATATCGAATGAGGGGAGGGGAGAAATGATCAATGATCGACGATCAATGTTCGATGTTCGAGTCTGGGGGGAGTGGCATTCTTTGGGCATTGATTGAAGAGGGGGAACAGAGAATGTTGACTATCGAATATTGAATATTGAATGTCGAATGGAACGACGAATGCAGGGGAAGGAAGGACCCCATTTCCCGTGAAAATAGGCTGGCGGCTGCGCAGAGCAGGCTAACCGCGGCGCAGAGCACGCTGTCCGGAAACCATGTCGTTCTGCCCGGCGCGCAGACCATTCTCCCCGAAGCGCAGGAGGTGCTGCCCAGTGCGCAGACCTTGCTGTCCATCATGCATGAGGCGCTGACCGGTGCGCAGACGTGGCTGTCCAGCACGCAGGAGGCGCTGACGAGCGCGCAGAGCATGCTGCCCGCCATGCAGAGCACACCATCCATCACGGAGGAGGCGCTGCCCGGCACGCAGACGTGGATGTCGGGCGCGCAGAACAGGCTGTCGGGCATGCACTCGTCCCAGACCGGCCTGCAGACCTCGCTGTCCGGCACGCAGGAGTTGCTGCCCGGCGCGCATGAGTCGCTGCCCAACGCGCATTCGTCGCTGCCCGGCGGTCTGCAGCAACTGTCCATACTGTGCATAAACATGCACAGACGGCCCCGGCTGCTACACATCCCCTTCCCGTGACCGTACCTTGACAGGACGATCCTCGATCCACTGAAAAGCCGCCTGTTTGGAACACCTTATTTCCTCACCTAAAAACCTTTGTTATGACTGCAAAGCAAGACCGGCGGTACAACATGTTTCTCGCCGTGCAACGCCTCTGCCTCGAGTCCGATGCCATTGTTTCCCTGAACCCCGCCTTCCACCGATCGGTGGCTGCCCTGGCTGCCCTCAACAGCGCGACCTCCGCTGCGCAGCGCGGGCAAGCCGTGAACGTTGCCGGCGAGTACAGCGTGAAAGACCGCGCGAAAAACACGCTGACCCATCTTCTCTCGAAGGTCTCCGACCTCCTGGCTGCCTATGCCGTTGAAAAGAATGACGACAGGCTGGCCCAGCGTGCCGTGTACACGACCAGCGGCCTGGCCCGTCTGCAGGACAACGCGCTCAATGAGATCGCCGACATCGTCATTGCCGAGGCTGACAAGGCTGCCCGCTCGGATGGCGGGGACTTCGGCATCACCCCTGTCCTTGTCACCAGTCTGACGGCGGCTGCCGGCGCCTTCCGCGAAACGAAGGACGCGCCGCGGGTGGCCACCACGGAGCGCTCCACGAAGACGCGCACGCTGGCCGAGCACATCACGGCAACGAGCAGGCATATCCGTCGCAAGATGGACAAGCTGGTGACGTTTTACAAGGAGACCCACCCCGAGTTTCACAAGCAGTACTTCGAGAGCCGGAAGGTGATGGACCTGGCCGGAGGGGCGAAGGCGGAGAAGCCGGACGTGATCAAGTCGTGAATGCAAAATGCTCTTCGCGGGAAGAGCATTTTACTTTTCGGGGAGGGCCCGGAAGAGAGAGGCGGCGAAGGGAAGGAATGATCAATAATCAACAATCAATGGTCAATGCTCCAGTCTGGTGGGCGTGTCCCTTGATCTGATCATTGATCATTGAACATCGAATATTGAGCATTAATGGAAAGTCCGCTTCGAAAGACTTTCAGAAGACAGGATGGAATGATCAATAGTCAACAATCGATGTTCAATGCTCCAGTCTGGTGACAGAGTCGCTCCCCCTGATCATTGATCATTGATCATTGAACATCGAATATCGAGGCATGCCTCCTCCTCCGCAACCAAAACATCCCCAAAGCAAAAATGGTCAGCGCAGTCCTGCGCTGACCATTCACCATTCACCATTCACTATTGACTATTCACTATTGACTATTCACTCTCACTCCCCGTCTTCTTTCTTCTTCCGGGTGCGCTTCGGTTTTTCTTCCGCCGGAGCTTCGCCTTCGGCGGCGCCCAGGTCGGCTTGCGGCTCGGCTGCTTTCTTGCGGCCCTTTGCTTTCGGCGCTTCCGCGGTTTCGGCGGCTGTTACGGTCTCGGTTTCCGCTTCCGTGCTTTCTTCCGACTCGTCGCCTTCCTCGCCTTCGGTCAGCTTGATCTCAACCCCGGTTTTCAGCAGGGTTTCGTACCACTTCACCATCTTTTTCATATCGGAGGCGTAGACGCGCTCGAAGTCCATGTCGGGGTAAACGGTTTCGAAATAGCCGCGGAGGGCCGTGTTGTCTTTCACATCGGGCAGGGCGGCGCCGTTTTCCTTCATGGCTGTGAAGACGTCGACCAGGTTGACGTTCTCACCTGAGGTATAGATCTCGATGCTTTCGAGGTGGGACAAATTGTGGACGCGGCTGGACACGAACTTGGTCGTGCCTTCCTCCAGCGAGCGCACCAGGGCGCCGTCGTTCTTGCTGTTCAGGATCTCGTACAAGCCCGGCATGCCGGTCACCGCAACTATTCTGTTATATTCCATGACACTGAATTTAGGGCTTGCAAGATAAGGGGATTTGCCCCGTCGTCAACGAAATCACGCTTCCCGCCCGGCAGGGGCAGGTTATTTTCCACGCTTGACCGGATAAAGTATTAGCCTTAATTAACGTGAAGGGCCGCCAGGCGGCGTGGTTTTGGAGGCACCTTTAACACGGCTTTTAAACTCGACCCCGGCTATGGTATATAAACTCCTCACGTTCGTTCTCGCCCTCTTCCTTGTTTCCTCTCTCAACGCACAAACCTTTACACTTTCTGGTCGCCTGCGCGATGCGGAGAGCGGCTCATCCATCCAGGGCGCCACGGTTGTGCTGCGCCTGCTCCGCGATTCCACCAATACCCAAACAACATACACGGACACGGCCGGCCGCTTTCAATTTGACAACCTTGCGCGGGACTCCTTCCGGATCCTGTTCAGCTCGGTTGGCTTTGAAACACTGACGCGCCGCGTGCGCATCGACACGGCCGACGTGGACATGGGCACCGTGAACCCGCCCCGCGCCTCCAAGCAGCTGACAGGCGTGGTTGTCACCTCCACCATCCCGCCCGCCACGCAAAAGGGCGATACCGTGCAGTTCAGCGCGAGCCAGTACAAGGTCAATCCCGATGCATCGAGCGAGGACCTGGTGCGAAAGATTCCCGGCATTACCGTTGAGAACGGCCAGGTGAAAGCCAATGGCGAGAATGTGCAGCGCGTGACCATTGATGGCCGCGAGCTTTTTGGCGATGATGCGACCGCAGCGCTTCGGAACCTGCCGGCCGAGGTGATCGACAAGATCCAGGTATTCGATCGCCTCTCCGACCAGGCACAGTTCACCGGCTTCGATGACGGCAACACGACAAAGGGCATCAATATCGTGACCAAGGCCAATATGCGCAACGGCCAGTTTGGGCGTGTCTTTGCCGGTTATGGCACCGATGAGCGTTACAGCGCCGGTGGCAATGCAACATTTTTCAAGCAGAACCGGCGCCTCTCGATCGTCGGCAACTTCAACAATATCAACCAGCAGAATTTTTCCCAGCAGGACCTTCTCGGCGTCACGTCCACTGCACAGCGCGGCGGTGGTGGCGGCGGACCCCGGGGCGGTGGCGGCAATCCCCGCGGAGGCAGCGGCAACAGGCCGAGCGCAGGCGCCGGCGGCAACCAGGGCGGTGGAAATAACGGAGGCTTCGGCAATAACGGGAATTTCCTCGTGGGCCAGCAGGCTGGCATCAACCAGACAAATGCGTTCGGCATCAACTTCTCCGATCTCTACGGCAAGAAAAAGAACCTGACGCTCACGGGCTCGTACTTTTTCAACAACGCGACCAACACGACAAATGAGCTGTCCAATATGGACTACTTCGCCAACAATCGGTTTGGCTACGAGGCCACGCGCGATACGACAAGCTCGGTGAGTCACAACAATAACCACCGCGTGAACGCGCGTCTCGAATGGCGCATCGACTCGGCCAACCAGCTCACCATCACGCCGAACCTGAGCTTCCAGGACAATACGTCCGATCGCCAGGTCGGTCGTGTCATCGTCTACGAGCAGCCGAACACGCTGGGCCTCGCCCAATACAATTCGGTCAATGCCACCAACAGCACGCGCTCGGGCAATAACCTCAATAACACGATCCTCTACCGGCATTCGTTCCCGAAACGCGGCCGCACGTTTTCGGTCAACCTCAACACATCCTATAACAAGCGCCTGAGCGATTCCTACGTCGACTATTTCCAATACAACCAGTACAGCGCCGGCAACCAGACGGACAGCTCATCGCAGCGGTTCACGGACCAGACAAGCAAAGGGCTGCAGGTATCGACCAACTTCGTTTATACCGAGCCGCTCGGCAAGCTGTCTCAGCTGCAGGTGAATTATAACCCCACCGTATCCAAGAGCACGGCAGACCAGGAAGCCTATGCGCGCGACCCGCTGAGCGACAAATACAATGTGTTCCTGCAAAACTTTTCCAGCGCGTTCGAGAACCGCACGAAGGCGCACAACGCGGGACTCTCCTATCGTTGGGGCGATCGCGACCGCCAGGTATCGTTCGGCGCCAACTACCAGCACACCAACCTCGAGAGCGACCGCACGTATCCAACGCCGTTGCAGGTGGATAAGAGCTTTGACAATATCCTTCCCAACGCGATGGTGCGCTACAAGCTGTCGACACGCAGTAGCGTTCGCGTGATGTACCGCGCCAACGTCAACCAGCCGTCGGTCACGCAGCTGCAGGACGTGGTTGACCCGGTGAATGCCCCGACGTATACGGTGGGCAACCCCGACCTGAACCAGCAGTTCATGCATATCCTGAGCGGGCAGTACACGTTCACCAATACGGCGAAGAGCCTGCTGTTCGTGGGCAACGTTTTCCTGCAGTCGGCTACCGACTTTATCAGCAACGCAACGTTCACATCGCTCCGGGGAGATACGGTTGTGAATGGCCAGCGCCTCGACACCGGCTTCCTGCTGAACAAGCCCGTCAACCTCGATGGCTACCGCAGCCTGCGGTCCTTCTTCACGTTCGCGACGCCGATCAAGGCCATCAAAACAAACCTCAATTTAAATGGGGGGTTCAGCTACCAGCAGCTGCCGGGATTCAATAATTATTTGAACAGCCAGACCGACAATTACACCTACACGCTGGGCACGGTGCTGGCGAGCAATATCAGCCAGTATGTTGATTTTACGGTTTCGTACTCCGCCAATTTCAACCAGGTGCGCAACCGCAGCGATCTTGTGAAGGCGGTATCCAGTACAAATTATTTCCAGCACACGGCTTCCGCACAGCTGAACCTTTTGTCGAAGAACGGATGGTTCTACCAGACCGATTTCAACAACCAGTATTACAGCGGGCTGACGACAGGCAATACCAGCTTCAATCTGTGGAATATGGGCGTGGGAAAGAAATTCCTGAAGGATCGCAAAGGCGAGCTTCGCCTGAATGTATTCGATGTGCTGGGGCAAAACCAGAGCATTGCGCGCAACGTGACCGAGACCGGTATCGAGGATGTCACCAACCGTGTGCTGCAGCGTTACTTCATGCTGACGTTTACCTACAACCTGAGAAATTTCGGTGCCGTGGCAACGCGCGCAGCCGGTGGCGGGCAGAGCAGAACGGGCGGTGCAGGCCGGCAATAAGCAGGGCGGGCAACATGCGTGAAGGCGCGACGGACACGATGGTTCACCGGTGTCGACTTTGTGAACGACCGTGATCGTCGCGCCTTTCTTCTTTAGTTTATTTCGGGATCGGCGAGCACTTTTTCAATCCGCGCGGCAACCGTTTCGAAGTCGGTATACCCCTGGGCGATCATGTAAAACTTCGAGTCGGACACCTGTAGAAAGACGCACGGAAATCCCTTCACCTGGAGCTGCTTGCAGAGCGCGAACTCGTAGTAGGCCTTGTCTTTGTACTCCTCGCTTTTCAGCTTTGTATAAAAATCGTCTTCCGGGATTCCGTACCGCTCGAGGAGGTGGCGGTACGCTTCGTCATCGGTGAGGTCCCTGCCTTCGCTGTTGAGCGCCACCTGCAGGTCCGACGCCATCTCGATCGCGCGCCCGGGGAAATATTCCTTGAAGATGCACAGCGCGATGCCCGGCTTAGTTGAATCGGGGTACCAGTCTGTTTCGTCGGGGTTGTTAACATGCCACAGGAAGTCGTCGCCGAAGCGAATGCCTGTGAGCGTCTCCACCTGCTTGTAGGCGGTTTGCACGTAGCGCGCCATCGGGCCGAAATGTGTCGGCGTTTCGGGCAGGATCATGCCACCGGAAAGAACATCGAAATCGAGACGGTCCCGGAAGGTCTCCTCGATCTTCCGGATCACGGGGCTGAAGCCATAGCACCAGCCGCAGTATGCGTCGTAACAATAGTATAGCAAAGGGTTTGCTGCAGAAGCCATGGCGCGAAGATAGGAACGGGTACAGAGCGGTCTGTGGATGGGAAGGGTGAAAGGGACGTGTGTGGAATGTAAGGGGTAGGAAAATAATCAATGTTCAATGGTCAATAATCATCTGCAAAGTCTGGCGCCAGCCTCGAGAATTGAGAGCTGACCATTGACCATTGACCATTCATTTCAACATTCGCCATTGGACATTCGTTATTCGTTATTCTCAATGCGCTTCCAGCCTGTTCTCGCCAACGCCAACCTCTGCCAGGATGGGGATATCGTTTGGCAGCTCCATGGCTCCCTGCATGCAGGAAAGAATGACCGGCTTGACGGCCTCTACTTCCTCGCGCAGCACGTCGAACACAAGCTCGTCATGCACCTGCAGGATCATGCGTGAGCGGAAGCCATGCTCCTTGAAGGCCTTGTGGATCCGGACCATCGCCAGCTTGATCATGTCCGCGGCCGTTCCCTGGATCGGAGAGTTGATGGCGTTGCGCTCGGCGAAGCCGCGTACCGTGAAGTTTGCCGAGTTGATATCGCGGAGCCAGCGCTTGCGGCCCAGCACGGTTTGCACATAGCCGTGCTCCCGCGCGAAATTGATCATTTCATCCATGTAGCGCGTCACGCCGGCAAATTCGAGCTTGTAGTTGTCAATGATCTCCTTGGCTTCCCCACGGCTGATCCTGAGGTTTTCGGCAAGTCCGAAAGCGCTCTGGCCATACACGATGCCGAAGTTGACGCTCTTTGCTTTGCGCCGCTGTTCTTTCGAAACCGCTTCCTCATCGACCTTATAGACTTTGGCGGCGGTCGCCGTGTGGATGTCCTTGTTCTGGCGGAAGGCTTCGCACATAGCCGGGTCGGCGCTGAGAGCGGCAACGATGCGCAGCTCGATCTGGGAGTAGTCGGCGCTGACCAGCACATGGTTCTCGTCGCGCGGGATGAAGGCTTTGCGGATCTCTTTTCCGCGGTCGGTGCGGATGGGGATATTCTGCAGGTTCGGGTTATTGCTGGACAGGCGGCCGGTTACGGCAACTGCCTGCGCATAGGTTGTATGCACGCGACCTGTACGCGGGTTGATCAGCTGCGGCAGCGCATCAACGTAGGTGGAGCGGAGCTTTGTGTATTCGCGGTAGGCCAGGATATGATCGGCGACCGGGTGCTCTTTGGCAAGCTTGCTGAGCACGTCCTCTCCTGTTGCGTACTGGCCTGTCTTTGTCTTCTTCGCTTTCGGGTCGAGCTTGAGCTGCTCGAAGAGCACTTCGCCGAGCTGCTTGGGGGAGCCGAGGTTGAAGCGAACGCCGGCGAGCTCGTAGACAGTTTGCTCGTGGCTGCGGGCGTCTTCTTCCAGTACGCGCGAGTACTCGTTGAGGAAGCCCATGTCGACGCGCACACCTTCGAATTCGAGGTCCTTGAGCACCGGCGCCAGCGGGTTCTCGACGGTATCGAAAACGGGCCGCACGTCGTACTTGGCGAGCATGGGCTCGAAGACGGCTTTGAACTGCAGCGTTACGTCGGCGTCTTCCACTGCGTATTCCTTTATCTTCTCGAGCGGCACATCGCGCATGGTGCCCTGGCCTTTTCCTTTCTTGCCGATGAGGTCCTCGATGGGGATCGTTTCGTAACC
>JAQBNP010000127.1 GCA_028288515.1 Flaviaestuariibacter sp. | reverse complement strand
A
Organism: Flaviaestuariibacter sp.; assembly: GCA_028288515.1. Classification (GTDB taxonomy): domain Bacteria; phylum Bacteroidota; class Bacteroidia; order Chitinophagales; family Chitinophagaceae; genus Flavisolibacter. The sequence goes on along the minus strand of JAQBNP010000127.1, from coordinate 2,896 downwards.
AGGCTTCAAATTCAACCTCAACACCACGGCAGGCAAAGCGCTCTTCGTCATGGAAGATGGCAAGCCGCTCTCTCTTTGCTCCGGGAAGAATTGCGAAGACAACCTGAAGGTATTCTTCAAGACGAGGTCGCTCGACTGACACCGTATCTAATAGACTGGCCCCCGTGTAAACGGGGGCTTTTTTATGTTCGCTCAAGCCCCGGGCCGCGCATCACAAACCCGTGGTGGTGTGCCGTCCCCGTCTTATATTACGGCTGCATTTTTTCACACCCCAACAAAATACACATGAAGAAGACCTTTTTCGGGCTGCTGCTTGCCATCAGCTTCCTGCCCGCACTTGCCCAGGATGGCTATAAAACTCCGCCGAAGGATATCGCCGACCTCCTTCTCGCCAAGCCGACACCCGGCGTTTCGATCGACAGCAAAGCCGGCTGGATGCTGCTCAGCGAGCGCAACTCCTACCCATCCGTCGAGGAGCTCGGCCAGCCGGAAGTGCGTATTGCAGGACTTCGCCTCAACCCCAACAACTACTCGCCCAGCCGCGGCACCTATATCAGCAATTTCAAGCTGAAGGACATCAGGTCGGGACAGGAATACACCGTGTCCGGACTTCCGGCAAATCTCATGGCTTCCAATCCTTCCTGGAGCCCCAACGAGAAGAAGATCGCTTTCCTCAATACCACCGCCAGCCGCGTTGACCTCTATATGATCGACCTGGCAACCCGCAAGGCCGTTAAGGTCGGCAAGCAGCCCGTGAACACCACGCTCGGTGCACCCTTCTCCTGGTTCGATGACAACACGATCATCTACAAGGCAGCCACACGCCCGGCCACCAATGCGCCGAAAAAAGCGATCACACCAAAGGGGCCGGCGATCCAGGAGAACCTCGGCAAAGCCGCTCCCAGCGCTACCTTCCAGGACCTGATCAAGTCGCCGTACGACGAAGAGCTTTTCGAATTCTACGCCACATCGCAGCTCACCATGAACCGCAATGGCGTCGAAACGAAGATCGGCGCGCCCGCCATCTACATGAGCTCGAGCCTGTCGCCCGATCATAAGTACCTGCTCACGCGCACAATCCGCAAGCCGTATTCCTACCTCGTGACAGCTGGCGGTTTCCCCTCCACCGTTGCCATCACTGATCTCAAAGGATCCGTTCTGAAAGTCGTCGCAACGCTGCCCTCCACCGAAGGCACACCGAGCGGATATGACAACACGCAGAACGTTCCGCGCGGCTTTGACTGGCGCGATGACGAGCCCGCAACGATCGTTTGGGCCATGCCCCTCGACAGCGGCCTGATCCGCAAGCAAATGGACAACCACGACGCGGTGTACGCACTGAGCGCGCCGTTCACCGGAACAGCAAAGGAGTTGTTCCGCACCACGATGCGCTTCCGCGGGATGTCCTTCACCGACGCGGGCTTCGCGCTTGTCAGCGAAGGTCTCCGCAGCAAGCAGACCTCGCGCGTCAGCAAGCTCGCCAACGGCAGCGGCACACTGGAAAAGCTCTACGACCTCAGCCAGAACGATGCCTACAATAACCCCGGGTCGCCCGTCACGCACAAGAACGCGTTTGGTCGCGAAGTGGTGCTCACACTCGACGGCAGCACCAAGCTTCTCATGAACAACCCCGTCGGCTCATCCGCCAAAGGGGACCTTCCCTTCCTGGCTAAGTACGATCTCAACACGAAGAAGAACGAGATCATCTGGCGCTGCGAGCCCGGCACCTACGAGGTGGTCACAGATGTCATCGACCCGGTGAACCTGACCGTGCTGACACGGCGCGAATCACAAAAGCTGGTTCCGAATTTTTACATCAAAGACCTCAACAAGCGCATTGCCGACCGTGCGATCACGGCGTTCACAAACCCCTACCCGCAGCTGGAAGGCGTCACGAAGCAAAAGATCTTTTACAAGCGCGCGGACGGCGTTGACCTCACCGGCGACCTCTACCTCCCGAAAGGATATAACAAGGACAAGGACGGTCCCCTGCCAGTGGTGATGTGGGCCTATCCCCGCGAGTTCAACTCGGCCGACGACGCAGCGCAGGTACGCGGCTCACAGGATCGCTTTACGACGATCAGCTGGGCCTCACCGGTGTTCTATGTCACGCAGGGCTATGCCGTGCTGGACAATGCCGAGATGCCCATCGTAGCGAAGGATGGCAAGAAGCCGAACGATACCTTCATCGAGCAGCTGCAGCTGAATGCGGAAGCGGCGATCAACAAGCTCGCCGACCTGGGCGTTGGCGATCGCAACCGTGTGGCTGTCGGCGGTCATAGCTATGGAGCGTTCATGACGGCCAACCTGCTCGCGCACACCAGCCTGTTCAAAGCCGGCATCGCGCGCAGCGGCGCTTACAACCGCACGCTGACGCCGTTCGGGTTCCAGAACGAGGACCGTACGTACTGGCAGGCGCGCGACCTGTATACGGACATGAGCCCGTTCACCTATGCCGACAAGATCAAGACGCCGATCCTCCTGATCCACGGCGATACCGATGATAACCCGGGCACGTTCCCGATCAACAGCGAGCGCCTCTTCAATGCCATCAAAGGCAATGGAGGCATCGTCCGCTACGTGTCGCTGCCGTACGAAGCGCATAGCTACCGCGGCCGCGAAAACCTGCTGCATATGCTCGCCGAGCAAAGCCTGTGGCTCGACAAGTACGTGAAGAACGCAGCGAACGCCGCCACACCGGCCGGAACGAAAGCAACGTTTTAATATAGATGATCTCAATAGAAAGAGCCTCCTTTGCGGGAGGCTTTTTTGTTGTGTTCTTGAAGCCATTTTGGAGCAGCGATTGGTGATTTGGCGATTGCAGATTTTTGGACGGGCTGTTATCGATAAGCCTCTTTCGTCTGACTGTCGGTTTTGATGAGGGCATTTTTTGATC
>JAQBNP010000148.1 GCA_028288515.1 Flaviaestuariibacter sp. | reverse complement strand
GTTCCCATCAGACAGGAAAGGACAAGAAGCAGGTATTTCATGGAAGGCACAAAACTATTTCATCAGGGTCAATAAAACGGTGGTAAAATCTGACAGTCTGTCACAGCAGAAGGGCGATGGCTTATCTTTGCCCCTCATTTCAGAACCCCATGTTGGAACTTGCTCCCACGAAACGGCACGATGAAGCGCGGCAGGGCGAGGCCTTTGCCCCGTTCGCTGTTGATCCCGTGCTCTACCGCCGCCGGTTTTATATCGAAAGCTATGGCTGCGCCATGAACTTCAGCGACAGCGAGATCGTGGCCTCCATCCTGCAGGCGGAAGGATTCGGCGCGACACGGAACGAAGAGGAAGCCGACCTGATCCTGCTCAATACCTGCTCGATCCGCGAAAAAGCCGAGCAGACCGTCCGCAAGCGCCTGACCGAGTTCCGCAAGATGAAGCGCCGCAAGCCGGGCATGCTTGTGGGGGTGCTGGGCTGCATGGCCGAGCGCCTCAAGGCCAAGCTGCTTGAGGAAGAAAAGCTGGTCGACCTCGTGATCGGTCCGGATGCCTACCGCACCCTGCCCGCCCTCATCGCGGAAGCCGATGGCGGCCAAAAAGGCGTCAACGTCCTCCTCAGCCGCGACGAGACCTATGCGGATATTGCTCCTGTCCGCCTGAACAGCAATGGCATCTCGGCGTTCGTCAGCATTATGCGGGGCTGTAATAATATGTGCTCGTTCTGCGTGGTTCCGTTTACCAGGGGCCGCGAGCGGAGCCGCGATGCGGACAGCATCGTGAATGAGTGCCGTGACCTCTTCGAGGCGGGCTACCGAGAGGTGACCCTGCTCGGCCAGAACGTCGACAGCTATTATTACGCATCGGAAGCGGACGCCGCACCGGTGACCTTCGCCCTTCTCCTGGAAAAAGCGGCCCTGATCTCCCCCGAGCTGCGCATCCGGTTTTCGACGTCGCACCCCAAAGACATCACTGATGATGTGCTTTATACGATGAAGCGTTACGAGAACATCTGCAAATACATTCATCTTCCCCTGCAAAGCGGCTCCACGCGCGTGCTGCAGCTTATGAACCGCAGCTATACACGGGAGTGGTACCGCGCCAAGGTGGACCGCATCAGGGAGATCATGCCCGACTGCGCGCTGAGCTCCGACGTGATCGCCGGTTTCTGCACGGAGACGGAGGAAGACCACCAGGAAACGCTGCGCATGATGGCTTACGCGAAATACGATTTCAGCTATATGTTCTTTTACAGCGAGCGTCCCGGCACGCTCGCGCAAAGGCGCTACGCGGACGATATCCCGCTGGACGTCAAGAAGCGCCGGCTTCAGGAGATCGTGGACCTCCAGGGGAAACTATCGCACCAGAGCAACCGTGAAGATCTCGGGAAGACATTCCGCGTCCTGATCGAAGGGGAATCGAAAAAAGACGCGTCCGCCTGGAAAGGCCGCAGCAGCCAGAACAAGGTGGTCATCTTTCCAAAAGGCGACACAACCTGCCGCGCCGGGGAATATGTAGACGTGCACGTGACATCGTGCACACAGGCAACACTATTAGGCGACATCGTAACCAGATAAGAATGGATCAACAAAGCATCAAGAACAGGTTTGGCATTATCGGCAACTCTCCCGCACTGAACTACGCGCTGCAAGTGGCAACACAGGTGGCGAATACCGACCTGACGGTCCTGATCAACGGGGAGAGCGGTGTGGGCAAGGAGGCGTTCTCCCAGATCATTCATTCTCTTTCCGCGCGGAAGCATAACCCGTTCATCGCAGTCAACTGCGGGGCGATCCCTGAAGGAACGATCGATTCCGAGCTGTTCGGCCATGAAAAGGGATCGTTCACCGGCGCAGTGGATGGCCGCAAGGGTTATTTCGAAACAGTGAATGGCGGCACCATCTTTCTTGACGAGATCGGCGAGATGCCGCTTGGCACGCAGGCCCGACTGCTGCGGGTTTTGGAGAGTGGCGAATTCATCCGCGTCGGGTCGTCGAAAGTGCAGAAGACCGATGTCCGCGTCATTGCCGCGACGAACAAGGACCTGCTCGACCTCGTGCAGCAGAACCGTTTCCGCGAAGACCTGTACTACCGTCTCAACACAGTGCCGATCCGTGTACCGGCACTGCGCGACCGTAAAGAAGACATCCCCTTATTGTTCCGCAAATTCGTCATCGACTTCGCGGAGCGCTACAAAACTACGCCGGTGCAACTTGACGACGCCGCGCGGCAACGGCTCGTCAGCTATACGTGGCCGGGCAATGTGCGCGAGCTGAAGAATATCGCCGAGCAGATCTCCGTGCTGGCTACCGAGAAGCTTGTAAACGCCACCGAGCTGACGCGGTTCCTGCCCGAAAATAATATGAACCGGCTCCCGGTCCTGGTTGGCAACGGACAGCCCATGGGCGGCAGCTTCAACAACGAGCGCGAGATCCTGTACAAGCTTTTCTTCGATATGAAGCGCGACGTGACCGAGCTGAAAAAGCTTTTTGTCGACGTGATGCAAAACCCCTCCATCGTATCGCAGAATCCGGGCTTCATGAACGACTTGAAGGAGCTGCACCCGCACCAGGGCGAGGCATCGGGACCGGTGTATATGCCGCACCATGGGCAGACGCCAGTGCAGCCCGTGATCATGCATGACGAGATCCACGACCATGAGGAGGTTGACGAGAGTCTCAACATCATGGACAAGGAAAAAGAGCTGATCATCCGCGCGCTCAAGAAGCACCGGGGCAAGCGAAAGGATGCGGCGGCGGACCTTGGCATCAGCGAGCGCACGCTTTACAGAAAGTTAAAAGAATACGACATTGAAGAATAAAGCGGTCTTCCGTACTAAGTTTAGTGCAGGCAACGGTTCCCTTTCCTCAACTGAATGTCCATGACGGTGACTTTAAAAATTGCAGTGCGATCGATCCCTGTTCTGCTGGCGGCCTTGCTGCTGGCGGGTTGCGGCGTGTACAGCTTCAAGGATGTTTCAATCCCGCCCAACATCAAAACGATCAAGGTGGAGATGATCGAGAACCGCGCACCTTATGTCAACCCACAGCTGGCGCCGGTGCTCACGGAGCGTCTCCAGCGAAATATCCTGAGCCAGACAAAGCTGCGCCGCACGAATTCCGACAGCGCCGATTACGTGATCAGCGCCACCATCCTCGATTATGCCGTGACGACCGCGGGCGTTGCCAACGGGAAGGAAGTGCAGAACAGGCTGACCGTGACCGTTGAGGTGACGATCAATGACCTCGTGAATCAAACCGAGAAAAAGCATACGGTCTCGCGCCCGTTCGACTTCCCCGCCACCTTCTCCTTGCAGGCGGCTGAGAGCAGCGCCACCTATGCAAACCTGATCCGCGGACTGGCGGACGATATTTTTAACCGCCTGTTTTCGGAGTGGTAAGTTTGGTTAATTTGCGCCCATGCCAGGGGAGATCACCAATTTAACCGAGTCCATGATGCAGAAATCGTTTGCTGATTGCAGTATCCCGGAGCTCGAGGACCTGACCGACCGGTATCCCTATTTCGCGCCCGCGCATTTTCTTCTTCTTAAAAAATACGATCCTGCTTCCGAAGAATACCGTCGGCAGTACCAGAAAGCGATCCTGTATTTCCATGACCCGCTTTCGTTCGACGCGCTCCTGAGCCGCCCCTTTCCTGATATCACGCTCGATGAAGCACCTGAAACCGAGGATGAGCAGATCGCGGGGGAGATCCTGGATGTGACACTCCCGGAGGCAGCCCCACTCCCACCGATCGAGCACGCGGCGCCCGCTGATACCGAGCTGACGTTCGAGCCCTTTCATACGGTTGATTATTTTGCGTCCCAGGGCATTAAGCTGTCCGCAGAAGTGGCGCCGGGCGATACGTTCGGCAAGCAGGTGAAGAGCTTTACCGACTGGCTCAAGACGATGAAGCGCCTGCCGGCAACTGCCGCAGCAAAGCCGATCGACACCGTTGCCGAGAAGAAAGTGGAGAATATGGCCGACCATTCCGTGCAGGAAGCGGAGATCGTTACGGAGTCGATGGCGGAGGTCTGGCTGAAGCAGGGCAACCGTCAAAAAGCGGTTGAAGTCTATCGCAAATTAAGTTTGCTCAATCCCTCCAAAAGGGCTTATTTTGCCGACAAAATCCAAAACTTAAACGGATAGTACCAACATGACTACTTTATTTATCATACTGATCATCCTGGCTTGTATCATCCTGTCGCTGGTCGTCTTAGTGCAGAATCCCAAAGGGGGTGGTTTAGCAGGAAATGTGGCTGGGTTCAGCAACCAGTTCATGGGTGTGAAGCAAACGACGGACGTGCTGGAAAAAGGCACCTGGATCTTTGCCGGCGTGATCGCCATCCTGTGCATTACTTCGTCATTCTTCATTTCCGATACGCGCAAGTCGAAGACGGACCTCGATGCCATCGGTACCGGCGCGGTCCCCGGCTCCTCGAAGCCTGCGCGCAACACGGCCCCGTTCAGTGCCGGTCAGCCTGCTACGAACGCCACACCCGATTCTACAAAACGGTAAGCTTCATTTCAGAATATTTTAACCCTGTCTTCCCGGCAGGGTTTTTTCATTTACTTTAGTTTTCCATTATGAGACGGATCCTCCTCGTGCTCTTCCTTGTCGTTTTTTTCGGCGCCGTTGTCATCGCCTGGATCGTTCTCGGATCAGGAACCGGTTTTTCGGAACATCGGAAGGCGCTTTATATCGGGAGCAACGCAGCCACCAGGGAAGCGGTTCTCGACTCGCTCCGCGCGCGCAAGATCATCCGCAACGAGACTGCCTTTCTTTTCCTGGCAAACCGCCTCGGCTACTGGGATAAGATCCGTCCCGGCAAGTACGAGTTTAGCAAAGGCACCAGTCTTCTCTCGATCGTTCGGGCGTTGCGCAACGGAAGCCAGACGCCTGTCAAGCTTTCGTTTTCAAAGCTTCGCACACGTGAGGATCTGGCGCGGCTTGTCGGCAGCCACTTCGAGTGCGACTCCGCCGCGATGATGCGGTTCCTGTCAAGCCCCGACTCGCTCCGCTCCTTCGACGTCACGCCGGAACAGGCCATGACACTGGTTTTCCCGGACACATACACCTATAACTGGAACACGACTCCGCGGCGGATCTACCGCAAGCTCGCCGATGTTGCGTACGGTTTCTGGTCGTCCGATCACACGGCCAGGGCCAAAGCCCTCGGCCTTTCAAAGGGCGAGGCCTACACGCTGGCATCCATTGTCGAGGAAGAAACAAATGCGAGTAAGGAAAAAGGAACGATCGCGAGCGTGTACCTCAACCGGCTTCATAAGGGAATGGCGCTCGGCGCCGACCCAACGATAAAGTTTGCGCTGCACGACTTTACGCTCAAACGGATCTACGAGAAGCACCTGGCCGTTGTTTCTCCCTACAACACGTATCGCAACAAGGGCCTGCCTCCCGGCCCGATCTGCACGCCGTCGCGCAAGACGCTGGAAGCCGTGCTCAATGCCCCGCAGACCGACTTTCTTTTTTTTGTGGCCAGTCCTTCCTTTGATGGCACGCATGAATTCAGCGCCACGTACCCCGAGCATCTTGCCAAGGCGAGGGCCTACCAGCAGGAGCTTGACCGGCAGCAAGCGATCCGCGACCAATCCTCAAACCCTTCCCGATGACCCCGAAGAATGGCCTGAGGAAACGGTTCTATGGGTTCACGCCGGTCCGCGGGCTGATCCGCCAGAGCAAGAACGTGGCCGTGCCCGGCGCTGACGATTTCAGCGTGTACGAAGTGTGGAAAGGATTCTTGCGACAGCTGAAACGAACGAGTCTGGTTGAGAGAGCGGCGGCCATTTCATTCAACATCTTCATGGCGATCCCGCCGGTGATCCTGTTCGTGTTTACGCTGATCCCCTATCTCCCGATCTCGCGCCAGTTCGTCGAGGAGATCTTCGGGTTGATCCGTGATATCGTTCCGGGTGAAAAGAACAATTCCGTGATCATCGGGTTTCTCACGGATTTTCTCCAGAAGCCGCGCGGGGAGCTGCTTTCCTTCGGTCTCCTTCTCGCCTTGTTCTTTTCGAGCAATGCGATGATGGGCATCCTGCGGTCCTTCGACAAGGACTACGAGGGCTTTATCAAGCGGAGCGGGCTTCGCAAGCGGCGCACCGCCATCAAGCTGACGATCATCGTTTTTTCCACCGTCTTTGCCTGCATCCTTCTCCTCATTGCGCAGCGAAATGTGCTCCAGTATATCGGGATCGAGAACCATTTTATCCGCAACGTGATCAGTGAGGCAAGGTGGGTGGTGATCCTGTTCCTTGTGTTCCTGTCGGTTTCTTTCATCTACCGGTATGGCCCTGCGATGACCGAAAAATGGCATTTCATCAACCCGGGCGCCGTCTTTGCCACCAGCCTGATGATCCTTGCCACGGCCCTCGTGACGTTCTGGGTCAATAATTTCAACAACTACAATAAGATCTACGGGTCCATCAGCGCGGTCTTCATCCTGATGTCGCTGATCTTCGTGAATTCGCTGGTGGTGCTGATCGGTTTCGAGCTGAATGTAACGATCAGCCACCTGCGCGCGGCCGAGGAAGCCGAAGAGCGGGCCCTGGTGACGAGCGGCTCGCAACCGGTATGAGGAATGCGGTTAGCTCGCGGAAATAACGGACATTCGGTCCTCAAACACTTCGTATGAAAAAGATCCTGTTTCTTTCTGCCGCCGTGGCCACCCTGGGCCTGGCAGCATTTACGGTCATTGATGACCTGCAGATCGGCAGCTCCCTTCCCAAAGCAGACGTCAAAATGAAGGACGTCAGTGGCAAGGAGATCACGTTGAAAAGCGCGATGGGCAAGAATGGCCTGCTGGTGATGTTCAGCTGCAATACCTGTCCGTACGTGGTCAAGAACCAGGCGCGGACAAAGGAAAATGCGGCGGCGGCCCTGTCGAAGAATATCGGCGTGGTGCTTGTCAACTCGAACGAAGCGCAGCGTGGCGACGACGATTCGTATGACGCGATGAAAGCGTATGCGAAAGAGCAGGGCTATCGCTGGTCGTATGTTGTGGACCAGAATTCGGTGATCGCCGATGCGTTCGGCGCAAAGAAGACACCGGAATGCTTTCTGTTCGACAACGGCGGCAAGCTGGTGTACCATGGCGCCATCGACGACAGCCCGAGCAACCCGGACGCAGTGAGCCGTCAGCACCTGAAGGTGGCGATGGAGGAGCTGGTGGCGGGTAAAGAAGTGTCGGTAAAGACGTCGAGCTCGGTTGGATGCGGGATCAAGCGAAACTCGTGATCACTGCAACTTAATTCTTTTGAAGCCTTCCGGATTGGGGGGCTTTTTTTGGTGAAAGGAGGTGAAGTCGTGGCGGGGTGTTTGTTTCTTACATTGAGCCCGGAACAACCGAATCACAGGACAAATAAATCGCCAACAAAAACCTTATCGCATGTTTGCATTAGACGTGCGACGTCAACGACAGTATTCGCTCATTATCATCTGCTTTATGCTTCGTTTGCTTCGTCAGCATAGCACTGCGCATCTCGCTATTGCTCATGCTCCAACGCCCTGGCTTGGGAAAGGTGCTGAGATGCGTCAGCATGCCAACCCTATCGTTTGAGATGTCCCCAACAGGATAACAGCCGCTATTCATCTATAAGTTTTCGATTTGAAGGGAGATTAATGCAAAGAAACCTGCAAGAGCAGTCAGCTATCGACACGTTGGCGGCCGAGACGGCATTTTACAGTAGTAAGAAATTTCGAAAAAAGGGTAGGCACAAAAAAAGCAGGCTGTTTACCTGCTTCTCGTTCGTCGGGACGACAAGATTCGAACTTGCGACCCCAAGCACCCCATGCTTGTACGCTACCGGACTGCGCTACGTCCCGAACTTATCCGTGTTCATTGCTGAACGGGTGGCAAATTTAAGGAGGAAAAGCAATTTCACACGCGAAAATATACGAGGGATTTTTGTCTTGGTGCAGGAAGGAAATTTTGAATGTTCAATCCTCAAGTTTCAAGCTTTAACCGATGATCATGGAC
>JAQBNP010000093.1 GCA_028288515.1 Flaviaestuariibacter sp. | reverse complement strand
AGCGCCGGCGAAACGATCTGGTTCAAGGCCTACCTGCAGTCGCAGGGCTTCCCCTCCACCATCAGCACCAATTTTTACGCAGAGCTCATTGACGCGCGCGGCACCATCCTGGAAAAGAAGATCTTCCCGATCGTCGAGGCGTCCGCCGCAGGCAGCTTCGACCTGCCCGCCAACCTCCGCGAGGATGGCCTCGTGTTCCGCGCCTACACTACGTGGATGCTCAACTTCGACACCGCTTTTCTGTTCCAGCAACCCATCCGCCTGTTGACGAAGGCGGATAAAAATGCCGTTGCCAAACCTGCCACCACCCAGCTCCGCTTCTTCCCTGAAGGCGGGGGCCTCGTCAACGACCTTGAATCGATCGTTGCCTTCAAAGCAACTGCCGGCGACTTCCTGCCGGTGGCCGTTACGGGCATCGTCCGCGATGACACCGGCCGCGAGATCACCACGTTTTCCTCCGTACACGACGGCATGGGACAGTTCCTGCTCATGCCACAGGCCGGCCGCACCTACACGGCCGAATGGAAGGACGCCGCGGGCGGCCACAAGACCGTTCTGCCGGCCGCGAGCCGCAGCGGCGCCGTGATCCAGGCGCGCCAGGATGCCCACAATGTGACCTATGTTCTCCAGCGTTCCGAAGACGCGCCGGGCGAGCTGAAGCGCGTTCACCTCGTTGCGCAGATGCAGCAGCAGGTGGTGTACCGCGCTTCCATCCGCATGCAGTCCACGATCATCAGCGGCAATATCAACACGGATTCCCTGACAACCGGCATTCTCCAGCTCACGCTGTTCGACAGCACCTGGAAGCCGGTGGCCGAGCGCATCGTGTTCGTGAACAAGGACGACTACAAATTCAGCGCAGCCATCAATCCTTATGCAAAGAACCTTGGCAAGCGCGCAAAGAATATCGTGGAGATCGAGGTGCCGGAAGCAGTCCGCTCCAACCTGTCGGTGTCGATCACGGATGGCCAGCTTGCCACGGGCGATGAATCGATCTACACGCGGTTTCTCCTGACGACCGACCTGCGCGGCGCCATCTACCGGCCCGGCTATTATTTTTCAGACAACTCGGATTCGGTTCGCCAGCACCTCGACCTGCTCCTTCTCACCAATGGCTGGCGCCGCTACAACTGGGAAGCCCTGGCCGCCGGCAAGCTGCCCACGCCCAAATACCCGAAGGACAGCTATCTCACCATCCAGGGCAAGGTATACGGCGCCGCCCCGAGCGAGCTGGCTGCCAACCCACAGGTAAACCTGATCCTGCAAACACGGGACTCGGCCCGCCGCATCCTGTTCGCGCCGGTCTCGAAAACGGGCGAGTTCATCACCGAACCGCTTCTCTTCTTCGACACGGCAACGGTCTATTATTCATTTAACAAGTCCGACCGCCTCAACCGCAATGGCACGGTGACCTTCGCTTCGGCGATGCCGGTTCCGCCGGTTGCCGGTGTGAACGCGGCCGAGATCGCGCGCACGGCGGCGGCCATTCCCGTGTCGACACGGTCGGCCTTTTTTGCGCAGAAGCGCGACGAGGTGACGCCTGAATTCAACAAGCGCGTCCGGACGCTCACCGAAGTGGTGGTGCAATCCAAGGTGCGCTCGCGCGAGCAGGAGCTTGAAAAGAAATACGTGACGGGCCTGTTCCAGAGCGGGAACTCCCACAGCTTCAACCTGATCGACGATCCCTTTGCGCTGGGCTCCTACAATATCTTCACCTACCTGCAGGGAAAGGTGGCGGGGCTCGAGATCAGCGGTGCCGGCAACGATTATACGCTGAGCCGCCGCGGCAGCACACCTGCTCTTTACGTGGATGAAATGCCGGCCGAAATGGATTATGTGAGCACGATCTCCGTGTCCGATGTGGCCTATATCAAGGTCATCGATCCCCCCTTCATGGGATCGGCGGGCGGTGGCGCGGGTGGCGCGATCTCCATCTATACACGCAAAGGAGGCGACTCCGGACGCTCGAACGGCAAGGGTCTTGAGAAAGGCCAGATCATTGGCTATGCGCCCATCAAGGATTTCTATTCCCCCGATTACAGCCATGCCTCTCCCAATGACGACATCGAGGATGTTCGCAGCACGCTGCTGTGGAATCCCTACCTGCTCATGGACAAAACAAACCGCCGTGTGAAGCTGGAGTTCTACAATAACGACCTGTCCACGTCCTACCGCGTGGTGCTGGAAGGCGTGAATGAGAATGGAAAGCTGACGCGGGTGGAGAAGGTCATTCAGTGACCTTGTCGGCCATCTGCGGCTCGATGCAGGTGCTGAGCGCCACGAAGATATCTTCCACGGTGCCTTCGCCCTTGATGCGCTCGAGCTTGCCGGCGGCGGCATAGTGGCCGGCCACGGGCTCGGTCTTCGCGCGGTACTCGGCGAAGCGCTGGCGGATGATGGTCTCGTCGGTATCGTCGCTGCGGCCGGATGTTTCGCCGCGCTTGATGAGGCGTTTTACCAGCTCCTCTTCAGATACTTCCAGGGCCAGGACCTTGCAGATGCCGGTCTTGCGGAATTCAAGCAGCTTGTCAAGCGCTTCCGCCTGGGCGACGGTGCGGGGAAAGCCATCGAAGAGAAACCCTTTGGAGGAAGCGTGCTTTTCAAGGCAGCTGTCGATCATGCCGATCACCACCTCGTCGGGAACGAGCTGGCCTTTGTCCATAAAGTTGCGGGCCTCGATCCCCAGGGGGGTCCTGTCGGCGATCTCCTGCCGCAGCAGGTTGCCGGTAGAGAGATGAACCAACCCGAATTTATCGACGATCTTGTCCGACTGCGTACCTTTTCCACTTCCCGGAGGACCAAAGAGAATGATATTGACCATAGTGATAACGACCCTTGAAGAGAAACAAATATAATTAAAATCTGTGCCCGCGGGGATGCAGGGGAGTTCAAAAGTCAAAAGTCAAAAATCATAAGGCGAAATGCGAGCACATTTTGAGAGAAACCGGGAGCCGGCACGGATGAGTCATTGGGCCTGGGAGGGCTGCTCGCCTGAAAGGAGCAGGTGAAACGCAAAGAACGCCGGGAAGCGCAACGCGCCGAAAAGGTTGACGGCTTTGCGCTTCTTTGCTTCTTTGCGCGCTTTGCGTTTGTCAAGCCCTTTCGACCTGGGGACTTTTTTTTGCCTTTTTACTTTTGATTTCCTCTTCTCTCTTTTTGACGTTTCCTATTGAATCCGCCTCCCTCCTTCCTTCGTACCTTCAAACACGCAAATACCATGAAACTTCTCATCCCCCTTTTCGCCCTGGCCTTTTCCCTGCAGAACTGCACGGCCCAGCCCTCAAAAAAGCAAGCTATGAGCACTGACAAGCACCCCGCCTACTCCAATAATGACTCGTCGAAAGTCACCGTCACCGATGCCGAATGGAAGAAAACGCTCCCGGCGGACGTGTTCGAAGTGGCGCGCCTCAAAGGAACCGAGCGTCCCTGGAGCAGCCCCCTCGAAAGCCTCAAGGATACCGGCACCTATTATTGCGCCGTTTGCGGCAACGCGCTGTTCGTCAGCGATACGAAGTTCGAAAGCGGCTGCGGCTGGCCCTCCTTCTACCAGCCCATCTCGAAAACCAGCATCATCTATAAGCCGGACCGCACCTATGGCATGGAGCGCACCGAGGTTGAATGCGGCCGGTGCAACTCGCACCTCGGCCACGTGTTCGAGGACGGCCCGCCGCCGACAGGCCTCCGGTACTGCATCAATGGCGTGGTGCTGGACTTCAAGAAAGCACAGGCAGCCGAAAAAACATTCAAGGAAAAGGGGCAATAGCTCCTTTTTTTATGCTCATTTGCGAAACAGCACCCAGCCGGTGGTTGCGCCGAGGGCGATCGAACCGCTCTTCGACCCGAGGCCGCGCTGGTCGACCGTTTCTCCGTTCGCGGCAACGGTCCAGGTACCCGGGGGCAGCGTGACGGTCGTGCCGGACGTGGCGCCATTGAGCAGCACCAGCACTTCTTTCCAGGGATCGCCGGCGACTCCGCGGATGGTGTAGCCGATCACGCCGGCATCGCCCGTGTCAATGAAGCGCAGCTTCTCGCGGATCAGGGCCGCCGTAGGCATGCGGAACGATGCGTGCGCCTTGCGGAGCGCGATCAATCCCTTGTCATAATCGAACACATCCCGGTAGGTGTTCTTGCGTGTCCAGTCGATCGCGTTGATGGAGTCCGGCGCATTGTAGGAGTTGGCGACGCCTTTCTTGGTGCGGAGCAGCTCGGCGCCGCCATGGAGAAAGGGCACACCCTGGGAGAGAAGAACGGCGGTCTGCGCGAGGCGGTCCATCCGCACCAGCTCCTGTTCGGAAGCCGTTGGATTGGCAAGCCG
>JAQBNP010000044.1 GCA_028288515.1 Flaviaestuariibacter sp. | reverse complement strand
GATTTCTCATACGTTGAGGTTCCCACGGGCCGTGGTGAATTTACATGGAACGACTACAATAATGACGGCATTCAACAACTGAACGAATTTGAGGTGGCGCTGTTCCCCGACCAGGCAAAGTTCATCCGCATCTTCGTGCCGACCAATGTATTTGTAAAAGCAAATTATACAACTCTTAACTATAGCTTCAGCTTCAACCCGAAAGCCGTGATCAAGCCGGGAGCGAAAGGCCTGCCAGGCTTCCTGGCGCGTCTTTCATGGCAGACCTCACTACAAAAAACAAAGAAGTCAATTGCTCGTGGTGATGTCGAGTTCAACCCGTTTAAGTACGGCCTGCAGGATACGGCGCTGCTTACGCTCGCGACCTCGTTGAACAATATCGTTTCGTTCAACCGGTTTTCTTCCAGGTGGGGCCTAGACCTGAGCAACTTGCAGAACACGGGCAAAGCGCTTCTGACCTACGGGTATGAAAGCAGGAAGCTGAACGACTGGCAACTAAAGGCCCGCTGGATACTGAGCCCCGCCTTCACGTTCAATGTCAACACACGCCGCGGAACGAATAACCTGTTCACGCCGCGGTTCGACAACCGGAATTATGCGCTGCGCACGTGGAGTGTCTCGCCGCAGATTGTTTTTGTAAACCGGTCCGTATTCCGTGTGCAGGCCGGGTTTGAGTGGGAGACAAGACGCAACCAGCCAGCCTTCGGTGGAGAGCATGCGACGTCCGGAGCGCTCAACGTGGAATCAAAATACAATGTGCTGCAAAATGCCTCGGTAACAGGCCGCTTCACCTATAACCAGATCAGGTACCCCTTCGCGACGAATAGCACGGTCAGCTATGTCATGCTGGAAGGGTTGCTGCCGGGCAGCAATTACTTGTGGGGGCTTGATTTCACCAAGCGCCTTTTTAACAACATCGAGTTGAGCCTGCAGTATGATGGCCGGCGGCCGGCACAGGCGCCTACCGTGCACACGGGTCGGGCATCGATCCGAGCCTTGTTCTGATGCGGACGGAAAAATAGAACAAATGGATTTGGGCAGCGGCCTGGCTCAAGCTGGCAACAAAAAATCCCCTCTTGCGAGGGGACTCTTGGCGGGGTTTGTATTTTTAATTGACAACACTAAAAATTCAGACGGTTTTCCCCACCATTTTAGGTTATTGCTACAGATAAAAAATCCGGGCCATGGCGAGATGAGAGCCTGACTCTTCAAGCTGGAATTAACAAAGCGCTAAGTCGCCTATGGATGAACTGGTCCGTAATTTGAAATTTCCTTTTTGGCTCAACAACCATGAATACAGAAACAACACCTCCTTCCCGGATCGTTTTGGCTGATGACGACCATGACCATGGGCTCTTGTTTCGTCATATCCTCCGGAAGGTAAACCCGACGGCAGAAATCAGGATCGCCCACAACGGCGATGAGCTCCTGCCGCTTTTGGGGAACTTCCACCCCGATATTTTATTCCTGGATCTGAACATGCCTTGTAAGGATGGTTTCGAATGCCTGCAGGAGCTTCGACGCGAGAGCTCGTTTAAAGACCTCCCCATAGTCGTGTACAGCAGCTCTGCCCAAATGAGCGATATCCAGAAATCCTACCTCCATGAGGCCGACCTTTATATGGTCAAGCCGTTTAACGCGGACCATCTCAGCGCCGCCCTGGAGTCCGTTCTGAAGATGGACTGGAGGCAGGCTTCGTCTTTCAAAAAGCATTATTTCATCAACAACCGTTTCGTGCCGTTCACGGCCTGATCTCACTGCACAAAAAAACGCCCGAAGGCGTTCCTGTGAGGTTCGTTAGTGCCGTCAGACATTGAAGCGGAAGTGCATGATGTCGCCATCCTTCACGATGTATTCCTTTCCTTCGATCCTCAGCTTACCGACCTCGCGGCAAGCTGCTTCCGAACCGTATTGAACGAAATCGTTGTATGCGATGACCTCAGCCTTGATGAACCCTTTTTCGAAATCGGTATGGATCACGGAGGCTGCCTGAGGCGCTTTCCAGCCCTGCCCGATCGTCCAGGCGCGCACTTCCT
Source organism: Flaviaestuariibacter sp. (assembly GCA_028288515.1). Classification (GTDB taxonomy): domain Bacteria; phylum Bacteroidota; class Bacteroidia; order Chitinophagales; family Chitinophagaceae; genus Flavisolibacter. The sequence goes on along the minus strand of JAQBNP010000044.1, from coordinate 9,612 downwards.
GGACACCTGCGGTAAAATAGGTAGCGAGGTTCAAAAGTTTGTAAGCCGACTGGATCAGGCGGTTGAGAGCAGGCTCTTTCATGCCGTATTCATCCATAAACATTGCCTGGTCGTCCTTGTTCTCCATCTCTGCGATCTGTGCTTCGATATTGTTGTTCATCACGATCACTTCGGCGCCTTCGCCGGCAACGGACGCTTTTAAAGTGTCGGAGAATTTATTGCCTGTATGCATCGAGGGCTCGTCCACATTAGCAACGTAGAGAACCGGCTTAATCGTCAGCAGGAAGAGGTCGGCGATGGCGGCCATTTCTTCTTTGTCGATCGACAGCTCGCGGATATTCTTTCCCTGCTCCAGGTGCGCCTTGCACCGTTGAAGCACGTCGAGCTCGGCTTTTGCCTTCGGATCGGTCTTGGCAAGCTTCTCCGTGCGTTGCAGTTTCTTGTCGACGCTTTCCAGGTCCTTGAGCTGAAGCTCCGTATCGATGATCTCTTTGTCGCTGACGGGGTTGATTGCGCCTTCATCACGAAGGATGTTCTCATCCTCGAAGCAGCGGATCACATGAATGATGGCATCTACCTCGCGGATATTGCCCAGGAATTTATTGCCGAGGCCTTCTCCTTTGCTGGCACCGCGGACGAGGCCGGCGATATCGACGATCTCGATCTGCGTGGGGACGACCCGGTTGGGCTTTACCAGTTCTTCAAGCTTGTAGAGGCGCTCGTCTGGAACGTCTACCAGGCCCACGTTCGGGTCGATGGTGCAAAACCGGTAGTTGCTTGCCTGCGCTTTGGCGCTGTTGCTCACTGCGTTGAAAAGAGTCGATTTGCCGACGTTCGGAAGACCGACGATACCTGCTTGTAAAGCCATTGGGATTTGTTATTTACGATATAGAACTTGTGCTTTTGGCGACACTCACAACACATCACTCACCGGCCAAGATCACCACTCACGATTCGCGGGCGCAAAGATAAGACCTGGCGCCCGGCCATTTCAAAATGAAACGTTTATCTTCAAACTTCCAACTGAAAACTAAGAAGTTATGGCGTTAAGCAGAATCTGGTCGGCCTTCATTCTCGTGGCCATCCTTGTGGCGAGCGTGAAGTGGGTCTCGGGCGACAAGACCATTTACAGCCGGATGGTAACGGGTAAGGCGGATGATGCGTACGATTCGGTTTCCTACGTGATGCTGGGATCGCCACAAAGCGAAGGCATCACATCCCGCGAAGGATTTGCCAAATACCTGGCCGGCTATGGGTTCCGCGGGGCTGATTCGGCTCATCCGGCCCAGGTGGTCATCACCGACAACAAAGCGTCGGATTCGGTCCGTTCCCTACAGGCAGCAAACGCCGGACTCACGATCCACAGTTACCGCTCCGTTCAAACCTCCCTTGTGAAAAAGGCCGATGGCATCGTTGAGACCTGCAAGAGTGCCGTCTCCATCAGCATCGGCCTCATCGGCATCATGGCCCTGTTTATGGGCTTTATGAGCATTGCCGAAAGGGCAGGAGGGATCCGGCTCTTGTCCCGCATCATCGGGCCGTTCTTTTCTCGACTGTTCCCGGAACTTCCAAAAGGGCACCCGGCGATGGGCCATATGATCCTGAATTTTTCCGCCAACCTGCTGGGCCTCGATAACGCTGCAACGCCGTTCGGCATCAAGGCAATGGAAAGCCTTCAGGAGATCAATCCGCACCCGGAGCGCGCCTCAAACGCCCAGGTGATGTTCCTGTGCCTGCATGCGGCGGGGCTGACCTTGATCCCGGTGAGCATCATTGCCGCGCGCGCCGCCCTGAAAGCAAAAGATCCGACCGACATTTTCATCCCCTGCATGATTGCGACGTTCATCGCCACGATGGCGGCCATGCTGATCGTCGCCTTCAAGCAAAAAATCAACTTGCTGCAACCCGTGATCCTCGCCTGGGTCGGCGGCCTTTCAGTTGTCATCGCTGCCCTGGTGGTCTACCTGACCCGGCTCAACAGCGAATCCGTTCAGGGCTTTTCGGGCACGCTGAGCAACGGTCTCATCCTGCTGATTTTCCTGCTGATCATCATTGGTGCCGTCTATAAAAAGACCGATGTATTCGATGCTTTTATTCAAGGGGCGAAGGGAGGTTTTGAAACGGCCGTACGGATCATCCCATACCTCGTAGGCATGCTGGCGGCCATCAGCCTCTTGCGGACAAGCGGTAGCTTCGATATCGTCATCAATGGCATGAAGTCGTTGTTTGCAGCCCTTGGCACGGATACGCGCTTTGTCGATGGAATTCCCACCGCGCTGATCAAGCCATTGAGTGGTGGCGGCGCTCGTGGAATGATGATCGACACCATGAAGACCTTCGGCGCGGATTCATTTGCCGGTCGCCTTGCTTGTATCCTGCAGGGATCCTCCGATACCACCTTTTACGTGATCGCGGTTTATTTCGGCGCGGTCGGCATCAAGGACACGCGCTATGCAGTGGGTGCCATGTTGCTGGCCGACCTCGTCGGGATCATTACCTCCATCATCCTGGCCTACATGTTCCTCGGAAGCTAAAGGCCGTTGAACATAAAAAAAGCGGTTCCAGGTGGAACCGCTTTTTTTATGCAGAGAACAGGTCTTAATAGTTGATATAGCTGGTCAGTCCACGGTACTTGCTGCTCGTGGTCAAAACACCGGTTGCTGTTCCCCGGTAGAGGAGGCTGTAGACACGGCCGCTCGACTGGGTCATGGCGTTGATGCGGGCGATCTCGTACAAGGTACCTGACCTTCTCAGGATCACCGTATCGCCACCACTTGTTGTCGGGATCGGGAAATACAGGAAGCCCGTTGCCGTTCCGGCCGCAACATTCGTGAAGATATTCGCCTTCTGCTTCGTGGAAAACACATCAACCGTTTTACCGACGGCGGTATCGTTATGAACGGCATGAATGAAGCGGATACCGAACTTGCCAGCTTCTGGCGGCGTGAAGTTATCCTCGAGGAACATCTGCTTCGCCGGGTTCGTGCTCTTGAAGGAATCCGTTACGATGTACGAATAGTATTTACCTGCCTCCAGCTTCCTGGTGATGGAATAAATATTCGCAGGCGCAGCGGAGTCAGCTTTCACGTATGGGTTCTGCTCAAAGCGGAACAGCTGGTTGCCGGCCGGGATGGACACATACAGCGGCGTTGTGCCGACGGGGAAGAACGTGTTGTATGTGAGGTTGGCGTTGTTGATCTTGTTAGCACCGATGAATAGGTTGAAGCTGTCCTTGATGCCGGCGATCGAGTTGAAATTCGGAGCCACGTCCACGATGCGGACATAGGCGTTGCCATCGGACATGTCAACGGTCGCATTCACCGGGATGTCTTTATGGCAAGCGGTGAAAAGCGCCGAGCCGGCCAGGAGCAAAGAAAGAAAGAGGTTCGATTTTCTCATTGTATAGATTTTTACGCTTACTCTGCAAACCAGATCGGCATAGTGTGATAATAGTTGGTCGTTCCGCCGACGCGGGCGAGCTCATTGATGTTCCAAACGAACTCGGAGTTGTAGCGAGGGTAGTAGCGATAAACGAGCTTCAGCGGGTTCTTTGCAAAGTTGCCCTGGGAATTGTCCGGGAACAGGTCTGTACCGCTCGGCGGCGCAAAATCAGCATACACCTGCGTGGATTCACCGGGATACACATCAACATAATGATAACGGCGCATGTCAACCCAGGTTTCCAGGACTCCCCAGCCGAAGAGAGCATTGTATTTCTGCAGCATGATCTTTGACATGGTCAGTCCGGCAGCAGTGGCGGGTACAATCGTCGTGTTGTTCAGGTATGCGTCCTTGCTGACGGCTGTGATCTCCTTGCCGGCCGGGATATTGGCGCTGAAGGTCGTCGTAAGCATATCGAAGTCAAGGCTGATGCCTTCTCGGTAGGCCTGGAGCGCGGTTGCTTTGTCGTTCTTTCGGAAGGCAGCTTCCGCTTTGACAAACTTCATCTCGGCAGCCGTCATGACTGGTGCGGGAGCGGCGTTGCGGAAGATGTAGCGGGAATTGTTGTCGTTCGTGGGAGCGGTATTAACGATTCCGGCTGTCTGACTGACACCCCAGAAATTCTCAGGGCGATCGTTGGCATTCATCACGGTCTGTCCTTTGTTTGGCTGGAGTCCGCGGAACGTGTTGTTCGCGTTGAGGCGAAGGCGGTAGATCGCGCGGGGGTCCTCGATTGTCGGGAAGGCCGAATTCGATCCGTTCATCAGGTTGGCGATAAACGCGCCCTGGCGAATCGCAACAGGAGTTGTGGTGCTGCTGAGGTTACCACGGTACGGTCCGTAGAAATTGTTCGTGGCCGATGTCGTGGTTGCCGCAAATTTCACCATTGCATTATCGTCGTTGGCGGTCATAGCGCGGTCAGCGAAGTAGATCACGGAGTCGGGCTTATAATCAGCCTTGTTGCTGTAGCGGTTGTAAACGCGCGCCAGAACGCCGTAAACAAATTTCTTCCATTTGTTCACGTCCCCGTTATACATATAAGCGTCACCTTTTGCAAGGTTAGCCTGGCTGGCATTGTCACCCGTTTTGTTCAGCAGGTCGAGCGATTCAAAGCAGAGCTGTTTCACGTAGGCATAGACCTCGGGTTGCGTGTCGTATTTGAATGTCAGCAGGTCCGTGTTGAAGGCTTCCTTGAGGATCACGTCGCCATAATAATCGGTCAGGGTCATCCAGCTCCAGGCAAAGATGGCCTTGCCTACGCCTGCATAGTCCCATTTCTTCTCTTCGATTGCCCACTCGATCATCTTCTTGTTGTTCTGTCCGATGTCGTAGTAGTGCATCCGCCAGGTTGATTGTGCCACGTCTGCGGTGCTGTTGATATAGCCCATGCGGTCAAACTGGCTCAGGGTCGTATGATACTGCCAGTTCTGGATGTACTGGCCGATATAGCGGGCATCGTTCAGCGGGCCGTGGCCGGCATAGTTTGCAGCCATCGCCGAAATGATCTGGGGGAGAAGGGTCTCCGGTGGCACACGGACATCCGTATTGGGGTTCGCGTAAACCTCGTCGATCTTCTTGGAACAGGAGAAGCTGCAAGCCGCCACCATTGTCAGAAGGGAGATTTTAAGAATATACTTTTTCATAATCGTTTTTTAAAAAGGAATTAAAAGTTCGCCTTGATACCAAGATTGACGCTAACGGGCGTTCCAACGTTGCCATAGTCGAAACCAAAAGCGCCAACGCCGCGTGTACCGGCTGTGTTCCCGTTAACGGATGGATCAGCACCATAATAATTCGTGAACAGGAGCAGATCGTTGCCGGTGGCGAAAACACTGAGCGACTTCACATACTTCAGGGCATGCAGCTTGGCACCCGGGATCGTGTAGTTCACGGTCAGGTCACGGAGACGAAGCGCGTTAACATTGTGCTGGATGAATTCCTCTTCCGGCGCAGTTGTATAGTAGTTCTGGTTGTAGTATGGAATGATCGCGATATTGTTCGGTGTCGGTGTGAGCGTATTCTCGCGGCCGTCTTTCAGGATGCCGTCCACAACGCGTGGCGTCATACGGTCGGTCGTCCGGAGGCTTCTGCCGATCCGTGTCATATACATTTCGGTACCGTTGAAGATGTCGCCACCGACGCGGAGGTCCCACAGCATGCTGATGCGCAGGTTGCCGGCTGTCAGGGTATTGAGGTAGCCGAGTGTAAAGTCGGGGTTGCGGTCGCCGCGCACGCGGAAGTTGGCATCGACAAGCGGAAGGCCTGTCAGCGGGTCAATGAGGATCTTTCCGTCATTGTTGCGCTGGTAGCCGAAAGCCGTGATAGTCGTTGTCGGTCCGCCAACCACCAGTCCGCCGCGGGCGTTGCCATAGAGCCATGTGTCGGAGATGTAGAACTCCGGTACGTTGGCAGGCAGGCTCAGCACCTTATTGCGCATGCGGTTGAAGTTGAGGCGTGTCGTCCATTTCACCTTGTTGGTCTGGATGGGTGTCGCGTCGAGGGCGATCTCGATTCCTTCGTTGCGGTTGGAACCGACGTTGAGGGTATTGAGAACGAAGCCGGTGCCGTAGCTCGCGCGGAACAGCTCAACGATCAGGTCGTTATTGCTGGTGTTGTAATAGGTCGCGTCGAGGGTGATGCGGCTGTTGAACATGCGCACCTCGGTACCGAACTCATACGTCTTTTGCTTTTCCGGACGCAGGTATGGGTTGGCGTTCGTGAAGCCGTAGTTGTAACCACCACCGCTGCCGGTATTGATAATGAACGAAGGCTGGTTGGAATAAGGCGCGCTCGTCCGGGCCGTGTTGGCGCGGGAACCGCGGATCTTCCAGTAGTTCAGGAACTTGCCTTTGAGTGAAGGGAAGAGGTCGGACATCATGATGCTCAGGCTTCCCGCGGGATAGTTGTAGTTGCGGAAGTCGCGCGGGAAGACGGATGCTTCCTCGAAGCGGTGTGAGTACGTGAAGAAGATCGCGCTTCTCCAGTTCACGGAAACCTCTCCGAAATAGGCCACCTGGCGGTACAGGCTCGAGTTCGGAACATCTTTACCCTGGCGGGTCGCGTTCAGGAGCTTTGTGCGTACAGAATGGGTAAGTGAGCTATCGGGCCAGCTGCCGATCATGCGATCGTAGTCGGCCTGCGTGATCACCTTGCCCTGGTACCACAGCTGCCCGATGGCGCTGACGGAGTCAATGAGCTTGGTGCCGGTAATGGCAAACATGTCAGTGCGGTTGTCCTGCCACATATTACCAACCATGATGCGGCCGGAGAAATCGCCGATCGAATGCTTCGCAGATGCCGTAATGGTGTGGTTGTATCCTTTGTAGTCGCGGTAGAAATTATCAAGGGAGCCGCCGCTGGAGCGTGTCACGTAGAAGGAAGCGGGGTGATAGATCACGAAGCCTTCCTGGTGGTACGTGTCATAGCCGAAGCGACCGGCAAGCGACAGGAATTTGAATGGGTTGATGTTAATACCCAGTGTTGGGTTGATGCGCGTTGTACGCTCGGCGCCACGGTTGCGGTAGACGTTAAAGAACGGGTTGTCGATCTCAGCATTCGGATTTGCGCTGTACAGCCCTTTCTTGTCGCCTTCGGGATCCTGCCAGTCGAGGATATTGTTGTCGGCCGGCCAGGCGGTCAGGTTCAGCATATAGCCGGAAGCACCGCGGAGGGGGCGGTCCGTGCTCGTTTGCGTGTAACCGATCGCAGGCGTGATATCGACATACTTGCCCAGTTTTGTCGTATTGGTGAGGCGTACCGTGTAGCGGTCGTATGTGTTCGTCGGAACCGTTCCTTCCTGGTTCAGGAATGAACCGGAAATGCGAAACGTATAATTCTTCTTGCCGTAGTCAGCGCTCAGGTTATGAGTCTGCGTGAAGCCGGTGCGGAAGAATTGCTCGAAATCGTTCCGGTACAGGTCCGTCGTCGGGCTGTAGCGCGGGCCGAAATAGCTGAACTGGTTAATCGCAGAGCCGTTGGTACCACCTGAATATTCGCGCTGGAACTTCGGGTAGCGGGTTTGCTTGGAAACGCGGAAGGCATTGTCATAGGTCACGTTCACGCGGCCCGTGTTATTGCCCTTTTTCGTCGTGATAACGATCGCACCGCCGGCAGCCTGGCTGCCATAAAGCGCCGTTGCTTCCGGTCCTTTCAGAACGGTCACGTTTTCGATGTCGTTCGGGTTGATGTCGGAAATGCGGCTCGAATAGTCGTTGCTGCGATTTTCCTGGGCTGAAGCGAGTCCGAGACCGGAACCTGCACCGCCACCACCGTGATTCTCCGACATGGTTTGGTTATCAATGATCACCCCGTCGATGACGAAGAGGGGCGAGTTATCCAGAGAGAGGGAGTTGAAGCCGCGCAGAACGATCTGCGTGGAAGCGCCCGCGATGCCGCTTGTCGGCGTGATGGTCAAACCTGCAACGCGTCCCTGGAGGCCGTTGACGAAGTTCTCACGCTGGGTTTCGGCGATCTCGGAGCCCGTTACTTTTTGAACGGAATAACCCAGTTCCTTGGGGTTGCGCTTGATGTCCATGGCAACCGTTACGGTCTCCAGGGTGTTGTCAGTCCGCTGCATCCGTAAATCGACGGAGTTGCCGGCGCCGACTTTCGATTCGGACAGCTGGTAGCCGACATACGTGAACTGGAGCACGTCACCGGTTTGGGCGGAGATCGTGTAGTGGCCTGAGGCGTCAGTCTGAACGCTGCGGGTTGTTCCCTTTACGCGTACTGTCACGCCGGACAGCGGTGAGCCGTCGTCTGACAGGATTTTACCAGTGATTGCGCGACCCTGCGCCATCGCAATGGAGGCGACCAGGAAGAACAATGAACTGATGAGCAGTCTTTTTAACACATTCATAAACAGCAATTTAAAAAAATGAACGAAAATATATGATTCTCGACAGGAACTGGATTTTAGATTAAAATGATCCCCGCATCGGCATAGGGCTTCAGCAGGGGGTGGTCGGCGGGAAGCTCTGTAATCAGGATGTCGACATCCTTCAGGTCGCACACTTTGATGGGCTGGCGGCTGTTGATCTTCTCCGAGATCGTCAGGCAGACTGTCTGCTTCGATGATTCGATCATAGCCCGTTTCATCTGCACCACATCCAAGTCGTTGTCCGAGATGCCGTCCGTTGCATCGATCGCGTTGATTCCCAGGAAACAAAGATCGCTTTTGAACTGCCGCACCTTCATCACGCCGTCCGGTCCAATCGACATCTTGGAGCCTTTCGACACCTTGTCGCCGATCGCGATTACGTCGATATTCGGGTGCTTCGCGTATTCGAGCAGGGCCGTCAGGCTTCCTGAAATAAAGGTTGCCGTCAGGTCCAGCGGTAGCGCACGCGCCATCTCACTGATCGTCGTTCCGCCGCCCGTCAAAACAAACATTCCATCCTTGATCAGGCTCACCGCTTTGCGGGCGATCACCTGCTTCTTCGCATGGGAGTAGATGGGTTCGGGCTGGAAATTTCCATTGTGAAACGAATTCGACAGCGCTCCCCCGTGAACCTTGATGATGCTTCCTTTTTCAGCAAGCTCCTGCAGGTCGCGACGGATCGTGTCATTAGATACGTTGATATGCTGGCAAAGGTCTACCGCCAATACCTTATTATGCAGGTTGACCTGGTGAAGGATATAGGCCTGTCTCTCTTGCTTAAGCATTCGTTAGTTTAATCGCAGCCAAAATAACGTTAAATAACGCAAATTCGCGCAGGTATCCTCCGCAATTGTGCATAAACCCGCAAAATAGTGGAAAAACTTTTAATTTGTCACCGTCGAAAGACAGCCAACGGTGCCAGAACGCTGCTTACTCGAGTAATTCGTACTTGGATTTTGGCCGCCGCATGTCCAGCCACCGGAAGCCCTTCAGCAGGACATCGCCGGGGCTTTTTTCCGATATCGGCCATAACGTGCCCTTGACATTGCGCCGAAACACGACCCGCTGCAGGCTTCCTTTTGTAAAATATACATCCATCGCATCGCTCGCCGTCTGGTTGATGCCGGTGAAAGCGCTGTCATTGTCCTGCATAAAATAAACCGTCTCGGCGAAGCCTTTTGCACGAACAGAGTCAATAATCCCTTCTTTCAGAAAACCGTCCATGCGGGTCGACCTCACCTGGTTGTAAACATTCGGCTGAACCTCGTTGACCAGAAGGCTGTTCTCAAAAA
>JAQBNP010000038.1 GCA_028288515.1 Flaviaestuariibacter sp. | reverse complement strand
GTTCTGTTTGCGCGTCCGAGCTATTATGCGGCCGCGTGGGTTCCCTGCATCCTGAGCCTGGGCCCGATCATCTATTCTCTTTCCTGCTTTACGCAGGTGGGCTGTTATGTGAAAAAGAATATGAAGCCGGTGGCCACGTCTGTCCTGCTGGCGGGCGCGTTGTCGGTCTGCCTGTATTTTGTGCTGATCCCTTCGCTTGGCAAAGAAGGAGCGGCGCTGGCTACCGTTTGCGGCCAGGTGATCATTCCGCTGTTCATTTACTGGAAAGGGAACAAGTATTATCCGGTTCGGTACAACGCGCGCTTTCTCGCAACCGTCATTGTCACGTCGCTTTTGCTTGGCATCGGCGGGCGGCAGATCGTCCTTGCCCAGCCATTTGTGCTTGTGGCGATCAAATTTGTTATCATCATCGTCTATTTTCTGATCAGCCTCTGGCAGGTCTCGGTGCACGACAAGGAGCTTTTTAAGGGCTTTGTCGCCGCCCTGTCAAACTTAAAAAATTACCGGAATGTGCGGAATCGCAGGAATCATATCGTCTCCTGACAAGCTGTCCCTGCAGCGTCTCAGGAAGATGACCGATCGTATCGCTCACCGCGGGCCTGACGGGGAAGGTCAATGGATCAGTGAGAAGGGCACGGCAGGGCTGGCCCACCGTCGTCTTTCCATCATCGACCTCACGGAGGCCGGCCACCAGCCCATGCATTACCTGGGCAGGTATACCATCACCTTCAATGGCGAGATCTACAATTACGTTGAGATCCGCGAGCAACTTGAAAAGAAAGGCTATCGCTTCCAGTCGCACACCGACACGGAAGTGCTGATGGCGTTGTACGACCTGCGTAAGGAAGATTGCCTGCCCGAGCTCGATGGAATGTTTGCCTTCGCCATTTGGGACGAACAGGAGCAGACCCTGTTTTGCGCACGGGACCGTTTCGGTGAGAAGCCCTTCTTTTATCATTACGAAGCAGGAAAGGAGTTTTCGTTCGCCAGTGAGATGAAGGCCCTATGGGCCGGCGGCACGCCCAAAACGGTGGACCCCGTTATGCTGTACAGCTACCTCAACACCGGTTCTGTCTTTGATCCCACCGATCCGTCGCATACCTTCTACGCGGGCATCCGCAAGCTGAAGGCCGGTCATTATATCCGAATTGACCGCCAGCTGGGACTGCAGGAAAAGCGGTATTGGGAACTTTGCGAAACCAGTCCCTGGACAGGTTCTTTCGAGGATGCCTGCGACCGGTTCCGCGAGCTTTTCGATCTATCTACGGCGCGGCGCCTGCGCGCAGATGTTCCCGTGGGCAGCTCACTGAGTGGTGGTCTCGACAGCTCGCTGGTCGTGTGCACGATCGACGAGATCCGCAAGCGGGAGAACCGCGCCCAGGTGCAAAAAACCTTTAGCGCCCGCTTCCCGGGCTTTGCCAAAGATGAGGGCCGCTACATGCAAATGGTGAGTGAGAAAACAGACACCGAGCCACACTTCGTCTTCCCGGACGATAAGATGCTGCTGGAGGAGTTTGACCGGCTCACCTACCACCAGGAAGAGCCGTTCGGATCGGCCAGCATCTTTGTGCAGTACTGCGTGATGCGTCTCGCCAAAGAGAACAACGTGACTGTGCTACTTGATGGGCAGGGTGCCGACGAGCTGCTGGCAGGTTACCATTTTTATTTCCGAAAATACTTCAGCGAGATCCGCCGGCAGCCACGCTACGCGGCGGAGCTCAGTGGCTATAAGAATCTTCATAACCCATCAAAGGCGACCCTGCAGAGGCTTTGGGGCGAGGTCAACTTGCGTCCCCTCATGGCGCTCCCTATTCGCGTTAAGCGGATGATGGTCAAGCCGGAACACGCAACAAAAGCCTTTCTCGATGCGGGGCGCCGGCCGGACCGCGGACATGATGACAGCCGGACACTGAATGAGTCGCTCATCTTTTCATCTACCCGGGGGCCGCTTGAAGAGCTCCTTCGGTATGCGGACCGCAACAGTATGGCGCATAGCCGTGAAGTTCGCCTGCCGTTTCTTTTCCACGAGCTTGCCGAATTCCTCATTAACGTTCCGGCGTCCTACAAGATCAAGGATGGCTGGACCAAATACATCATGCGCGCGGCCACCGCGGGGCGCGTTCCGGAGGAGATCGTGTGGCGGAAAGATAAGATCGGCTATGAGCCCCCACAGGAAAGCTGGATGGCACAGGACAGTGTGCGCGGCCGGATCGCAGATGCGCGCCAGACCCTGGTGAGCCAGGGCGTCCTCGAAAAATCGATTCTCAGCCGGGAGATCAAGGCGGCGGCCGCCGCAGGTGGCGCCAACTCCGCCAGCTGGAAGCACTGGATGGCGGCGAACCTTTATACCAAACCTTAAACAAACGCATAACTTGAAGATCATTACCATCGTCGGTGCACGACCACAGTTCGTCAAGGCAGCCGTCGTCAGCAGGGCCATCGCCAAGGCAGGCGGCATTACCGAAAAGATCATTCACACAGGCCAGCACTACGACGAGAACATGAGCGACGTCTTCTTCACGGAGATGGAGATCCCCCGTCCTCATTTCAACCTCCACGTCGGTGGCCTCAACCATGGTGCCATGACCGGGCGCATGCTTGAGCAGATCGAAGCCATCCTTGTCGAGGAGAAGCCTGATTTTGTTCTCGTTTATGGCGACACCAACAGCACGCTCGCGGGCGCCCTTGCCGCGCAGAAGCTTCACATCAAAGTGTCGCATGTGGAAGCCGGGCTCCGCTCCTATAATATGCGGATGCCGGAAGAGGTGAACCGCATTCTCACAGACCGTGTCAGCAGCCTCCTGTTCTGCCCGACACAGTCCGCGGTCAACAACCTGAAGGCCGAAGGGTATGACAAGTTCGACATCCGGATCGTGCAGACCGGCGACGTGATGTATGACGCCGCCCTTTTTTATTCAAGCCGCAGCCGCAAGCCCTTGTTCAACGTACCCGGGTCGTTTGTGCTGGCCACGCTGCACCGCGCCGAAAACACGGACGACCCGGCGCGCCTGTCGTTTCTCGTCAATAGCCTCAATGATATTCACAGGAAGGTTCCGGTCATATTGCCGCTGCATCCGCGGACGCGTAAAAAGATCGAGGAAAGTGGCCTGGCGCCCGAGTTCCAGGTTTGCGACCCGGTCAGCTATTTCGAGATGCTTTACCTGCTGCAGCAATGCAGCCTCGTGATGACGGACAGCGGGGGCCTCCAGAAAGAATCCTATTTCTTTGGCAAGCATTGCGTCATCCTGCGCGAGGAGACGGAGTGGCCGGAGCTGGTGGATGAAAAGATCAATTTCCTGTACCATACACTGCCCTCTTTTACAGACGACGTTGTGGAGCTTTCAGAAAAACGGGTTCAAAAAGATAAAGAGCTTTACGGAAAAGGCAATAGCGGCGAGCTGATCGTGGACACATTAAAGTCTTTCTAAAAGAATGCGCGTATTACTCCTGTCCCAGTACCTCCCCCCCCTCAAAAATATTTCCGCCGTTCGGATCACCGAGGTGGCAAACCAGTTTACACGGAACGGCTACGAGGTCATCGGCTTTTCAACCAACAACCACCGATACGAGCTGACCGATCACTACGCGCTGGATCCTCGGGTGCGGATCGTCAGAACGAACAGCTGGGACTTCCTCATCGTTCGTATGCAGCTGAAAGCGGCGCTGCTGCGGCTCCTCGGGAAGTCTCCGGGCACGGCACCGGTTCTCAGTCATGACGGGATCGCAACCCGCAGCCGGGGTGCGCGGATGCGGTCGGACTTTTTTGCCTTCCTGGCCAATTACCTGCCTTTCAGCCTGCTGTTCGGTCCGGGCAGCTTCATCTACATCCTGCGGACCTTTTTCAAGTGTCTCTCGTATGTGGAGCAGGACACGATCATCTTCTCTTCGTTCCGTCCCTATTCGGATCACCTCATTGCCTGGATGGTGAAGAAGGCCCGCCCCCGCGTCACGTGGATCTGTGATTTCCGCGACCCGCACCTGCCTCCGAATGCGACCGGTTGGTTTTTCCAGTGGCATGCCTGGCTGAACCGCCGGCTTTTCAGACGCGCGACGGTGATCACGACCGTATCGCACGGGATTGCAAAAAACCTGCAGGCATACAATAAAACGGTGCGAATCCTGCGCAACGGCATTGTTGGCCCGTTGGATGATATCTCCGGCATGCCGGCCCCTTCTTTCTTTTCCATCACGTATACCGGGATGCTTTACGAAGGCACCCGCGACCCGTCGCTGCTTTTTGAAAGGCTCTCCGCCCTGCTGGATGCAGGTCAGATCGACCGGAGGCATTTGCGGCTCGTCTATGCTGGCAAAGACCATGCGATCTGGAACAGCTTCGTTCGACGGTACGGTTTGGAAGACGTCAGCGAAGCCCACGGCCAGCTCCCTATGGCAGAAGCGAAAGAGCTGCAGAGCAGCACGTGCATCAACCTGCTGCTGACCTGGGCCGACCGTAACTACAAGGGGGTCCTGACCGGGAAGATGTACGAGTATTTCAAGGCTCAAAAGCCGATCATCACCCTTATAAATGGGGAGCATGACGAAGAGCTGGAGGCCATCATGCGCAATACGAACGCGGGTCCTGTGCTTTACCAGGACAGCGACCCCGCAGAGATCAACAGGTTTTTACTTCTCCATTACGAAGGGTTCCTGAAGGGGGCAACCGTAGCGCAGATCAGGCCATCGACGCTGGCTGAATTCCAGTGGGACCAGTCATTCCCCGCCTTTCTCCGGGAAACGGGCCTCCCTGTTGCCGGCAACTGAAGACAGAAGCCGGAAATCATTGTTTCTCCGCGCATTTGCGGGAAATTCAGGCCAACAGATAAATCGCCGGCACCAGGAAAGGCATCGTCCTGGGGCGCCGCAAAACTCCGAAAACTATGCTGTTCAATTCGATCGAGTTTCTCCTCTTTTTCCTGATCGTCATCCCGCTCTACTTCCTGTTGCCGCACCGGCTTCGCTGGGGTATGCTTCTCATCGCGAGCAGCATCTTCTATATGTACTTCAAGCCGGTGTATATCCTGATCCTGCTGGTCACGATCCTCATCGATTATTTCGCCGGCATCGCCATCGAGCGAACGGAGGCACAAAAGCCGCGAAAGCTGCTGCTGGTGCTCAGCCTCATTTCCAATATTGGTATCCTCTTCTTCTTCAAGTACTTCAACTTCATTTCCGAGAACCTGGGCGGGCTGCTCTCCCTGTCGGGACGCGAGGTTCACCTTCCCGTGCTCAACATGCTGCTGCCGATCGGGCTTTCGTTCCACACCTTCCAGGCGATGAGCTACACGATCGAGGTGTATCGCGGCAAGCAAAAAGCGGAGAAGCACCTCGGTTACTATGCGCTGTACGTTTTGTATTTCCCGCAGCTCGTTGCCGGCCCCATCGAACGGCCGCAGAATATTCTTCACCAGCTGCGCGAGGACCACAAATTTGATTATGCCCGCTTCATCGACGGGCTGCAGCTGATGCTCTGGGGCCTCTTCAAAAAGATGGTCATCGCCGATCGCCTCAGCGTTTTCGTCGACACGGTCTACAACAACCCCCACAATTTCTCCGGTCTCCCGGTCATCCTGGCAACCGTCTTCTTCGCATTCCAGATCTACTGCGACTTCTCGGGCTATACGGATGTTGCGCGCGGTGTCTCACGGATCATGGGCATCGAGCTCATGGTGAATTTCCGACGGCCCTATCTCTCGCAAAGCGTTTCCGAATTCTGGCGACGCTGGCATATCTCTTTGTCCACCTGGTTTCGCGACTACCTCTACATCCCTCTCGGCGGCAGCCGTGGCAGCAGTCTCTTCAAGATGCGCAACACGCTGATCGTTTTTGGGATCTCCGGCCTGTGGCATGGCGCCAACTGGACCTATATTTTCTGGGGCCTTCTCAACGGCGCCTTCATCATCGGGGAAACGATGCTTCGCCGCGACAAGCTGGATGCGTACGCGGCGGGAACGCACAGCTTCGGGCAAACCATTCGTCTTTATTTCAACCAGCTCGTCTGCTTTATCCTGATCTGCTTCACCTGGGTGTTTTTCCGGGCCAACAGCATGGGCGACGCGATGCACGTGATCGGGTCGATGTTCTCCTTCCACGACCTTTCCATCGGCGTGGCCACAGTCAGCGGATCCACGCTACGTCTCGATTTCATCCTGATCCTGCTGCTGCTGATGCTCGAGCATTTCTACGAGTACCGGCCGCGAACGGCGGTGCGCGCCATCAGCTACCAGTATGTCTGGCTGTATGTGCTGGCGGTCTGCATCTTTACCTTCGGCATCTATGACAAGCAGGCCTTCATCTATTTCCAATTTTAACCATGACCTGGAGTAAATTCTTTTTGACGCTTGGAGCATTCGTGCTGACGGCATTCGCCATCGACCGGCTCTACGCGCCCATTCCGACATGGGCCGATCACATGTTGCAGCAGTACGCGAAGAAGAAAGACAGCGTCGGCGTGATCCTGATCGGCAACTCCCATACGGGCGCCATCCGCGACCGTCAGATCGGCGGCCTCCCTGTGATGAACCTGTCGGTGGCGGGTATCGAGCTCGGCGACCGTCTCACGCTGCTCAACGAGGTGCTGAAGAGCAAAGGCTCGCTGCGCTACGTGATCATGTCGATGGACTATGACCAGATCGGGCACAAGACATCCGACCAGCGCGTGGGCAACATGCTGCTGCCGTATTCGATCGAAAACGACAAGAGCCTCGGCGGTTACCTGAAGCGCATCAACACAAATAATTTCCTGCGCCATAACCGGGACTTCGGTGTGCTTCGACAATACTGGTCCGGGGGCATCGACTTCGACAAGGAAGTGAATTTCATACCGGTCGGGTTCCGCAACAAGGCGGACGCCGAGGCCTGCCGCAAGCGCGCCCTCGAGCTGTCGACCCTGAGCTTTTCCGAGGGCCGCATCAACCGAAACCTCGAGATCGCTCTGGAGATCAGCCGGAACCTGACGGCGCACGGCGTGCAGCTCGTGCTCCTGAATACACCGAAGACGAAATGCCTGACGGAGTCCTACACGGGACAGTTCAAGCAGGCCTACCGCGAGCGGCTCGCCGGCTTTGCCTCGACGCACCGCATCCCCTTCCTCGATTTCCAGGGAGACCCGCGGTTCAGCGACGAAGACTTTATTGATTTTGACCACCTGAATGCTGCCGGCACCGCGAAGCTCTGCTCCCTGATCGCGCCCGCGCTCGGCCAGTGATTGTAACCTATGGGAAAACGAAAGAACAAGGTCCTGGTGATCACCACCTGGCCCTTTAACGACGGATTGATTCTCTCTTATGTGCTGCCCTACGTGATGATGACGCGGCAGCAGCTGAACCCCGATGACGAGATCTATATCGTATCGCAGGAGCACGACCTGAAGCGGCTCGAGGCGGAGCAGGTGAAAACACTGCTGGCCGACCTCGCCATGCAGAACATCTTTTTGAAGCCCGAGGTCTACGCGCGGCTCGGTATCCGCAAATACCTGAAGTTCCCGCTCGAGATCATCAAGTATACCTGGTTCATCCTGTCGAAAGGCATCACGGTGATCCACACCCACGCCATGGGCGCCGGCATGCAGGGCACCATCCTTTCCTGGCTGACAGGCCGACCGCTCGTCGGCGACAGCTACGAGCCGCTTGCCGAAAGCATGATCGAAAGCGGCACGTGGAAACGCGACAGCCTCCCTTATAAGACCATGCTGTTCTTTGAAAAGAAACTGACGAAGCGCGCGCGTCACCTCATTGCCTGCACACCCGCGATGAAGGACTATGCGGCCGGCACCTACGGCATTACCCTGCGCGACCTGAAATGGAAGCCGGCCTGTGTCAATCTCGACCTGTTTCGCTACGATGCGGCCGTGGCGCGCGCTGTACGCGCCGAGCTCGGCTTCACCAACTCGATCGTGGGTATCTACGTCGGTAAGTTCGGCAGCCAGTACCTCGACCGCGAGATCTTTGATTTTTTCCGCGTGTGCCGCGAGTTTTGGGGCGACCGCTTCCGCATCCTGATCCTGTCATCGCATACGGAGGCCGAGATCGAGACCTATTGCCGCGAAGCCGGGATCTCCAGCGCGCTGATCACAAAAAAATTCGTTCCGCACAATGAAGTGAACCGCTACATGATGGCGGCCGACTTCGCCATTACCCCCGTGAAGCCGATCCCTTCAAAACGATACTGCACACCGATGAAGGATGGCGAATACTGGGGCATCGGCCTGCCGGTGGTCATCACGGAAAATATTTCGGATGACTCCGATATCATCGAAAAGGAGCGCATCGGCGCCGTCCTCCGCCGCTTCGACGTGGCGGGCTACACAGAAGCTGTGAGAACCATCGATGGCTTGCTTGCGGAAGGAGAGGAGCTCAGGAAGCGGGTTCGCGCCTGTGCCGAGCGCTACCGGTCGTACACCATTGCCGAAAAGGTTTACAAAGACATTTATTCAACACTCAAGGCCGGCTAACCCGGCGATACACCCTTACACAACCGATCATGAAAAAGAAAATTCTCGTCACCGGCGGCTGCGGCTACATCGGCTCGCACACGGTGATCGACCTCGTGGAAAACGGGTTCGACGTTGTCTCCATCGATAATTATTCGCGCTCCGCGCGCGAAATTCCCGGGCGTGTGGAATCCATCACCGGCAAGCCCTTCGTGAACCACGAGGCGGACCTGACCGACCTCGATGCGGTGCACGCGGTTTTTGAAACCGAAGCCGATATCGCCGGGGTGATCCATTTCGCGGCGTATAAATCGGTTCCGGAATCGGTGGCTGATCCGCTCCTCTACTACCGCAACAATATTGACGGCCTCGTCAACCTGCTGACCGTCATGCAGGAACGAGAGATCACGGCCTTTGTATTCTCCTCCTCCTGCTCCGTGTACGGCGATGTGGACGAGCTGCCGGTAAAAGAAACAACACCACTGGTTCATATCAAATCGCCCTATGGCAAGACCAAGTGGATGGGCGAGGAGATCATTACCGACATGGCGGCTGCCCGCAAGGACCTCAGCTGTATTCTTCTGCGCTACTTCAACCCCGTCGGAGCACACCCGAGCGTGAAGCTGGGCGAGCTGCCCCTGCAGAAGCCGGGTAACCTGTTCCCGGTGATCACGGGTGTGGGTGTCGGCAAGTTCCCGAAGATGACCGTTTTCGGCGACCGCTTCGACACGCGCGATGGCACCTGTGTGCGTGACTTCATTCACGTGATGGACATCGCGCATGCGCATACGCTGGCGCTGCGCCAGATGCTGGAAGGCAGCGGGCAGGTCGTGGAGATCGTCAACCTCGGCACCGGCAACGGTGTCACGATCCTCGAGGCCATCCGGATGTTCGAGCAGGTCAGTGGCAAAGCGCTCAACTACGAGGTCGGGCCGGAGCGTGAAGGCGATGTGATCGCCATCTACGCGGACAATGAGAAGGCGCGCACACTCCTGGGGTGGACACCGAAACACGACCTTGAATCCATGATGCGCACAGCCTGGAACTGGGAACAGGAACTGGCGGGCCAAACCGAACACTCTCCCGTAAAACAGCATTGATGTTTACCATTCTGAATCCGCACGTATCCGACTTTTTCGGGTCCCCGCTTTCCTTCAAGCTCTTGAAGCGGCGGGCGCTCCGGAAGTATGGCTACCTGCTCGACGAACATATCGCAGCCGGTCACAAGGTTGACGTCCTCGTGAACAATGCATTCTCCGGGCTCATTCCCGACAGTATTTTTCGCAAGCTGCCGGGCGCCGTGCGCAGCCAGCTGCTGCGGGCGGAGCTGAAGCAATGGGTGGAGCACAACCAACTGGAAGGGAAAGTGACGGTTCATTTCAGTCCGGATACGATCCCTGACAAGAACATCCTCCTGTTCCTTTGCTACCGCAATTATCTCAACCCGGCGATGCTGCGCGAAACCTGCCGTCATTTTTCGGTGGCGATCGGGCACCTGACCCATTATTACGCAACGCCGGGCGACTACAGCCGCGCGATCGAGGGGATTCCGAACCTGCTCCTTGCGTCCGATGTGGATGTGACGGGCAACACGTTCTTCCGCCACTTCTTTCCCTGGTACCGCAAGCCGATGCTGGTGATACCCTTTGCCGTATATCCACGGTTCCAGGTGGTCCGCCGGTTCGACGAGCGCAAGCCCAAAGCTGTTGCGACGGGAACCTTTCACATGCTGGAGCTCGATGCGTCGCACAATCACCTCACGGACCTGAAGACCTATGCAGGTGCGCGCACCGTCCACCCGGTCCGCCGTGAGATCTATGAGCGTAAAGAGGAGCTGGCTGATACGATCGACTGCTATTGCTTTCCCTACTTCGAAACCAACGTGACGAAAAAGAAATGGTATCAGCGCCTGCTCCCGAAAAAGCTGCAGGTGGCACAATCGAGCTATTTCTCGTTCAACATCGTGGACAAATACAATGAATACAAGTACGTCATCGTCGGAGAGGAATACTATAACGGTATTCCCGGCGTCGGCGCCTTTGAAGCAATGGCCTGCGGATGCGTGCTGCTGGGCAACCGCACCTGCTACGCCGGCACCGGGATGGAGGACGGGGTTCACTACCTCGGTCACGACAATTCGATCGAGGAGATCAACGCGCTGATCAGCGGCGGCAATGCCGACCCGGCGCGCATGCTGACCATTTCGAAGAATGCGTCAGCCCTCGTTCACAGCCGCTATGCGCCGCAAGCGCTTTACACGCAATTCGTTCACCTGATTCAAACCCTGCATTGATGGAGATCCTCGCGCACAGGGGCTTCTGGACGGAGCCCGGTGAAAAGAATTCGGAACTGGCATTTATTCGGAGCGCCACCGGTGGCTTCGGCATCGAAACGGATGTCCGCGACCTTGACGGGCAGCTGGTCATTTCTCACGATATGCCGCGGGCCGGCAGCGACCTTCTTTCCTTCGATGCCTTTCTCGACCTCTATTACAAGCACGCGGAGAAGCCGGGCATCCTGGCCATCAATATCAAGGCAGACGGACTGCAGAAGGCGCTCTCGGCATCGCTGGCACGCCACGGCCAGGCGCGGTACTTTGTCTTCGACATGTCGATCCCGGACACGATCGGGTACAAGAATGGCGGGATGCCCTTTTATGCGCGGATCAGCGAATATGAGCCGGAGGCGGCGTTCGCTGATGAGTGCGCCGGCATCTGGCTGGATGCGTTTGAGGGCACCTGGTACGGAATGGACCTCATCCGGACCTGGCTCGACAGGGGAAAGTGCGTGTGCATCGTGTCCCCGGAGCTTCACAAGCGGCCGCATGACGCTTTTTGGGCGGAGCTAAAAAAAGCAGGGCTCCATTTGAACGGCAGCCTATTACTTTGCACAGATTTTCCCGATCAAGCCTTAACGTTTTTTCATGCAGACTAAGATAAAAGCGATCATTTTCGATATGGATGGCGTGCTCATCGACGCGCGCGACTGGCATTTCGAAGCGCTCAACCGCGCACTCCAGTTGTTTGGCGTCGAGATCAGCCGTTACGAGCACCTCGTCACCTTTGACGGGCTGCCGACCAAGAAAAAGCTCCAGATGCTGACCCTTGAGGGGCGGCTTCCCGAAAAGCTCCACGGCCTCATCAACAAGCTCAAACAGGAGTATACGATGGAGATGGTCTACAGCCGCTGCAAGCCTGTGTTCCAGCACCAGTACGCCCTCTCGCAGCTCCGCCATGAAGGCTACCTGCTGGCGGTCTGCTCCAACTCCATCAAGCAAACAATCGACATCATGATGGAGCGGTCGAAGCTCAGCCAGTACCTGGAGTTCTTCCTCTCGAACGAGGACGTGACGCACTCCAAACCGGACCCGGAGATCTACACCAAAGCGATCGAGCGGATGGGTCTGCGTCCCGAAGAATGCCTCATCGTGGAGGACAATGAAAACGGCCTGCGGGCAGCAACTGCCAGCGGGGCTCATGTGCTGCGGGTTGCCAATCCGAACGCGGTCAATTATCAAAACATCAAGAACCGAGTGAATGAAATCGTCAACGCTTAACATCATCATCCCGATCGCCGGCACCTCCGAGCTGTTCCAGAAGGCCGGCTATATCTACCCGAAACCGCTGATCGAGATCAACGGGAAGCCGATGATCGAGCTGGTTCTGCAAAACCTGATCGCGATCCGGCTGCCGAAAAAATTCACATTTATCATCCGCGAGGAGGACATCGTTACGTTCCACCTCGATAATACGCTGCGCCTCCTGGTGCCCGACGCCAACGTGGTCACCATCAAGAAGCCCACGCAGGGCGCGCTTTGCAGCGTCCTGATGTCGATCGACAATATCCAGCCCACCGATGCGCTGTTGCTGCTCAACGGCGACCAGCTCATCGACCACGACCTCGAAAAAGTGGTCACGTCCTTTATCGACAGCGCTGCCGATGCCGGCGTGCTGACCTTTGGCTCCGTACATCCGCGGTGGTCGTTCGCGCGCACCAACGAGAACAACGAGGTGCTCGAAACCGCCGAGAAGAACCCGATCAGTCGCAATGCGATCGCCGGCTTCTACTATTTCAGCAACGCCGCCTTCTTCATTGAAGCGGCCTCCCAGGTGCTGCTGAAGGATACACGGATCAACGACAATTTCTTTATCTCCTCGGTGATCAACGAATACGTGCTGATGAACCAGAAGGTTTTCAACTACTCGATCCCGTCCGAGGCTTATCATTCCTTCTACTCACCACAGATGATCTCCGAATACGAATCATCCGTCAAGAAATCATAATGGAAAATTTCGACCTGGGCAGCTTTACCGGCGGCTGGTTCGTTGGCGATTTCTCGCCGACCCTGCTGCCGACCGAAGAATTTGAAGTTGCCGTGAAAAGCTATGCCGCCGGCGCCCACGAGCAGCGTCACCTTCACAAGATCGCGACCGAGCTCACCGTCATTGTCAATGGCCGTGTCCGCATGAACGGCGAGGAATATGGCAGCGGCAGCATCATTAGAATCAACCCCGGCGAGGATACCGACTTCGAGGCTCTCACCGATGTGACGACGGTGGTGGTGAAAACGCCCTGCGCGAAAAACGATAAATACCTGATATGATCAATATCGTGATACCGATGGCCGGGCTGGGAAGCCGCTTTGCCGAAGCCGGTTACAAAGACCCGAAGCCGTTTATCGACGTGCTTGGCAAGCCGATGATCCAGCATGTGATCGAGAACCTCTACATGGACGGCGCGCGGTTTACGCTTATCGCGCGGAAAGAGCACCTGGCGGGCTATGGCCACGTGATCGAAACCCTGAAGCGCCAGTTTTCGGTGGAGGTGATCGGCATCGACAAGCTCACGGAAGGCACGGCCTGTACGGTCCTGTATGCACGGAGCATGATCAATAACGATGATCCCCTGCTGATCGCCAACAGCGACCAGGTGGTGGATTTCGATTGCAGCGCCTATATCGGCGACGCGCAGCAGCGCGGTCTCGATGGATCGATCCTCACCTTCGTGGACGAGGAACGCAACCCGAAATGGTCGTTCGCAAAGATCGACGAGGCGGGCCTGGTGACCGAAGTGCAGGAGAAGAAGGCCATCTCTGAATTTGCGACGGTCGGCATTTACTATTTTACCAAGGGCAGCGACTTCGTCAACGGCGCGGTGGACATGATCATCAATAACGACCGCGTTAACAACGAGTTTTATACCTGCCCGGTGTACAATTACCTGGTTCGGGACGGCAAGCGCGTGGGCATCTTCAACGTTGATACCGCAGCCATGCACGGCATCGGCACACCGGCAGACCTCGATGCGTATGTTTCGTTCCGCACGGCGAACGTCAACTAGAGATGTCTCAAAAAAACAAAGACGTGAGAAAAGAGGACGATGTTCGAGTGGACAGCAGCCTTTCCGCCTTCGCGGGGAAGCCGCCGGAAGAGCAGGCAAAGGCCAAGCACAAGGTCTTTTTCCCAAACCTCGACGGCATCCGGTTCTTCTGCTTTTTTTCGGTGTTCCTGATGCACGCGTTCTTCTCGGACAACCCCGCCGTCAGCGCGGACCCTACTTACAAATTCCTCCGGCATTACCTTTTCGATGAAGCGCATATCGGTGTCAACTTCTTCTTCGTCCTCAGCGGGTTCCTCATCACCTACCTCCTGATCAAGGAAAAAGAGATCACGAACCGCATCCATATCGGCAACTTCTACGTGCGGCGGATCCTGCGGATCTGGCCACTTTATTTTTTCAATGTCGCCTTTGGCTTCCTCATCTTTCCGAAGCTGAAAGCTATGTTCGGCGGTGTGCCGGCTGAGACTGCCGACCCGCGCTACTACCTTGCTTTCCTCAGCAATTTCGATGTACTGAGGCATGGCCTGGCCGATTCATCTCTTCTCAACGTTCTCTGGTCGGTGGCTATCGAGGAGCAGTTCTACCTCGTGTGGCCGCTACTTCTTTTCGTGCTGCCGGCGCGTCATTACCAGAAGCTGCTGGGCACGATCATCGTCCTTTCCTTCTGTTTCCGCCTGTATCATTACGGCGAGCCGATGGTGGTGCATATGCACACGCTGGCCTGCATTTCGGATATGGCCGTTGGGGGAATGGGGGCGGCGCTCGTGCTGCAGAACCAACGGTTTCACAGCGCCATTCGTGAGCTGCCGAGGTGGAGCATCGGGCTCCTCTATGTGGCCCTCTTTGGATTCTATTTGTTTCGCAAGGAGATCTTCACCGGGGTGGCGCTCAGCATCGACCGGCTTGTCTTCAGCCTGTTTTTTGTCGGGATCATCCTGGAGCAGAATTTCACAAGCCGCTCGCTTTTCAAGCTGGGCCGGCATGCGTTCATCAGCAATATGGGAAAGTACACCTACGGCCTGTACTGCCTGCACATGCTGCCCCTCCTGGTGGTGACGACACTGCTCGCCAAGATGGGCATGGCCGACCGCCTCTGGAAGATCGCTTTCATCCAGGTACCCGTGGCCCTTGTTCTGTCGCTCGTGGCGGCCTGGGTCAGCTACCACGCCTTTGAAAAGCATGTGCTGAAATTGAAAGATAAGTTTGCCGTGATCACTAAATCGTAAAGCAGAATTATGTGTGGTATAGCCGGAGGATTTGCCTTCAGGGAAGAAGGAAAGCGATACATTGACCGGATCGAAGAAGCATCCTGCTCGATCGGTCACAGGGGGCCCGATGGGCAGGGCGTGTTCCGCGAGGACAGCGTTGCACTGGGCCACCGACGCCTGTCCATCATCGATACATCTGCTGCTGCCAACCAGCCGATGCACAGCGCCAATGGTCGCTTCTGTATCGTCTTCAACGGCGAGATCTTCAATTTCCGCGAGCTTCACAAAGGCCTGCTCGCCGGCCGGCAGCTGCGTACGCTCTCCGACACCGAGGTCTTCCTTGCGCTGTTCGAGAAAATGGGCACCGACTGTTTCGCGGAGCTCCGTGGATTCTTTGCGGCCGCCATTTATGACCGTGAGAAAAAAGAGCTGGTCGTGGTGCGCGACCGCTTCGGAAAAAAGCCGGTTCATGTCTTTGCCGACGACGACGCTATTCTCTTCGGGTCGGAGCTGAAATCCCTGCTCGCCTTCGGCATCCCGAGAGAGGTGGACAAAACCGTTCTTCCCTATTATTTCCAGCTCAATTATATTCCCCAGCCCTTCAGCATCCTCAAAGGCGTGCGGAAGTTGCTTCCCGGCAAGTTCCTGCGCATCTCGGCAGCCGGTGTTTCCGAGCATACCTATTACGAGCTGGCGCTTCGCAAAGAAGCCTATGGCGCGTTCACGTATGACCAGGCAAAGACCGAGCTGGTCACGCGCATGGAAGAAGCCGTGCGCCTGCGTCTCATTGCCGACGTTCCCCTGGGTGCCTTCCTCAGCGGCGGCATCGATTCTTCCGTCATCGTTGCGCTTGCCTCCCGTCATGAGCAGCAGCTCAAGACCTTCTCGATCGGTTTCAAGGACCAGCCCTTCTTCGACGAAACGCGCTACGCGGAGCTCGTCGCTAAAAAATACGGGACGCAGCACACGGTCTTTCGTCTCACGACGGACGACCTGCTGTCACAGATCGACACCATCTTTGCCTCCATTGACGAGCCGTTTGCCGACTCCTCCCTCATTCCGACTTATATCCTCTGCCAGCTGACGCGAAAGCACGTGACCGTTGCCCTTTCCGGGGATGGCGGTGACGAAGTTTTTGCCGGCTATAACAAGTACGAGGCGGAGCGAAATGTTTCCCATCCGTCGCGCACAGCCGGCATCGTAAAAGGACTGGCGCCTCTCTGGAAGATCCTTCCCAAAAGCCGCAACTCAAAGCTGACCAACACCTTCCGCCAGCTGCACCGGTTTGCCGAAGTCGCGGGCCTCCCGCCCCAAGAGCGCTACTGGCGCTGGGCATCCATGCTCCCCGAAGCGGAAGCGCGCGGCCTCTTTGCCGGTGGCGCCACAGCCGGCATTCCCCTCAGCCAGAACTATCACTGGACGATCACGGGCACCGACCTGAACGAGGTGTTGCTGGCCGATATGAACCTCGTTCTCGTGGGCGATATGCTGGTGAAGGTGGACATGATGAGCATGGCGAACAGCCTCGAAGTGCGTTCGCCATTCCTCGACCAGGAGGTCGTTGAGTTTGCCTTCGGCCTGCCGGAAGCGTACAAGATCGACAAGCGCCTGAAGAAGAAGATCGTGCAGGACAGCTTTCGGGATCTCCTGCCGGCGGAGCTTTACAACAGGCCCAAGCAAGGCTTTGACCTGCCTTTGCTGGACTGGTTCCGGAAAGAATTATGGAGCCTGATCGACGAGGACCTGCTGGCCGACGCCTTCGTTCGCGAGCAGGGTATTTTCAATGCCGATACGATCGCCGCGCTGAAGAAAAAGATGATGTCAGCCAACCCCGAGGACAGTCACGAGACCATCTGGGCACTGATCGTTTTTCAGTACTGGTGGAAAAAGAATATCGCCTGACAAGGCGATGGCCGGGCATGTCATTCACTGCCCGTTGCCACTGACCCCTCGAAGAACCGGGCGGTATCCGAATGAACAGCGCGAAAGCCGAGCACCTGCTCGGCTTTCGTCGTATCCAGGAGCAGGTCCTTCAGGAAATTATCCTGCTCGCGGTAGTTGACGCCGAACGAGTAGTGGCAGGCCAGCTGGTCCACCAGGTCGCGGATGGAAACCTTCACCGGGTTTGAGATATTGAAGATGCCTGAGCCTTCGAAAGCCAGTGCTTTTTCGATGGCAATGCAGGCGTCGGTGACATGGAGGAAATTCCGTGACTGGGAGCCGTCGCCGGCAATGGTCAGCGCGCCATCGCGGCGGATGGCCTGGAGAAAATGATAGAGCACCCCCTTAGCGTTTCCTTCGCCATAAACGTTGGGGAAGCGCAGGATCACGGCGTCGATGCCGTACTGGCGCGTGTAGAAATGAAGGGTCTCCTCGGTGAGCTTTTTGGCCAGCCCATAGAGCGTATTGGGGAGAAGCGGGTCCGTTTCTTTCGATGTGTCGCCAAGCGGCTCTCCATAGACGGCGCCGGTGGACGCATAGATAACCTTGCGGAGACCATAGCGCCTCCCGACCTCGAGGAGGTGTTGGGTTGGACGCACATTGGTCTCGAGAAGCCGGTCGAAGTCGCCTTCGAAGCCGCCAACGAGGTGAACGACCTGGTCCACCGGGTGCTGCTCGAAAAACGATTCGAGGTCGGCCGTGCTCAGGAGGTTTCCGGGAAACGCAATGCAGGGAGCGCCAGCCGTCGCGAGACGAGCGGCGAGGGCTTTGCCAATAAAGCCGCGGCTTCCCGTGAGGGCGATGCCGCGGCTTTGGTGTGGGGAGGGCGTGCCCGTTATGGCCATAGCCAGCTTTCTTTTTTCAGCAGGGCCACCAGCTCGTCTTCAGAAAGACGCGTGGTGTTCTCCGATGTGAATTCGCTGAGGTTGAGTTTCTTGTAGTCTTTGTAGCGCTTCTGAAGCTTCTCGTCGTGGATCTGCGGGAGTACCACGTAGTAGTTGTCGGAGAAGATATACGTGAAGGGGCATTCGTTTTTGGAGACGAGCACCTCGTGCGTTTTTTCACCGGGACGTTTGCCCATGATGTCGATCTGGCTGTCCTTGTTTCCGAACAGGGTGATCATGACGTTGGCGATGGTCTGCACGGTGGCGGCCGGCATATTCATGACGAACAGCTCGCCGCCGATCGAATTCTCCACCGCGGTAAAGATGAGGCTGATCGCCTCGCGTGTGCTCATGAGGTAGCGGGTCATTTCCAGCTCCGTAACGGTGATGCGGTTCTTTTCGATCAGCTGCTTTTTGAAGAGCGGGATCACGCTGCCGTTGGTGCCGATGACGTTACCGCCGCGGATGCAGATGAAGGAGGGCGCGTATTCTTTTTCGTTGAAGGAGTAGTTGAAGTTGGAGTTGATCATCAGCTTCTCGCCGCAGGCCTTCGTCATGCCATACAGGTTGAAGGGGTCGACCGCCTTGTCTGTCGATACGTCGACGATCTTTTTGACCTTGTTGTTCAGGGCCGCCTCGATCACGTTCTGTGTGCCGTTGATATTGGTCAGGACTGCTTCCCAGGTGTTCTCTTCGCACACGGGCACATGCTTCAGGGCAGCGAGGTGGAAGACGATGTCGACACCGGCCATGGCGTAGTTCAGGATATTCTTGTCGCGTACGTCACCGATGATGAATTTCAGCTTCGGGTGGTTTTTGAATTCCTGGCGCATGCTCACCTGCTTGTGCTCGCCGCGGCTGTAGATGCGGATCTCTTCCACATCGGGGTATTTTTCCAGGAGCTGCTTCACGAGTTCGTGGCCCCAGGAGCCGGTCCCCCCGGTGATCAGGATCTTGGATTTATTGATCGTTGTATGGCTCATCTTATGATGTTTTGAATTGATAAGAGTGTTTAGGAGGATGCAAATGTATGGGATTGTCGGCTGAAAACGACTGCCAACACGGAAACGCGTGAACGGCCACGGCGCCTGCCCGCCGGCTACCGAACGCCTTTCGTCAGTCGCTTGTAGAGGTAGCCCCAGAAGGTGGGGTGGTGCCAGAGAGTAGAGTTCAAAGCCGTTTCGCGCGCGGGTTGCTTGCCGGCCGCGAGGTCGGGAATTGCCTGCTTCAAAAGCTCCAGGCCGACGGCCAGCTGGAGGTACCCGTAGGTTGAGAAGTTGTCCGCCGGCGCTGGCGTGATCGTGGCCTGCGCCAGGATATTGCCGGTGTCGATGCCTTCGTCGATCAGGTGCACCGTGACGCCGCAGTGCGCCGCATCGCTGCTGGCGAGCGCCCAATAGGCGCCGTGCGAGCCGCGGTAACGCGGTGTGATGCCGGCATGGATGTTCACGAAGGTGCAGGACAGTCCTCTCAGCAGTTTTTTGGAAATGATGCGCGTGCCATGGACAATTACGAGATCGGGCTGCAGCCGCTTCAGGATTTCCAGGCAGGCATCTGCATTGACCGATGGCACGGCGATGATGTCTTCGGGCGGTATCGGCGCTGTTGAAAGTCCGTATTGCTCGTGGATCTCGCGGATCCGTTTCGCAGAGGTTTTTTTCAGCGGCTTTGCGATCGCAAGCTGGAACAGCACCTGCCCGGCAACTTCCAGATAGCCAAGCTTCTTAATGCGCCGTTTCAAAAACTCTTTCCGCGGCACGGGCTCTTCGATCACCGCCTTCTCCACGGAAAAATGCCGTTTCAGAAATTGGTAGACGACCGGCGTTGTATCCCACTGCCCCGCCAAAAGCACGATCCGCTTATACTCCATGTGCTAAGGTTTCTTCGGCGATGGTCCTCATGGTCTTGCTTTGCATGCCGAATTCTTGATGTAAATGCCTGTAAAATTGTAGGATTTCTTCCAGAAACCGGATGTTCTCGTCGATATGGATCCCAAAATTATGCGGGTGCCACCAGAGGTGAAATCCCTGCTTCCGCTTCGCGGCATGGAGCATGCTGCCCCGGATCCGCGCCAGCTTGCGGCCATCGAAGGGGCTGAACCGTTCGGTATGCGGACGAAGAAAGCGGCTCGCGGGGATGTTGACGATCCCATCGGTTTCCACGGGAACAAAGCTGTGGTGCCCGGTCAGGTTGGCATAGGTATCGAGGAATCGCGCGGCGCGGATCACCTTGCTCTGGTCCTCGTTGTTCCGGGGCGTATAAACTGCCGATTGCTCGTTGGCGCGGAAGGCGATGATACCGGCTTTCCGGCAGCTGTCGATATGGGCCTGGCTGTATTGGTTTCGTGGGAAAACGATCGATTTCAGCTCGACTCCTTTCCGCCCGGCGATCTTTTGCGCGGCGGCCAGGTCGGCCTCGAAAGAGGCGATGGACGCGCCTTCCAGGCAATAGAAATGGGAAAAGGTGTGGGTTGCAACCTCGTGGCCGGGGTGCTCCAGGATCCTGTCGATCAGCGAACTGCCGTAGTGATACGGGTCCTCCTCTTCGTTTGCCCCGACGGTGTCCATATAGCCGTTCGCGTAGGGCGAATAGCGGTCCGCGCTGTACCGGGGGAGGTCGGTGGGAACGAATTCGAGCAGCTCCTCCTTGTTCTTTGCGAAAAGGAAACCCACCGTAGCGAACGTTGCGTTGACACCATAGCGGTCGAACAGCTCGAGGAGCCGGGGAATCACCTGGCGCACGCCCAGCAGGTTGGCGCCATAGCTTTCGCGGGTACGCTTGTCGCGCACACCCCAGAGAAGCTCGAAGTCGAGCGAGATGACAAAAACGTTCTGGTTCATACGACTTTTTCTTGCTCGACGAAGATCTGCTTTTCGGCCCTGTTGTTCATGATGATCAGCATCGCGGCGTAGAAGGGGAGGCAGGGGATCTTATACCGCGACAGGGACCCGAAATTGCCGGTGGAAATGCCCACAGCGAAGGCGAAGATGAGGGTGAATACGATGAAGAACAGAAGGTTCGGGTCTGAGACGAGAGCCCCGAAGAAGTTCTTGATGCCGCGTTTCCGGATCACATACAGTGTGGCCAGCATGAACAGGGTGGCCTCCAGGGCGGACAGGATCTGGATGACCTTCCGGGATTCCCAGAGGTAAGGACGGAACAGCGTGACGTTGACAGCTGCCGGCAGCTTGCTCAGCATGCCGGCCGGCGTGGGCGC
>JAQBNP010000036.1 GCA_028288515.1 Flaviaestuariibacter sp. | reverse complement strand
CTTCAATCGGTTGCCGACCGTGTCGTCGATGCCTACCTGTTTGCGTCGACAGAGGTAGGGCTGGAATGGGTCGACCGGCGCATCATCAAACAAAGTGGCAAGATCGCTGCCATCATGCAGTCCTCATCCCGTTTCCAACCGATCGACAAGCATGCGGCCCGCGTGAAGCTTGGTATCGGCGGATCGCCGTTGTTTCTCTGGGTTGGCCGGCTTGATCCAAACAAGGATCCTCTCACCGTCATCAGGGCATTCAATCGCTTCGCTGCTACCAGGCCCGACGCGCGTCTGTATATGATCTACACAGACGCTCCTCTCCTGCCAAACGTGCGCGATGCGATTGCTCAAGCCCCATCACCGGCACTGATCGCCCTCGTCGGTACCGTCAAAAACAAAGAGCTGGAGACCTGGTACAGCGCCGCCGACTTCATACTTTCGGGCTCTCATTCCGAAGGAAGCGGCATTGCCGTGATCGAAGCAATGTCGTGCGGCTGCATTCCCATCGTTACCACCATTCCCTCCTTCCGCGCGATGACAGCCGATGGAACCGTAGGCTTCCTTTATCCCCCCGGCGATGCAGGTGCGCTGCTTGATCGTCTTCACCACGCAACCACCACTGACCTTCCCGCTCTTGGCCAACGCGTGCGTAAGCGCTTCGAGAGGGAGCTCTCATTCCCAGCGCTCGCCCATAAGATCCGCACACTGGCCGCAGATCTCGGTCGCTTCCAAGGGACCGAACAAGGATAAGACCTGCCGGGCAGTGCTTTCAATCGGGAAGCTGCGGTCGCTGCAAAACGTTGGTCCGGATTCAAGTAACATAGAAGCTTTGATCTGCATTTCCTGGACAGAGGCGACGACTTGCCACTGCGGTGGCAGAACGGCCATTGGCCGGCAAAAGCTGATCACATGAGCGCCGGCGGAAATGGCCTCCAGACAGACGCCCGAAAACCCTTCATACAACGAAGTGTGCAGCAGGATCTTCGACCGCTTCATGCAGTCGAGCACTTGTGGATACGCTAGCTCGCCGGTCATCACGACAGTAGTTTCCAATCCCCATTCGCACAGAAGCCGCTCCAGGCGTGCACGGCAAGGCCCTTCGCCCACGAGTCGCGCAATGAGTTGGGGATGTGTCGCCCGCAGGTCGCGAACGACTTCCAGGAATTGATCAAACTGTTTCAGGTCGATCAGGGAACCAACCGCGAGCAGGTCGACATGGCGTGACGCTGGATGCTCCAATCGGCTATAGTCGATGCCCGGTGTGATGACACGGGCCGGCCGGATCCCATGGCTCTTTTCATACGTGTCCTGTAGCGCTTCCGAAAGGGCGATGATGCGATCCGCGGGAAGGGGGTGGACCTTCGGATACCGGTTGTGTGGACGGGCATCCTGTCCCATCAGCCAACAGAAATGGGGCAGGCCGGTGCGGGTTGCGAGCCATTCGCCAACGGCGGCACATTCGCCATGCCAGAAGCTCAGCAGCCCGATCACCTGCGTTTGTTCGCATGCTTCCTGCAGGATCATACGCGCCTGTCGCCGGCGGACGAATGACCAGGCGCCGCCCCTGTTTCGCCCACCGAGGGCTTTCACGTCCGCCCCGCCGCACGAATAGACTTGTGCCGTATGCGGGTAGTGAAAGGCGATCACGAGTACACGCAGGAACGGGTCAAGTGACGCCAGCGCACGTGTCAATGCCTGCTGCAAGGGAAGGCAGGCCGTATCCGCTTCAGACTTCGGAAAGCCCGGCAGGAGCAGGATGAGCGTCTTTACGTGTGTCATTCAGCGTGAATCGTTTCGTGCAAAAAGATAGACTGCGTTCATGATGGGAGATCATCAAGATCATCTTGCCGGAAGCGGCCAGTTGCCGGCAATAGCGAAGTAAGCGCAGCTCGGATGCCGCATCGAGCTCATTGAAAGGCTCGTCGAGGAGGATCAGGTCGGCCTCTTTGTAAAACGTACGTGCCAGGCAGATGCGTTGCTGCTGGCCGCCGCTCAGGTCGCGGCCGTTCTCGGCGATGATGCGGTCGGCGCCTTCCGCAAACGTCGCCAGGATCTCAGCGAGGCCCGTTTTTCGGACGATGTTTTGAAACCGATCTTCGTCCAGGGGCTTGCCCAGTGTAATGTTGCGGCTGATGCTGTCCTGCATGAGAAAGGCCTGCTGGCGATTGTAGGCCACTGCCGGCCACAGGCTCCTCAGCTCTCGTGGTGCGAGTCGCTGTCCGTTGACGGAGATCGTTCCACCCGTCGGCTCCAGGAAGCCCACCAAAAGATTGAGAAGGGTGGTCTTGCCGATCCCGGAGGCGCCGCGGATGCCGACGAAATCGCCAGGATTTACATCAAGAGTGACGGGATCAAGAACCTGCCTGCCGGCAAAAGCATGCGATAGGTTGCGAAGACTCAATCCCTCTATCGACGGGCAGTTGAGGGCGTCTGCCTGTGCGCGCTTTTCTGGTTGTTCAGTGCCCACGGGGAACTCATAGGCTTTCATCTGGCCGGCCAGGTTGATCATTTTCACGAGGCCCGGAATGATCTTGTAGGCCGCTGCCATAAAGGTTCCGATCAGCAGGAAAGAAGAGTCGCTGCCCGTCCTCGATGAAAGGGCGAGAA
>JAQBNP010000026.1 GCA_028288515.1 Flaviaestuariibacter sp. | reverse complement strand
GGGCTTTGGCGAGCTCCGTTTTTCCCACACCCGTGGTGCCGAGGAAGATGAAGGAACCGATGGGCCGCTTCGGGTCCTGCAGGCCGGCCCTGCTGCGCCGCACGGCATCGGCCACGGCGGTGATGGCTTCGTCCTGACCGATAACAAGGGGCGTGTCGTGAACTTCAAGAACACCATCATCATCATGACGTCCAACCTGGGCTCATCCATCATCCAGGATAATTTCGAAGGTGTCAATGAGCGCAACAAAGACGAGGTGGTGGAGCGAACCAAAGGCGAGGTGATGACACTGCTGCGGCAGACGATCCGGCCGGAGTTCCTCAACCGCATCGACGAGATCATCCTCTTCCAGCCACTGATGCGCAGCGAGATCCGCGGCATCATCCGGATCCAGCTCGAAGGCCTGAAGAAGCTCGTCTCCACAAGCGGCATCCAGCTTCGCTTCAGTGATTACCTCCTCGACTACCTGTCGGAGAACGGGTTCGATCCGCAATTCGGGGCACGTCCGCTGAAACGCCTGATCCAGAAAGAGATCGTGAACACGCTGAGCCGCAAGATCCTCGCCGGCGAGGTAGAGAAGTCCCAGCCAGTTCTCGTAGACGTGTTCGACGGGGTGGTCGTTTTCCGCAACGATGTCGAGCAAACGCAGGCAGTGTAACGCATAAATGAAATCAAAGCCCGGTCCCGCGACCGGGCTTTTTTATGTCCCGTTGTCCCCAACCGGATTGCGTTACTTTTGACGCTTAAAATCAAGGCAATGCTTAAAAAATTATTTTTCAGTGCGGCATGCGTTCTCGCCCTTCAGGCCACGCATGCCCAGGCCATCAAGACGCCGGCGCCAAGCCCCACCCAGTCCATCCGCCAGGACGTGGGCATCTCTTCAGTCGAGCTCGTGTATTCCCGCCCCGCCATCCGTGGCCGTAAGGTCTTCGGCGACCTGGTTCCCTTTGGAAAGGTTTGGCGCACCGGCGCGAACTCCGCGACACGCCTCAAGTTCGTAGACGACGTAACGATCGGCGGCAAGCCGCTCAAAGCCGGCGAGTACGCGCTGTATACCATCCCCGGCGCCGACCAGTGGGAGATCATCATCAACAAGGGATCAGCCAACTGGGGAACCGAATACAAAGAAGCCGATGACGTCCTTCGCTTTACGGTGAAGCCGACGAAGCTCGAATCCACAGTTGAATCCTTCACGATGCAGTTTGCCAACCTGAAGTCGACCGGAACCGACCTGCAGATCATGTGGGACAAGACCGCCGTTGCCATCCCCATCTCCTTCGACGTCGACGGCAAGGTCATGGCGCAGATCAATAACGTCATGAACAAGGACAACCATCCTTATTTCCAGGCGGCCATGTATTATCTCGAGAACGGGAAAGACCTTAACCAGGCCCTCGCCTGGTTCGACAAGGCCGTTGACCAAAACCCGACTGCTTACTGGATCCACCACCAGCGCGCGAACACACTGGCCAAGCTTGGAAAGAAGACCGAAGCGGTTGCTGCGGCGCAAAAGTCGATGACCCTGGCCCGCGAGCAGAATAACGACGACTATGTCCGCCTGAATGAAAAGCTTCTCGCCAATCTGAAATGACCCCGACCGGACAAGCAAAAAAATGCGCCTCTTTCGAAGGCGCATTTTTTTATGAGATCCAGCGAGCATTAGTCTTTCCCGATGCGGCCGGCAAAGCCGAGACCGAACTGGAAATGATAATTGTTCGTGTTGTTTGTGATCGGGATACGGTATTGTGTAGTCAGGAAGATCGCCGCTTCATTGAAGATATTGGCCTTCAGGCCGAGACCCAGTGGAACAAACGCATCGAATTTCTTCGTAAGATGGCTGATGCCAACGCCGGCAATGCCGTAGGGAGAGAACAGGTAGCGCTCGGAGAACATCTTCACATTGACGCTGGCGTCGGTCTCCAGGAGAAAATCGTCGCCGGAAGAAAATGATTGGTCGGCCTGCTGCACTTTCGGGAATGTACCCACCGCCGACACGGCGAGGTCAACGAATTTCGACAAGCCCTTAAAATAAGTGATGCCGATACCCGGAGACATATCCTTCAGCTTGGTGAACTGGTGGTTGCTCAGGACCGTTGTGAGGGATGTGCTGCGAATGCGTTGTGCGCTCGCAAAGTCATTCACCACGTAGCTGACACCGATATAGGAACCCCTCTTTGTTGGAGCGGTGGTGGTGCCGGCATCCTGCGCAAAGGCGGAGACACCCAGGGCCGTTGCAAAAAGGCAAGCCAGTATCTTCTTCATAAGTAATGCGTTAGTTTTAAGTTGACAAAAATAAAGGGTCGGTACTAATTATCGGAAAATATTTATCCTGCCCTGAAATGCCCGTCAGTGCGCATTTTTCCTGATCAGCACCTCCACTTTCACCTGCGCGAGCCCATAGCCGATATAGCCAAGCTTTTCCGCGGCGACGCGGCTCAAATCCACGACCCGCGGGTTTTTGGGATGAAGGCGGTCGTTCACCTTTACGACCACGGTCCGCTTGTTTCGCAGGTTTGTCACGCGGATCCATGTATTCAACGGAAGCCGGTTGCATGCAGCCGTCATCTTGATGTGACTGTAATATTCGCCGTTCGCCGTTTCCCGGCCCACAAACTTGTCGGCATAATAGCTGGCCACGCCATACAGGGGCTTGACGTTGGGGAGAAGCCGCACGCTCTCCGTTGAATCCACGATGGCCTGCGGCAGGCTTGCGGTCACCTGCGTCGAGACGGGCAGCCGCAGGAGCAACACGAAAAATAAGAGCAAGGCAGATCGCATAAGCTGTTATTTGGTGGCGAAATAAGTTTGGCGCAGACGGCGGTCCTCCCCGTAAATGTCCTCGTGCAGCGCCAGCTCACCATCCTTTCCTTCGGCGCTAAAGTAGCGAATATAAAGGGGCACGCGGTTGTGCAGCGGGATGACATGCTTTTCCTTTCGCAGCAGCCATGTCTGCATCGAGTCGAGCGGCACCGCGTTGGCCGCCGTAGAATCACGGGACAGCAAATACGTCGACAGGTCCTCCCATGACGCCACACGCACGCAGCCGTGGCTGAGCGCACGCTTCGCGCGGCTGAAAAACTCGCGCTGGTTCGTATCGTGCAAGTAGACGGAATAGTTGTTTGGGAAATTGAATTTGATGACGCCAAGCGCGTTTGCATCTCCGCTGCCCTG
This sequence comes from Flaviaestuariibacter sp., assembly GCA_028288515.1. Taxonomy (GTDB): domain Bacteria; phylum Bacteroidota; class Bacteroidia; order Chitinophagales; family Chitinophagaceae; genus Flavisolibacter. The sequence continues at coordinate 6,456 of JAQBNP010000026.1, read as the reverse complement.
GACCACCGTATACGGAATGCCCTTGTTGTACTTACTCCAGTCAACCGTGTACGGATCGATCTCGTTATGCTTGTCGTCCACCAGGCTGAAGCCTTTGCGCGCCAGATAGCCCGGATCCTTCTTCAGGGCCGGCAGGATATCCTTCACGATGATGCTGTTCGGTATATGCCACAGCGGGTACGTGATCATATCGCTGATCACGCTTGTCAGCACCGGCGTGCGTGTCTCGGGCTTGCCCACCACAACCCTGGACGTCAGGACAACTGTGTCCGCGTCCACCACGTCGAGGCGGTAGGAGGGAATATTAACCCACACATACGTGGCGGGCATCGTGGGCAGGCTCTTGTAGCGGTCCAGGGTGAGCGCCACTTGGAGGAATGTATCCGCCGCCGTACGGTTCATGCGCGCGAAGAGGGCAGCCGACATCCTGCCGTCGACCTTCATGCCGTGGGCTTTCTGCCAGCTTCGGATACCGGCAGCGAGCAGCACCGAATCACGGGGATCGGCAACCGCGATCGAATCTTCAACAAGGCGACGGCTCACCTGCGCTGCGTAGTGCAAGGTGTCTTTCGTGTTGATATGCGTGCGCCTTGTCAGGTCAGCGCCGGGAAGAAAGGATTGCAGGGCAGCTTTCAGGTCCTGGTACCCTTTGTGCCGTGGTTCGAGAGTTGCGGCAAATGACGCGGTGCTCATAACCCGGAACGAGTCCAGGGCCTTCCGATAAAACATTTTGGAAAGGCTTGTATCACGGTGGAGGATGCTATCGGCAACCAGGCGACCAACCTTCAGGTCGTTGACCACTTTGATCAGCGCCGATGTCAGAAGCAACTCGGACTCCGCCCAGAGCGATGCATCGAGCCGGTTGGTGCGGCTCGTATCGCGAACCGTTTTCCAGTGCAGTGTATCGATGCGATCGGCGTGATAGTCCTGCGGGTAGAGCCCGTATTCCGCCGCATGCCTGACGAACGCATACAGGCTGTCACCCGCGGGAAGCCACGCACCGTTATTCGTCCACAGCGGCGCATAGGACTGGTCTTCGTAAAGTCCTTTGACCTTCTCAAACTCGTGAAGGTCGATGCCGCCGACACGCCCGCCGTTGTCTTCCGCTTCTTCCAGCGACGACTCGATCACTTCCGCCACGGTGAGCTTCAACTCCTCGGTCTTGGTCACAACCTCCTTCTGCCCGATCGGCTTGCGTTTTTCCTTACAGGATACGATTGTTAATATGATGATGAAGGCGGCGAAAACAATCGGGGAAAGATGCTTACTTTTCATGTACGGTAGGTTATGCAAAACAATCGCAACGCTCGGTGTCTTTTCGTTTTCGCGCTCTTCGCAATTGCTGTACCATTTTGGAGCAATTGCGCAGCACAAAATATAAATGTTGTTGAGAAAACAAAAATTTATGCGAAACAAGTTCGCGCAGACAGCAATTACCGGATGGTTGAACTCCATTCAGTGATTCCCAGCATCCTGTACGACCTGCGTTACGGCACCACTTCGAATTTCATGCGGCGGGACCTGTACGGGCAAACAAACCTGACCTTTCTGCGCCTGCCGGTCGCTTTGGCGCTGCAGCGCGTTGCCAGTACGCTGGCAACCCAGGGCTACGGCGTGAAGATCTTCGATGCGTATCGGCCCTACAGCATTACAAAAAAAATGTGGGCGCTTATTCACGACGAGCGCTACGTCGCCAACCCCGCAAAAGGCTCCGGGCATAACCGCGGCCTGGCCGTCGACCTCACCCTGACGGACCTGAAGACAGGCCGCGAGATCCCGATGGGAACGGGCTTCGATCATTTCTCCGATACGGCCCACCACTCGTTTACCTCGCTGCCCGCCGCGCAATTGAAGAACCGCCTTCTCCTGCGCTCGGCGATGGAGGCCGCTGGCTTCAAAGCCCTCGAAACCGAATGGTGGCACTATGCATGGCCAAACGACAGGCAATATGATGTGCTCGACATCGGGTTCCGCAAGCTTTCGCGCTACTGATATTTCGCTGTCTTCTCTCCTGCCGTGATATCGCGGTCGCTGCGGATCTGGATCTGGAATCCCGCGATCCATTCCGGGCAGCCACGGCTCGCCAGGTGCTCGTTCACATCGGCAAGAACCTGCATCACATGGGCATAGGTTCCTTCAAGCACGGTTGCAAACGGACCAACCTCGTACCTGATCCCTGACTTGCGGATCACATCAATGGCTTCGTCCACCCATTCATAAGGATGTCGGTCCTTTGTCACGGGAAGGATCTGAAGGGAGGCATTGACAAGAAAGGAATGCATCAACGGTTGATTTTGGGAAGACGGTGCTCTGCGATGAAGAGGTCGGCCAGAACGAGCGCCGTCACAGCCTCGAGCACGGGTGGCACGCGCAGCGCGATACATAGATCGTGACGGCCCTTCACGGAAAAGGATTCGACCTGGGCCGTTTCGCGGTTCCAGGACGATTGGTCTTTTGGCGTGGATGACGTTGGCTTTACCACCACGCGGAAGACCAGATCGTTACCGGTTGTGATGCCGCCCACGACACCACCGGCATGGTTGGTTGCGGTGCGTCCTTCGCCGTCAATAATGGCATCATTGTGCTGCGTGCCAAAGAGTCGCGCCGCACCGAAGCCGGCGCCGAACTCAATGCCCTTGATCGCAGGTATGGAAAAGACGGCATGGCTGATCAATGATTCAACCGAATCGAAGAAGGGCTCACCGAGGCCGGCAGGCAGTCCCGCGACCATGCACTCAATGATGCCGCCAACGGAGTCCTTCGCCTCGATTGCTTTTTGTAGACCGGCCTCAACCGTGGGTTCCCCGCCGATCTCGACAATCGTTGACCGGATGGAAACGGGCAGCAGCTTTTTGGCGATCACCCCCGCGGCAACCAGGCAAACGGTGAGCCGACCGCTGAAATGCCCCCCACCGCGGTAGTCTTCGAAGCCCCCGAATTTTTGACTCGCCACGAGGTCCGCATGACCCGGCCGGGGGATCGCCCGCTGCTTGTCGTAATCACCCGATCTTGTGTTCTTGTTCTCGAAGAGAATCGTCAATGGTGCCCCGGTTGTATGGCCGTTGAACATACCGGTGATGAAGAGGGGGAGGTCGTCTTCCTTGCGAGGCGTCGTTCCTTTCTGCATGCCTCCTTTTCGCCGCTCGAGGTCCGGCAGGAAATCCGCCTCCGCAAGAGCAAGCCCGGCAGGGCATCCATCGATCGTTATGCCAACGGAAGGACCGTGTGATTCGCCGAAGATCGTGACCCGAAAAAGACGTCCAAAACTATTCATGGTTTAGTGATCGGTTAAAGATACGGAAGCGCCGGCTCGCTGCAGGTGTTGCCAGAAATGGGGATACGACTTGTCGACAGCCTCGGCTCCCGTGATGGTCACGGGCCCGTCTGCATTGAGCGCCGCAACCGCGCAGGCCATCGCGATCCGGTGGTCGTGGTGAGATGATACGGTCGCGCTCCTGATCGCCTCGCCGCCGGAAATGACCATCAGGTCGTCCTGCAGCTGGATGCCGACACCCATCTTACCGAATTCTTCCTGCAGTGTCAGTGCCCGGTTGCTTTCCTTATGTGCCAGCCTGTGAACGCCTTCGATCACAGAGCGTCCCGGGCACCTGCTTGCCAGCGCAACGAGTGGTGGAAACAGGTCGGGGCAGTCCGTCGCATTGACATGAAATTCCTTCAACGGAGCTTGCCGCATTGCGATCAGCCCTTCCTGCACGCTCATGCCTGCGCCGGCCTGCGACAACGCCTGGAGGATCGCCTTGTCCGCCTGCGTCGAAAAAACATCGAGACCGTCCACATCGAGGGAGCCGGCAAGCGCGCCGGCAACCAGCAGGAACGCCCCCCCACTCCAGTCGCCTTCCACCTGGTAGCGGACATCGCCGGCGCGAATGACATCGTCGCCAAATGTGAACTCTTTATAATCATGGTTCACCGGCACCGGAAGCCCGAAGTCTGCCATCACTTTCAACGTCAGGTCGATGTATGGCTTGCTATTCAGGTTCGTCACCGAAATCGTTGTACCGGACGCGCCCGAAGCTGAATACGCCATGAGCACGCCGGTCAGAAATTGTGAGGACAGGGAGCCATCGACAGTTATGTTTCTTGGTTTCAATGGACCGGTTACGCGCAGCGGCAGAAAGCCATTCGCGCTCTCGCAGAGGACTCCGAGCTGTGGAAGGACCTCATTGAAAAAAGACAGCGGGCGCTTCAACAGGCTGCCGCTTCCGGTGATCGTCACGGGTGCCTGGCAAAGCGCTGCAATAGACGTGAACATGCGTACCGACAAGCCGCTCTCTCCACAATGAATCGAACCACCTTCGGGACGTATGCCGCCGGATTCAATCACAATGGTATCGCCTTCTTTTCGGACGGTGGCGCCGAGCTGCCCGATGATCCCAAGGGCCGCCCTGTCATCATCCGACACACCGGGGTTGTCAAGAATGGTGCAGCCGCCTTTCAGGAGTGCCGCCGCGCATGCACGCTGCATGGAGCTCTTCGAGGCCGGTGCGGTCAGCATACCCGACAGCCTGGACGGAGAAACGATTGCCTGCATCAAAGAAATTTTGCGAGTTGATTAATGGGGATTGACTGGATAACGGCCTTGCCCAACCGCTCGAGGAGGATGAACCGGATCGAATCCTGCTGCTTCTTTTTGTCCTTTTGCAGAACGTCCAGCACCTTGTCCGCATCGTACTCCGCCGCTACGGGCAATCCGTATGATTCCAGGAGAGCGGTCAGTCGCTCAGCCTGCCGAAAGCCGGCCAGCACCGCTGATAAACCTGCGGCAAACCCCATCCCGATGGAGATGGCCTCTCCGTGCGAAAGCTCGTACTGGTTCTCGAGCGCATGGCCAAGCGTATGCCCGAAATTCAGAAGCTTCCGGTCACCCGTCTCGCGCTCATCGGCCTGCACGACTTTCGTTTTCAGAAGCGCGTTCCGCATCACGAGTGCTGCCGTTTCCTTCTTTTTCTTTTTGAAAAGATCCAGGTCGCTCGCTTCCAGTTGCCGGAACATCGGCGCATCGCGGATGGCGGCGTGCTTGATGATCTCGGCAAACCCCGACCGCCATTCGGCATCGGGCAGGGTGGCCAGGAACCCCATGTCATGAAGAATGAATTGCGGCTGGCGGATGGTACCCGCCATATTCTTGTACACGCCGACATCGATACCGTTCTTCCCGCCGATCGACGCATCGACAAGCGCGAGCAACGTTGTGGGTACGAAGCCGCAGGGAACGCCACGCATATAGATCGACGCGATATAGCCAGTGAGGTCGGTAACAACACCGCCACCCACGCCAACAAGCGTCGTTTGCCGATCGGCCCCCATCTCGATGAGCTGGTCGATGACGGCATCGACAGTGGCCTGTACCTTGAACTCCTCACCCGGTTTCAGGACGATGGTGTTCCAACCTTTGAAGCGCTTGCCGTGGTGACCGAACACGTTCTCGTCCGTGACCAGCACAGAATTCTTCTTCTCGACGATCGAGGCCAACGATGAGAAGGTTGCGTCAAAATGATACGCTACGGAAGACGCGCCGATCCGGAATGTTTTTGTTTGCATCAGCTGTTGAAGACCTTGTTTTGATGGTTGATGCTTTCCATATGGACGGCATCGAAATACTTTGTGACGAACTCCTTGCTCAGGCCGAACTTTTCTCCCTTCTTTGCTGCCCGCTCCAGGATCTCGTTCCAGCGGCGCGTTTGAAGGATGGTGATATTATTTTCTTTTTTATACCGGCCGATCTTGTCTGCGATCTTCATGCGCTGGCCGAGGAGCTGCATGAGCTCGTCATCAAGCTGGTTGATCTGCTGGCGCATGCTTTCGAGAATCGCGTGAGCTTCTTCGGAGGCAACTTCTTCCTTGCGCCAGATGATGGCGTCAAGCAGTTGCGCAAGCGCTTCTGGCGTTATCTGTTGCTTGGCGTCGCTCCATGCTTTATCGGGATCGATATGGCTCTCGATCATGAGGCCGTCGAAGTCAAGGTCAATTGCTTCCTGGGCCACCTCCTGGAGAATGTCGCGGCGGCCGCAAATATGCGAGGGGTCGTTGATCAGGAGCATGTCCGGGTTGCGGCGCTTCATCTCGATCGCGAGATGCCACATCGGTGCATTGCGGTATTCAGTGTTGCCATAGGAGGAGAAGCCCCGGTGGATGAGCCCGATCTGCTCCACTCCTGCTTTGGCGACGCGCTCAACGGCCCCCGTCCACAGCTCGAGGTCAGGGTTGATCGGGTTCTTGATCAGCACTGGTACCTTCACACCACGAAGGGCATCGGCAACCTCCTGAACGCTGAACGGGTTTACGGTTGTGCGGGCGCCGATCCAAAGTACGTCCACATCAAAGTGGAGCGCGTCTTCTACCTGTTTGCCGGTGGCCACGTCCACGGCGGTGGGCAGGCCCGTCAATTTGCGCGCCTGCTGCAGCCACGGAAGCCCTTTCGTGCCGATCCCTTCA
>JAQBNP010000280.1 GCA_028288515.1 Flaviaestuariibacter sp. | reverse complement strand
TGCCGGCCGTCCATTCTTATTTCCGTCCCTTCTCAAACAAGAAAGTGATCCAGAACCTGCTCGAGGAAATGGCCAAATGCTTCGACACCGAAAAGGACCGGTACAAGCACGACGAGCTGTTGGCACTGGCAGAGATGCTGGACCAGTGAGGGAGTGAATAGTGAATAGTGAATAGTGAATGGTGAATAAGTGCGTGGCGTTGGAAGAGGACTCATTCACACATTTCTTTCCGTACCTTGTCTTGCATTGGCAGGCTGCTTGAATTCGCTGACGATTCGTTTTATTCAGTATTCACTATTGACCGTTCACTTCTCACCACACCTCCCCATGCACATCTCCTGGGACGACTTTGAAAAGATTGACATCCGCACCGGCCGCATTGAGAAGGCCGAAGTATTCGAAAGCGCGCGCAAGCCCGCATTCAAGCTGTGGATCGACTTCGGGCCCGAGTTCGGCCAGCGACGTTCATCCGCGCAGATCACAGCCCACTACACACCAGACGCTCTCGTCGGGAAAACGATCGTTGCCGTCGTGAACTTCCCGCCCAAACAGATCGCCAATTTCTTCTCCGAATGCCTGGTCCTCGGTGTGTACGATGAGAACAATGACGTGGTATTGCTCGCCCCTGATCGGCCGGTCGCACCCGGACAAAAAATCGGTTGATATGATCGCCTACCACACGAACCCGCTCGGCATCCTGCAGCTTGAAGCTGCCGACGACCAGGTCCGCTCGATCCGGTTCGTTGAAGAAAAAACAGGGCCGTGCAGCGAGACCCCTTCGCTCGTGCTCCTGGAATGCCTCTCGCAACTTGACGCCTATTTTGCCGGCAGCCTCCGCGCGTTCGACTTCCCGATGCACCAGCCCGGAACACCATTCCAGCAACGCGTGTGGCAGGGTCTCCTCGGAATCCCGTATGGTCGCACCGTGTCCTACCTGCAGCTTTCCAAAACGCTGGGCGACGCCAAAGCGATCCGCGCGGTGGGCACTGCCAATGGCCGCAATAATCTCGCGATCGTCGTTCCCTGCCACCGCGTGATCGGCTCAGACCAGGCTCTCACAGGCTATGCAGGCGGCCTCTGGCGCAAGCAATGGCTGCTCGACCATGAAGCCAGACACGCAAACGGCGTCCGGACACTTTTCTAACGTGACGCTCAGCTTTGCCCCCTTCTGGCACAACCTTTTATGCAATGGGGTCAAGAATTGAGCACATGATCACTACGGAAGAGCAGCGAAAAGAATCACAGGCATTTTATAAGGAAGCATTGGAGCTCCTTCACCAGACCGGCACCAACTTCATGCTCGGTGGCGCGTTCGCCATGTTTCACTACACAGGTATCTACCGCGATACAAAAGACCTCGATGTTTTCTGCAAGGCCAGTGAATACCCGAAGATCCTCAAATTCTTCGGCGACCGTGGGTACCGTACGGAGAACTACGATGTCCGCTGGCTGGCAAAGGTTCACAAGGGCGAATATTTCATCGACCTCATCTTCGATACCGTTAACAATATCTGCCGTGTTGACGACACCTGGTATGAGAACGGCGCCGACTGTACCTTCTGCGACGTGCCTGTAAAATTCATCCCTGCCGAAGAGCTCATCTGGTGCAAGATCTACGTGCAGAACCGCGAGCGCTACGATGGTGCCGACGTCAACCACATCCTGCTGAAATGGGGTAAGAAGCTCGATTGGAAACGCCTGATGTTTCGCATGGAGCAGCACTGGCACCTACTTCTCGCACAACTTCTCTCATTCCAGTTCTGCTACCCCTCGGAGTTTCATGACATCATTCCGCGCTGGATCTTCGACGAGCTCATGCGGCGCGCTGCCGAGCAGTACGATATTCCGCCGGCACTCGAGAAAGTATGCCGCGGTCCGATCATCGACCAGACCCAATACGCGGTCGATATCAAGGAATGGGATTATAAAGTAACGACGATCAAAACCGTATGATATGGAAGAACCCCTAAAGACGCGCGTGGCCGCCATTGCCGACATCCATGTTCGTGAAGGCGACCGCGGCCGGTGGACAGAATTCTTCAAGGAGGTCTCCCGGGATGCCGATGTACTGCTGATCGCTGGTGACCTGACCGACACCGGCGACGAGGGCGAAGCGGACATTCTTGCCGGTGAGCTGGCTGCCTGCCGCATCCCCGTGGTGGCCGTCCTCGGAAACCATGATTATGAAAAAGGGCGCCACAAGCTGATCCGGCAGATCCTGCTGAAAGCCGGTGTGCATATGCTTGACGGCGAAGCATTCGTCTGGAAGAACGTCGGATTTGCCGGCATCAAAGGATTCGGCGGCGGGTTCGACAAGCAAATGCTTTCCTTTTTCGGCGAAGGTGCCATGAAAGCCTTTGTGCAGGAAGCCGTGGATGAAGCGCTCCACCTCGAGCGGGCCCTCAACCGCCTGGATGCAGAGCATGGAAGCCTGAAGAAAATTGCCGTCCTGCACTACGCTCCCATCCGCGAAACAGTGGTGGGCGAGCCGGAAGCCATCTTCCCTTTCCTGGGCTGCTCTCGCCTTGCCGAGCCATTGAACCAACACCGCGTCACGGCTGCTTTCCACGGACATGCGCACATCGGCACTCTCGAAGGAACAACATCCGCAGGCGTACCGGTCTACAACGTGGCCAGGCCGATCCTCGCCAAAGCAGGCATGCCTTATTACCTGCTGGAGGTGTGAGGAGAAGTGAATCTTGGGAAGTCGTGAGAAGTCAATAGTGAATTCTCAATAGTGAATCGTGAATGCTGAGCGGACCCGGCTGCCAATGCACATCCTAGCCCCTGAAACGACCCTACTCACAACTGACCACTCACCACTCACCAAACGACCCCCCTCACTATTCAAGATTGACTATTCACTATTTTCATCCTATGGACCTCCTCTTCGAAAACCGCGACTTCACCCCGGCAGACCTTCCCGGCAAGCCGCTCCCAAAAGCCGAGTATGACAACTGCACGTTCACGGGGTGCGACCTTTCTAACACCGACCTGTCCGGCATCATCTTCACGAGCTGCACATTTGTCTCCTGCAACCTGAGCATGGCCCGGCTTTCAAAAACCGCATTGCGCGAAGCTACATTCCGCGACTGCAAGATGCTCGGGCCGAAGTTTGAAGAATGCGAGGAGCTGCTCTTCTCCGTGTCGTTCACCAATTGCCAGCTGAACCTCTCGTCTTTCTACGCAAGGCGTATGAAGAAGACGCTCTTCAGCGCCTGCAGCCTCCGCGAAGTTGATTTTACCGATGCCGACCTGACCGGGTCGTCGCTGGCCGGCTGCGATCTTTCGCAGGCAGTGTTCGACAATACAAATCTTGAAGGGGCCGACCTCCGCACCGCCACCGGTTATCTCATCGATCCGCAGCGCAACCGCATCCGCAAAGCCAGATTCTCTGCAGACGGCGTAGCGGGGCTCCTCACCGGTTTCGGTATCCTGATCGAATAACGTCAGTTGGTCCAACGAAAAAGCGGCACCCCAAGGATGCCGCTTGCAATTTTCTGTAGAGCGTACTCAGCGAAGCTCCTCGCTTGTGAACGCCAGTGGCAGCAGGCGCTTCGCGCTGTCGATCACATACACAGGGCCTGTCAGTCCGCCGAGGATCAGCTGGATCGGCTGGTTCACACGGCTTTCATATTCCTGGAGCGACTGGCGGCAAATGCCACACGGAGAGATCGGGTGATCGCTCAAATGCCCTTCGCCTTTGTAAGAGATCGCCATGGTGGTCACTGGGATGCGGGGAAACACGGAGGAGGCCGATGCCAGCAATACGCGCTCCGCACAGAGGCCGACCGGGAACGATGCATTCTCCTGGTTTGAGCCGGTGATGATCTCGCCATTGGCCATCCGGGCGACGGCGCCGACCTGGAAATGAGAATACGGCGCGTACGCGTTGGCAGTGACCTCGCGGGCTTCGTTCAGCAGCCACTGCTGCTCTTCCGGAAGCTCCTCGATGCTGTCGTATACTTTGTAGTTGAATTCAAATTTTTGCTCTTTCATCTTTTGTCTTGTTTGGGTGATGCGTGCATTTTGCTTCCGACCGGAGACAAAAATGCCCCCCGGGTTTTCGGAAGGCGGCTAAAGTTACGGGGATTTTGCTTAGGAAAGATGGTTTTCTGGTGGGTCTAAAAAGCTGCGGGCCTGACTGATAAAGCCCCGATCGCTTTACCCTGGTACGGCCCGACATCTCGCAAGGTGCCGGCCGGCCGTTTTCATTTGGCGACGTCGCTCCCTTCCTGGGTTCGCGGCTCGGATTCTCAGCGACCTCAGCAGGAACCAGCGGCAACCTTGCTGGGCAACCGTATTCTATCCTGGATTTATTTAACGATCCGGAACAGCCGGCTCCAGCGCGGGCCGCCATCATAGCTGAACCAGATCATGGACGCCTTGCCGACAATGCGGTCTTCCGGGACAAAGCCCCAGTAGCGGCTGTCCTGGCTTTCGTGACGGTTATCACCCATCATCCAGTAATAGTCCATCTTGAACTGATACGAGCTTGTTTCCTTCCCGTTCAGGTAGAACTTGCCGTCCTTCATGTAGAACTCGTTGTGCTCGTAGGTCCTGATCGCGCGCTCGTAGACCGAATAGTTCTGCGGCGTCAGGGCGAGGGTCACCCCCTTCTTTGGGATCCAAACCGGCCCGAAATAATCCACCGTCCACTTGTGAAGGGTGTCGTACGGGAACAGCACCTGGCCCCAGTAGCGTGGGTCGACGGTGGTCGGGTCATCCAGCACGGGCTTGACGGTTTTTGCAATGCCATCGGCCTGGAGGCGCTTTAGCCCTTCGATCGTCAGCATCATGTCGAACGTGTTTGGCCCTTTCGGCTGGATCTGGTTCGGGTCATTGATGTCGACATTGTATTTCGACTTCATCACGTCCTCGTCGAGATTCTGTCCGTTCGTTTGAACGAAGTAATGGATCTGCGACTGTGGCGGGGCTTCGCTTGCCTGGCCGTTGATGAATACCTGGCCGGCACGCACCTCGAGGATATCGCCCGAAACACCCGTGCAGCGCTTGATATAGTTATCGGTCTTGTCGATCGGGTGTACAATGACTGGGTATTCTTCGGGGTCGGACAAGACACGAAGCGACTCCTGGTCACCCGCCGCTGCAGCACGCTTCACATCATAATATGGGCGCAGGGACTGGTAATCGGGATGATTGATCACCGTGTCACCTGCGGGGAAATTGAACACGACGACATCGCCGCGCTTCACCGGTGAGGCAAACCAACGCGTATACGGAAGCTGCACCAGGGTTGAATACGAGCGGGCGCGCGTGCCTGGAATATAGTTGTGGATGAACGGGATCGAGAGCGGCGTATTCGGCAGGCGCGGTCCGTAGCTGAACTTGCTGACGAACAGGAAATCGTTGATGAGAAGTGTCTTCTCCATCGACCCCGACGGGATCGTATAGGCTTCAAAAACAAAGATGCGGATCAGCGTGGCGGCGACAATCGCAAACACGGCGGCATCGAGCCATTCGCGCCACCCTGGCTTTTTGTAGTGACGAACGCCTTCGGGCCCGATGAGGCGGACATTCTTGTCGGCCAGACCGATATAATTGATATATAGCCCGCCGGTCAGCGCCACGAGTGCGTGCTCGCCAAAGCCGAACTTGTTGAAGATCTTGATAAACTCAATATAGATGGACAGGGTGATGAACCAGCCAACCACGGGAAGGAACTGCCAGAAAAACCAGTGCTTTCGGCGCTGCGCGATGTCGAGCATCACCCAGGTATTGTAAGCCGGCACGAACGCAGCCCAGGCCGGTCGCCCGGCACGAACAAACAGGCGCGACAACCCAACACAAGGCAGGATCCATAACAGGAGGGAGATGCCATAAACAATGAACAGCTGGTGCAACGTCATCCGGTGGTTTTTAAAGCGAACAAATGTAGTTTTTTATGTAGGTTGCGGCGTCGATATTACGCAAAGTTTTGTGAAATAGTGGCATTGGTTTCCCTGAACGATCAACGGCTTATGCATCGATTCACCATCAAGGATATTGAAAACATGTGCGCCATCAAGGCCCATACCCTGCGGGTCTGGGAGCAGCGCTATGACTTTTTCAAACCGCAGCGAAAAGAAAGCAAGCACCGGTATTACGATAACGAAGACCTGAAGGCGCTTCTCCGTGTCGCCTACCTCTATCACGGCGGCTGGAAGATCTCCCGCATCGCCAGCCTTGACACCGCGGCGATCCTCTCACAGGTCGAAGCGATCCGCCAGGCACATCCCGAATCCGAGCAGCAGATACTGAGACTGCTCGAAGCATCCGTCGACTTCGACGAGCCAAAGTTCAATGCGCTTCTCGACCAGATGATCAGGACGCAGGGACTCGAACACACCGTTGTCAACGTCGGCTATCCATTCCTGCAGCGCGTCGGCATGCTCTGGATGACGAACCATGTCGTTCCCGCGCAGGAGCATTTTTCCAGCTACCTGCTGCAGCACAAGATCATCGCTGAAACGGATAAGCTCCCGCAGGCCGCTCCCGGCGCGCCACAGATCGCCGTCTTCGCGCCCCGGGGCGAGCACCATGAGCTTCCGCTGCTGTTCATCAATTACCTGTTGAAAAAAGGAGGATGGCAAACGATCTACCTCGGATCGAACATCGGGCTGCGCGACCTTCCCGCCTCGTTGACCGCGAGCGCGTCTCATATCTACCTCCACCTCATCACCAACTTCACCGGCTTCGAGATCGACGATTACCTCGAGGCGGTTTGCCGTGCCAACCCGGAAAAGGTCGTGGCGGCATCAGGCGTGAGCGTTCATGTGGCCACGCGCTCCTTCGTGAACCTGCGGCTGCTGCGAAGCGATGCAGAGATCCTTCGCTTTATTCGCCAGCTGCCTGCTTCGGCAGCACGTAATTCATGACATCGTCGGCAGTGATGCTCTTCGCCGAGAGGATAACGAGGCGCTCCACCACGTTGCGCAGCTCGCGGATATTTCCTGTCCAATTGTATTGCTGCAACAACTTCACGGCGTCCGCCTCGATCGGCTTTTTGCCAATGCCGTACTCGGTACAGATATCTTTTAGAAAGCGGTTGACCAGCAGCGGTATATCGTCGCGGCGCTCGTTCAGGGACGGCACATGAATGAGAATGACGCCAAGGCGATGATAAAGGTCGAGGCGGAACCGCTTCTCCTCCACTTCCTTGAGAAGGTCCTTATTGGTAGCGGCGACAACGCGCACGTCCACGCTGATGTCCTTTTCGGCGCCGACGCGCGTGATCTTTCCCTCCTGCAACGCACGCAGCACCTTCGCCTGTGCGCCAAGGCTCATATCACCGATCTCGTCAAGGAAAAGCGTGCCGCCACTGGCCTGCTCGAACTTGCCGATGCGCTGTTTGATGGCGGATGTGAAGGAACCTTTCTCATGCCCGAACAGCTCGCTCTCAATGAGCTCGCCTGGGATCGCGGCGCAGTTCACTTCCACAAGCGGCCCGGCTGCCCGTGCGCTCTTTTCATGAACCCAACGCGCCACGAGCTCCTTGCCCACCCCGTTGTCGCCGGTGACGAGAATGCGCGCCTCGGTCGGCGCGACTTTGTCGATTGTCTCCTTGATGCGCTTGATGGGATCCGACTCGCCGATCATCTCCTGTACCTTGTTCACCCGGCGTCGCAGCGTCTTTGTTTCGGAGACGAGGCTGTTGCGCTCCTTTGCATTGCGGATGGTAACAAGAAGGCGGTTCAGGTCGGGCGGCTTCTGGATAAAATCATATGCACCCTTCTTCACGGCCTCGACCGCGGTCTCGATCGTGCCATGTCCCGAGATCATGATGATCGGAACATCGGGGTTGTGCTCCATCGCCTTTTGCAGGAACTCCAGGCCGTCAAGCTTCGGCATCTTGATATCGCAGAGGACGACATCGTAGATCTTTTTTTGGTACATGGCGAGTCCTTCCTCGCCGTCGGACGCTTCTTCGATGGTATAGCCTTCAAAGGAAAGGATCTCGCCGAGCGTTTTGCGGATCGCGCGCTCGTCATCGATAAGAAGTATGATCGTGCTCATGGTTCGGGGTCGTTGAAGTGGCAAATATACGTTGTGCCGAAGGGCGATGAAGAACAGTGGCAAGGAATAAAGACCAGCCTGGATGGACGGCTTCGGCAGAGCTCTTCTTTTTGCCTACATTTGTTTCATGCGCCGCATCCTGGAAATAGCAAGCAGCAGCTTACGCATGGCCCTCCTGGAGCTGTGGAAGAACAAGCTTCGTACGTTTTTATCGCTCTTCGGGATCACGATCGGCATCTTCTGCATCATCGGCGTACTGTCAACCGTCCAAAGTCTCGAGCACAACCTTCAGAACGAGATCAAATCACTCGGAAGCAATACGATCTATATCGACAAGTGGGATTACAGCGCAGGAGGCGGCCCCGATTATCCCTGGTGGAAATATGTGAAGCGTCCGTCTCCCAAATATGCGGACATGCAGGCCGTTCTCGAGCGCACGCCCACCGCGAAAGCAGCCTCGTTCGTTCTCCAGGGAAACGACAACGTACAGGTTGGGGAAAACCTGCTCAACGGCATCAGTCTCTATGGCGTCACGGCCGGTTTCCAGACCATTCAGTCGGTTGAGGTGCCACATGGCCGCGCCCTCATCGATGCCGAATTTGACCGCGGCACCAACTCGGTCGTCATTGGCAACGAGATCGCCGAGAAGCTGTTCGGGACAGCAGAACGCGCGCTCGGCAAGATCATCACGACACGTGGTAAGAAGCTGCAGGTCGTCGGCGTCATGAAAAAGCAGGGCAAGCAAATGATCGGCGGGTGGAATTTCGACCAGAGCCTGGTCATCCCCTATCGCTTTGCACGCACCATTCTCGACGAGCGCCGCTCGGATCCCATTGTCATGGTCCAGGCGCGCGACAAGGTCGGAACGAAGGCGCTGAGCGACGACCTCCGCAGCGTGATGCGCTCGGTGCACAGGCTCAGCCCTAAACAGGAGGACGACTTCGCACTCAACGATATCAACGATTTCAGCGAGGTCATGAGCCAGGCCTTCGTCAGCGTCAACGTGGGCGGGTGGGCCATTGCAGCCCTGTCACTGATTGTCGGCATGTTCGGCGTTGCCAATATCATGTTCGTGACGGTGAAGGAACGTACTCCCCAGATCGGCCTGAAGAAAGCGATCGGGGCCAAAAGCGGAGTCATCCTGACCGAGTTTCTCCTCGAGTCGGCCTTCCTCTGCATCATCGGCGGTTTGATCGGGATCCTGCTCGTGTTCGGCCTCACAAAGGCCATCACGATCGCATTTGATTTCCCGATCTTCATCTCCACGAGCCTTGTATTCCTGGCGCTCGGCATCTGCGTTTTCGTCGGCCTCCTGGCAGGTATCGTCCCTGCATACCGTGCCGCAAAGCTCAATCCAGTCGTTGCCATCCGGAGCTAGCATCATTTATCTTTGCGGTGATGCCCACTCTTCTTGCCATTGAGTCGTCCTGCGATGAAACCTCGGCTTCCGTTTGCCGCGACGGGATCATCCTTTCCAACCATATCGCCAACCAGACGGTTCATGAAGCCTATGGCGGCGTCGTGCCGGAGCTCGCCAGCCGTGCGCATATGCAGAACATCGTTCCGGTCGTGGACGTGGCCTTGAAGGAAGCGAGCGTTTCTCTTGACGCGATCGATGCCATCGGGTTTACACAGGCGCCCGGGCTTATCGGCTCCCTTCTCGTCGGTGCACAATTTGCGCGCTCCCTGGCACTCGCACTCGACAAGCCCCTGATCGCCGTTCACCACATGCAGGCACACGTGCTGGCCAACCTCATCGAAGAGCCGCGCCCTCCGTTCCCGTTTCTCTGCCTGACCGTCAGCGGCGGTCATACACAGATCGTTCGCGTCGAAAGCCCGTCTGACCTCACGGTCATCGGTGCAACAATCGATGATGCCGCCGGTGAGGCATTCGACAAGTCCGCGAAGCTCCTGGGACTTCCCTACCCGGGTGGACCTCTTATCGATAAGCATGCTGCGGGTGGTAACCCGGAAAGGTTTCGTTTTGCCGAGCCACAGATCGACGGACTCGATTTCAGCTTCAGTGGACTGAAAACCTCCGTCCTTTATTACCTCCAAAAAGAAACAAAGGCAAACCCCGCCTTCATACAGGAAAACCTGGCCGACCTCTGCGCATCCATCCAGCAGACGATCATCCGCATCCTGCTCAAAAAGCTGCAGAGAGCCGTTGAGCAAACGGGGATCCGCGATGTCTGCCTGGCAGGCGGCGTCTCTGCGAATAAAGGTCTGCGTGCCGCCCTGGCCGCTTGGGGCGAAAGGAATGGCTGTCGCACCTATATACCCTCCTTTCAATACTGCACCGACAACGCGGCGATGATCGCCATCACTGCCTATTATAAATACCTTGATCGCGATTTTTCCGACTTGTCCGTATCCGCCACCGCACGCGCCGCCTGGCACTGACCGACATGGCAAATACCTATTTCCAGTTCAAGCAGTTTACGGTTCACCACGATCGTTGCGCCATGAAGGTGACGACGGATGGCTGCCTCTTCGGCGCCTGGGTCGCCAACCAGCTGACAGGCCTGCCTCCTTCGCGGATGCTTGACATTGGTACCGGCTCGGGGCTGCTTTCGCTGATGGTCGCGCAGCAGGTGATGGGGCCGATCTGCGCGATCGAGATCGAGACGGGGGCCGCAGCCCAGGCACAGGAAAATGTAAGTCAATCTCCGTTTGATTCCATCGAGGTTTTGCCCGGGGATATCCGGGAGCTCGAAAGCGAGCGGTTCAATATCATTTTTTCCAACCCTCCCTTTTACGAGAACGAGCTGGCCTCGCCGAACAAGGGTCGAAGCGGCGCGCATCATGACAGTTCCTTGCGCTGGCGCGATCTGTTTCCCCTGGTCGCACAAATGCTTGATGAAAACGGCAGATTTTTTTTATTGCTTCCGGCAAAGCGTGAAGCCGAGGCCATTGCCCTGCTGGCAAGCTCACGGCTGTTCATACACGTACTCGTGCGTGTGCGCCAAAGCCCGTCGCATGAGCCTTTCAGGCTGATGGTAAGCGGAGGCAAGATTCCAGCGGAACGGCATAACGAGGATCTGATCATTCGGTGCGCGGACGGAGCCTACAGCGCGCCCTTCCAGAAGCTTCTCGCTCCCTATTACCTGCATCTATAAGACACCGGCCGCGTAGTCCGACAGGTACGAGAAGGCCTGCGTAAGCGCGCCCCGCTTCACGATCGTGGCCCGTTCGATGGCGGGCGATCCTTGAGACAAGAGGTCGGGAAGTATGAACTTGATCAGCTGCTCCCCGAAATAGCGTGACGCATCACGCGGTAGCTCGTTGGGAAGGTTGCCGACGGCCATCACATCAACGGAGCCGGGCAGGTAGGGGGCTGTCTTTTGGCCGGTTGCCCGGTCCACACCATACACGGGATCCTGGATGGTGTGATCACCGAGGTTGATAGGGATGGATCCATTAGCATCGTCCGTAACATCGGCGATAACCTGCAGGCGGAAGTCGGGGGAGGCGATATCCGTTGCTTCGAACAGCCGCGGCACGGAGCGATCCCAGTAAACACCGTTCATCAGGATGTCACCGGCACGTGCGTAGGCGCCGAAAGAACAGCGATAAAGAGATGGGTTTGCATGGAACTCGGTGCGGCTGTAGGATCCGGTTTCTTTATGGCAGTAGAGATCGCTTCCTTTGAGGTGCACGTAGACGGGGTACGAAAACTCGCGGGCGAGAAATTCTTCCTTCTCCACTTCGCGCACCTGCATCAGGTTCATGATCTCAAGCGCGCCGTGGGCGACGCGGCCGGAGCCTGTGACGATGATCTTGATCGGCGGAATAATGAGTCCGAAATACGTATGCATGAGCTTGCGGAACGTTTTGTGCTCGTGCACGCGGCCCAGCCGGAAAGCGCCGGTCCTGTTGCCATACACCATCATCCCGTTATGCGCGCCGACGATGCCCGCGAAAAAGCCGAACCCGATGATCCGCTGGCCGTCTTCGTGCTCGAGGCATTCATAGTCGATCAGAGTGATGCGCTTGCGGATGACCTCCTGGAGAAGGTGCCGGTTGTGTGCCTGCTTCTTTTTCGTATGGGAGAAGAAGAGATAGGTCTTGCCCGGGATCAGTTGTTCGGGGGGCACTTCCTTG
>JAQBNP010000209.1 GCA_028288515.1 Flaviaestuariibacter sp. | reverse complement strand
CCATCAAATCCCGTCTCGAGTATTACGATTCGAAGACCCTCACGAAGATCATTCTCCGCGCCGCGGATATCCTGCAGGTACCCATTACTGCTGATGCTGCCGGCGAGATCGCGCGCCGCAGCCGGGGCACGCCGCGGATCGCCAACGGCCTTCTTCGCCGTGTGCGCGATTTTGCGCAGGTACTCAATGACGGCCGGATCGACCTCGGCATTACGCAGCATTCGCTGAAGGCCCTCAATGTCGATGAGCACGGTCTCGACGAGATGGACAACCGCATCCTGTCGACAATCATCGAAAAATTCAAGGGCGGGCCTGTCGGTATCACCACGATTGCCACCTCCGTCGGGGAAGAGTCCGGTACGATCGAAGAGGTCTATGAGCCATTCCTGATCCAGGAAGGCTTCCTGATGCGTACACCGCGCGGCCGGGAGGCAACCGAAAAGGCATACAAGCACTTGGGCAAGGTGCCACCCCTTTACAGCGGGCCACGCTCGCTGTTTTCAGCCGGTGAGGACATCTGACGAGTCTACCTATAGAAAAGCCCCCGCATAAACGGGGGCTTTTCTATAGGATTTATCGACAGCAGGTCACGCGCCGGGCATGTCCTGGACGACAAGGCGGAAGCCATTGCCGTGGATGTTCACGATCTCGATTTTCGGGTCCTCTTTGAGATACTTGCGCAGCTTGGCAATGTACACGTCCATGCTTCGTCCGTTGAAGTAGGTATCGCTGCCCCAGATCCGCTTCAGCGCCTGCTCGCGTGGCAGCAGGTCGTTGAGGTGCTCACAAAGCATCTTCAACAGCTCGTTCTCCTTCGGCGAAAGGGTCTGCGTTTTTCCCTCCACTGTCAGCTGGCGCAGCTTGGGATTGAAATGATAGGTTGACAGGTCATACTCCTTATTCTCGGACTCGCGGTTCAGCTCCTCGTTGCGCTTCAGGATCGCTTTGATCTTGTGCAGCAGCACCTCTGAATCGAAGGGCTTGGTGATATAATCGTCCGCTCCGAGTTTATAGCCCTGGATAATGTCTTCCTTCATTGTTTTGGCGCTGAGAAAGAAGAGGGGAACGTCCGGGTTGATATCGCGGATCTCTTCAGCGAGAGTAAAGCCGTCCATATTGGGCATCATCACGTCAAGCAGGCACAGCTCGAACTGCTCCCGCTGGAAAGCGGCCAGGCCGAGGCGACCGTCGCGCTCGAGGGTGACATCGTAATCGTTCAATTCCAGGTAATTCTTGAGCACGCTACCCAGGTTCGGATCATCTTCGCATAATAATATTTTCGCTTTCTTTCCTTCCATGACTAATGGGTTTTTAGTAGCACTAAAAATAGTGTATTCCCTCTAAACGGGTCCACCATTCCTGCCAGCAGTACCTGCATGCAAAAACATTACCATTCATGTTTTTGGATGCCCGGGGAGCGCCGGCCGTGCCCACGCAGTAACTCAGCCACTTGCGGCACGACCCACCAAACCCGCGGCAGCTCAAGGTTTCGGGCGGGGCAGAGACACGCGTCCCTTCTCATCCACCATCAGCCGGTTCTCGCCCTGAAGGAAGGTGATCGCCTGCCAGGCCTTGCTTTTCGGTATGCCTGCCAGGTTCCCGACAAGCTCGCCGGGGGCCATTGGCCCGGCCAGCAACAGGTCCCCGATCCTTGATTCGACTGCCGTCAGCTCGTCTCCCGACAGTGGCTTTTCTTTTCGCTGAAGGCAACTGTCGCAGATCCCGCAGGGCGATTCATCGGCATCGCCGAAATAATGGTTAATGAAGAGGCTCCGGCAACTGTTGGTTTTTGCATAAGCGATCATGTGCGCCGCGCGGCGGATGAAAGCCTCCTATCGTTGCAGGAAGGTCACCATGCTGATGCTGAATTCATTGACCGGCACGCGGTGCTTCTGGAAATAAACCTGGGGCAATTCACTGACCGGGGAGTAGCGAATGATCCCGAGGGACTGCACATCGGCGAGAAGTCGCTTCACTTCTGCTTCGGAGCACCGCAGCAGGCTGGCGATGAGCGTCTCCGACACCGGCACAGGACCGTCGAAGATGCCGCTGTAGGTGCGCAGAAGCGTTGTTAGTAAAGGCTCGTACGCGGGATAGCCCTGCTGGAAATTTTCAAGTGCGCTCTTATTCGTGGTGAAGACAATTGTCGCTGGCGCGAAGCTTCTGTCCTGCAGCTGCAGCCAGCCGTCCCCTTCGATGGCTTTGAGTGCGTGAAGCGCCATCGTTGCATCCAGTCCGAAGTTCTTTACGAAGGAGCTGAAGTGGAACGGGAAGGCCGTTTCATCACCCGTGTAGGTGGGCATCTGGAGAAAGTTGACGAGGGCACCGTAGACGGACCGGATCTGGTCCAGGCCGGGGAAGCGCTTGATGTGCGCGGCTCCCAGCGATGTTACGTCCGTCTCGCTGTACAGCAAAACCGCAAAGGCGCGCTTGCCATCGCGACCCGCGCGGCCAGCTTCCTGGTAATAGCTTTCGAGGCAATCGGGCATGTCCACGTGGATCACCAACCGTACATCGGGCTTGTCGATCCCCATGCCGAAGGCATTGGTGCAGACCATGATGCGCGTTCTGTCCTCGATCCAGTCCTGCTGCTGCTGCGCCCGCTTCTCGGCCCCCAACCCGGCATGGTAGGCACCGGCGGCAATGCCATGCATCTGCAGCAGCTCGGCGATCTCCACCGTGCGGCGGCGGCTCCTGCAGTAGACGATCCCGGTACCGGGTACCTTCTTGACGATCTCCACCAGCCGGCTCAGCTTCGAGTCGGGCCGGAAAGCGCTGTACGAAAGATTCGGGCGGAGAAAGGGCTGCCGGAAGACCTTTTGATCGGCCAGCTCGAGCTTTGCCACGATATCGCGCTGGACATCTTCGGTTGCCGATGCCGTTACTGCCAGCACGGGCACGTGCGGGAGCTCTTTGCGGAGCGCCGCGATACGCAGGTAGGACGGCCGGAAATCATAGCCCCACTGCGAGATGCAATGTGCTTCGTCAACGGCAATCAGGTTCACGCCAAGGGCCGGCAGGTATTCCTTGAAAAGCCCTGTTTCCAGGCGTTCCGGGGAAACATACAGGAGCTTGTACGGCCCATGGGCCACGTTCTTCAGGGTCTGAACGATCGCCCGCCGCGACATTCCCGTATAGATGGCTGCAGCGAGGATACCGCGCCGGTTCAGGTTCTCCACCTGGTCCTTCATTAATGCGATGAGCGGGGAGATGACAAGGCAGATGCCTTCCTGCGCAAGGGCAGGCACCTGGTAGCAGACCGACTTTCCACCGCCTGTCGGCAGGAGCGCCAGGACATCCGCTCCGCCGGTCACCGCCTGGATGATCTCCTCCTGGAAAGGTCGGAATGAGTCGTAGCCCCAATAGCGGTGCAATATGTCGTGTATCGAATCCAAGTGGGCAAATCTAACCCAACTTCACGCCCGGTCGTCCGGACCTGCCCGGCATTTCTCAGAGAACTTTCTTGAACGAAAGGCGGACCGAGTTGGCCGCGAGAACGACATCGCTGAGGCCCATGACGAGGGCGCCGAATGTGGGCGTGAGGAACCCGAGTGCGGCAACGGGGATGGCGATGATATTGTAGAAGAAGGCCCAGAACAGATTCTGGCGGATGGTAATATAGGTGTGGCGGCCGAGGCCGAGCGCAAGGGGCAGCTTGCTCAGGCCACTGTTCATCAGCACGACTTGTGCGCTTTGCACGGCAACCTGGGTTGCTTCGCTCATCGAGATGCCGACAGTGGCCTTTGCCAGCGCCGGTGCATCGTTGATGCCATCACCTACCATCACGGTGGGTTGTTGCGCGGTGAGAGCAGCGATGGTCTCGAGCTTCTGCGCGGGCGTTTGTTCGGCGACCACTTCGTCGATGCCGAGGGCCGACGCGATGGCCTTTGATTTTGACAAGCGGTCGCCGCTGAGCAGCACGGTTCTGATGCCCCTGGCTTTGAGGTGATCGACCACCGACTGTGCTTCGGGACGGATTTCATCCTGCAGGTCGATGGTGCCCAGGAGCTCATTGTCCCGGAGAACATAAATATTGTGCGATTCGTCGGTGGTCAGGTGTGCGGCAGCCGCAAAGGAACCGGCTTCGTAGCGATGGCCCTCCGCGTCTGTGGCCACGATGCCGCGGCCCTTGATCTCTTCGACCGATTTCCAGCGGATCTCACCAGCGTCTTTCCAATGCGCCGAAATGCTTTTGGCCAGTGGGTGCGTGGAATATTTCTCCAGCGAATAAACGAGGCGCCGGAACGCGGCGTGGTCGAGTGATGTCGTGAAGCCGGCAATGGCGAACTTACCGGTTGTGAGTGTGCCGGTCTTATCAAAAACCACCTGCCGGATGTCCTTGAAGATCTCCAGGCTCTTTGCATTGCGGAATAGAATGCCGCTGCGGGCGGCGCGACCGAGCCCAACGGCGATGGCGGCCGGCGTGGCGAGTCCCATCGCGCAGGGACAGGCAATGACCATGACGGCAATGCTTCGCATGAGCGCGGGCGTGAAGCTTCCGAGGATGATCCAGTTGGCAGCCAGCGTGATGACTGCGATGATGAGAACAACCGGTACGAAGATGGCGCTGATCCGGTCGGCCATCTGCTGCACCGGTGGCTTTTCGCCCTGCGCCTGCTTGACAAGCGTGAGGATGTTTGAAAGGATCGTGTCAGTGCCGACGGCCGTCACCTGGGCCTTTGTGGTGCCCTCCTCGAGGATGCTGCCGCCGATGAGGCTGTCTTTTTTTGCTTTATGCACCGGCAGGCTTTCACCCGTGATGATGGCCTCGTTCACCTGCACGTCGCCCCAGAGGATCTTGCAGTCGACCGGAACCTGCTCGCCGGTTTTGATCAGAATGAGGTCGCCGACTTTCAGCTGCGTATTCTCGATCGGGAAGTACTGCTCCTGGTGCTGGTCGTCGAACGCGATCATCGTTGCCATCACCTTTTGCGATTTGACGAGGGCCTTGAGGGCGCGTTGCGTTGACTGTACCGACAGGTGCTCGAGGTGTTCGCCGAGGAAAACGAGCGTGATGATGGTCGCCGATGTTTCGAAAAAGAGATAGTCCGTGCCAAGATGCCGCAGTGCCCCGA
This sequence comes from Flaviaestuariibacter sp., assembly GCA_028288515.1. Classification (GTDB taxonomy): domain Bacteria; phylum Bacteroidota; class Bacteroidia; order Chitinophagales; family Chitinophagaceae; genus Flavisolibacter. The sequence continues at coordinate 12,030 of JAQBNP010000209.1, read as the reverse complement.
TGAGGCTGTAGAGAAAGGCCGATGCTGCGCCGATCGAGATGAGCACGTTCATATTCGGAACGCCGTTCCGAAGGCTTTTGATCGCGGAGCGGCCGAAATACCGCATGCCCACAATGAACACCGGGAGGGTGAGGCCCAGCTGCACCCAGGGATTCATGATCAGGTGAAACGGCGCACGGTGATGCAGCGCCGGGATCATGTGTAGAAGGAGGATCGCAGTGAAGGGCAGGCAGAAAAGGAAGCGCTGGTAATGATTTGAGAGGAAGGGTTTCTTTTCAGCGACCGTGCCCGCGGGTTGCACGCTGTAGCCGAGCGAGCGGACACCTTTCGCGAGGGATGATGGTGCGGAGGGATCCTCGAGGTCGAAGGAAACATCGCCGTTAATGACGCTTACGGCCACGTTCCGCGCACCTTTCCCTTCGAGGTATTTGTGTACGGTGAGCGCGCAGTTCGAGCAGGTCATGCCTTCGACTTTCCATTGGATCTTTTCCGCCCGGTCCTTCATCCCGCAAAAGTAGATCGGGTACAGGGCTGCCGCCGGTCGTCCGCTCGACAATCTTTTCAACACCGTTGCAAACCCCTGTTAAATTTGCGCCATGACCTGGGAATTCATGCTGGAAAACCTGCCGCGCGTTGCCAACGAATTCTGGACAGCGGCCGGCAGTGCAACGGTTTTTGCTTTTCATGGCGAGATGGGCGCAGGAAAGACCACGACGATCGCTGCGCTGTGTGCGGCAAAAGCTGTTGATGCGCCCGCGTCGAGCCCGACCTTTTCCATCATCAATGAATACGGGTATGAAGAGAATGAACAGGCAAAAAAGATCTTCCATATCGACCTGTATCGACTGAAAGACGATGAAGAAATTGAAGCGACCGGCGTAGCCGATTGTGTATCGAGCGGATCGATCTGCCTGGTGGAGTGGCCCGGGAAGGCGCCCTGGCTGTTCGACCGGAGCGCGCTTCATGTGGTGATCACGCCATTGTCGGAGCGGCAGCGACGGATTCGGCTACTCTCGCATAACGAGTTTACTACCAATAGTTTCGAAGAAGATTTGTAATTTGGACTCTATTTAGAAGCCCGATCGCTGCGTATGTCCCATCAAAAGCCCCATGTCAGCCCGTCGTTCAGTTATGAAACCCTCGAGGAAACGCTGGATATCAAACCCAAGGGGGCGCAGCTTCATATCGGCATCCCGAAAGAGATCGCTTTCCAGGAAAATCGCATCGCCCTCACACCCGACGCTGTCAGCCTTCTTGTCAGCAACGGACACCAGGTAACGATCGAGCACAACGCCGGCGAGGCCGCGCATTTTGCCGACCGCGACTACAGTGAAGCTGGCGCTCGCATCGTCTACGAGCGCGAAGAAGTGTATAAGGCGCCCATCCTCGTAAAGAGCGCCCCTGTGATCGAGGAGGAGCTGCCCTTCCTGCAGCTCAATCAAATGATCATCTCGCCGATCCATCTCAGCGTTCTGAAAGCCGAGCTTTTGCAAAAGATGATGGAGAAGCGCATCACTGCCATCTCTTTTGAAAACCTCAAGGACGACAGTGGTGCCTACCCGATCGTCCGCAGCATGAGCGAGATCGCCGGAAGCGCCGTCATGCTCATCGCCGCGCAATACCTCGGCTCGGCCAACCATGGCAAGGGTGTTCTTCTGGGCGGGGTCTGCGGCATTGCGCCAACAAAAGTGATCATCATCGGCGCCGGAATCGTGGGAGAGTACGCGGCGCGCGCGGCCATTGCTCTGGGCGCGTCCGTGAAGGTGTTCGACAACAGTGTGTACCGCCTGAAGCGCCTGCAGAACAATATCGGTCACCGTATCTGGACCTCGGTTCTTGAGCCGCGAATGCTGGCGAAACAACTCAAGACCTGCGAGGTCGCGGTGGGTGCGCTCAGCTCCGAAGCGGGCCGCACACCGATCGTCGTCACAGAGGAGATGGTGGGCAATATGCGGCCTGGCAGTGTTGTCATCGACGTCAGCATTGACCGTGGCGGCTGCTTCGAGACCTCGGAGATCACCACGCACCAGTTTCCCGTATACACAAAGTATGGCGTCATCCATTACTGCGTTCCCAATATCCCCTCCGGCTTTGCGCGCACAGCATCCCAGGCCATCAGCAACGTGCTCACGCCCCTACTGCTGGAAGCGGGAGATGATGGCGGTTTTGAGCGGATGGTCTGGCACCAGGTGCACCTCCGCAGCGGCATCTATATGTTCAAGGGGGCTTTAACGAATTTTTACCTCAGCGAGCGCTTCCACCTGAAGTACACTGACCTTAACTTGCTCATTGCAAGCCAACGCTGATTCACTTATCTTACCATCCTAAAATTTCGACCATGGGACTTCTGAAATCCGGCAACCCTGCTATCAATGAAAAAGTATTCCGCGGCGTCACTGCCGAAGGCGACGACGTGATGACCATTAACGGGGCGATGAAGAAATTCGGCCTTATGCTGCTGATGCTTCTGGGCGGCGCTTCTTTTACCTGGGACCTCTTCTACCAGGGGAAGGACGTTATGCCATGGGCAATGGGCGCCGCGCTCGGCGGCTTCGTCGTGGCGCTTGTCATCATCTTTAAAAAGACATGGGCCCCGCAACTGGCTCTCGGCTATGCGTTGCTGGAAGGTCTTTTTCTCGGCGCCATTTCCGCGGTTTTCAATGCAGGCTTCGCACAAAAATATCCCGGCATCGTCATGCAGGCGGTCCTTCTCACGATGGGCGTGGCCGTTGCGATGTTCGCACTTTATTACTTCCGCGTGCTGCAGGCAACACAGACATTCAAGAAAGTTGTGATCGCGGCAACCCTCGGCATCGGTTTGTTCTACCTCGTGGCGATGATCATGAATATGTTCGGCGCCGAGATGCCTTATCTCCACAGCAACGGTCCTGTCGGTATCGGCATCAGCCTGTTCGTCGTGGCGATCGCGTCGCTGAACCTGATCATGGACTTTGACCTGATCGAGCAGGGCGCGGCCCAAGGCGCACCGAAGTATTTTGAATGGTATAGCGCCTTCGGACTGATGGTGACGATTGTCTGGCTCTACCTGGAAATGCTTCGGCTGTTGTCCAAGCTCGCTTCCCGTCGGTAACCGATACTGAACGCATAAAAAAAGCCCCGTCCTGCGACGGGGCTTTTTTTATGCGTCTGAAAACTGTTAAATCATGTTCACTTTCAAACAAATGTTTAATTAAATCAAACATTTGTTTAATTTTGCGGCTGCAAACGAATCCTATGACCTACAGCGATAAGCAATTACAGATCATCACCACGGCCGAAACCCTCTTTTCCGGGAAGGGCTACGATGGGACGTCTGTCCGCGACATTGCCGAGGCGGCCGGTGTGAACATCGCGATGATCTCTTATTATTTCGGCTCGAAGGAAGGCCTGATCCAGGCACTTTTCGAAGAGCGAACACGCGACGTGGTGTTGAAGGTCGAAAGCCTTCTGAAGAACGACGCGCTCTCGCCGATCGAAAAGATCGAGTGGCTGGTTGACGACTATGTCCAGCGCATCGCCACCAAGATCCAGTTTCACAAGATCATGGTCTGTGAGCAGATGCTCCAAAAGAATACGGTCATCACCACCCTACTCACCGAGCTTAAGAAGCGAAATGCGGAAGTGGTCTCCAAGCTGATCAAAGACGGCCAGGAAAAAGGTGCGTTCCGCCCGGACGTCGACCTCGTGCTGCTCATGAATACCCTCATTGGCACAGTGACGCAAACCTTTATCAATACGGATTATTACCGGTCGTACAACCACCTGGAGAGCGTGGACGAAACAACGTTCCAGGACGACCTCAAGGCGGGCGTGAGCACGCATATCAAAACACTCTTCAAAGCAATCCTGACATATGAATCCTAGAAGAAAGAAGACGACCATTTTGATCGGTCTCCTGCTGGGCGCGGCCGCGGCGAATGCCCAGCAGCAGCGGGCCCTCCCGCTTCGCGAAGCGATTGACCTCAGCATCCGGAACAGCAAGGAGCTGAAGGGAAGCGAAGCCCGCATCGCCGGCGCAACGGCAGCCCTTCGGGAGGCGGTCGAGCGCAAGCTGCCCGATGCGTCCGTATCCGGCTCCTACCTATTGCTCAACAAGCCGACCGTGAACCTCAAATCATCATCCAGCTCCGGTGGCGGCTCAGGAAGCGGCAGTCCATCAGCGCCAAGGTCCGCGGCTTATGTTATGGCCAATGTTTCCATGCCGCTGTATGCCGGTGGCCGCATCCGGTATGGGGTGGAGTCGGCGCGCTACCTCGAGCAGGCGGCGAGGCTTGATGCCGCCGACGACAGGGAAGCCATCGTGTCAAATACGATCGATGCCTACCTCAACCTGTATAAGTCGAAGTCGGCGGTCAGCATCATGGAAGAAAACCTGCAGTCGGCCCGCCAGCGTGTGAAAGAGCTGTCGGACCTGGAAAAGAACGGCCTGCTGGCGCGCAACGACCTTCTCAAAGCGCAGCTGCAGCAGTCCAACACCGAACTTGCCCTGCTCGATGCCCAGAACAACTGGCAGCTTGCCAATATCAATATGGACCTGATGCTGGGTCTTCCGGAAGCCACCGAGATCGTGATCGATTCCACGAGCCTGGCCACGGAAGTCACCCTCAAGCCCGTGGAAGACTATGTGCAGGCGGGGCTGCAGCAGAGGGCAGACCTGTCCGCTCTTTCTTTCCGTCGCAAGGCTGCCGAGACCGGCGTAAAAGCGACCCTTGCCGAGAGGTACCCGAGCGTTGCCGTCACGGGGGGCTATGTCGCGCTTGATGTGCCTCATGTTCTGACCGTCCTCAATGCGATCAACCTCGGCATCGGTGTCAGGTATGATATCGGGTCGCTCTGGAAGAATAAGGCCAGGGTGCAGCAGGCCGAGGCCCGCGTGCAGGAAGCACAGGCAGGCGAGGCGCGTCTTTCCGAAGGTGTCAGGTTGCAGGTTCACCAGCGCTACCTGGCCTATCTCACGAGCCGCAAAAAGATCGATGTCAACGCAACTGCTGTTGCGCAGGCAACCGAGAACTACCGCGTGGTTCACAACAAATACAGCAATTCGCTGGCAACCACAACCGAGCTGCTCGATGCGGACGCGGCGCTTCTCCAGGCACGTCTCAATCATGCGGTCGCGCAGGCGGACGCCGTGGTGGCCTATGATAAGCTGCTGCAGGCAGCGGGCCTTTTGTCAACCTCAATTCAATAAATCAACCAATCGAGAAACGAGATTATGGAACAGCAAGTGACTATGACAACCGTCAACGAGCCGAAGAAAAAAAGCAAGACCTTTCTCATCGTGCTCATTTTATTAGTCGTGTTCGGCGCCTGGTTCGGTATTTCGAAATATACCCACGCCCAGCACCATGAAGAAACCGACAATGCGCATATCGAAGCGAATATCAGCCCGGTCATTCCACGTGTTGCGGGCTATGTCGCGGATGTGCGCGTGCGGGATAACCAGCCCGTAAAAAAAGGCGATACGCTCGTGGTGCTCGATGACCGGGACCTGCGGCTGAAAGTGGCGCAGGCTGAAGCGGCGCTGGCAACGGCGAAGAGCAATCTCGGAGCTGCCGAAGCAACGACAACAGCAGCCACAGCCAACATCGGCACGGCGCGCGCCTCGGTATCGACCATCGACGCACAGATCGAGACAGCAAAGGTCTCCGTATGGCGCACACAAAAAGACTATGAGCGCTACGCGAACCTGGTCAAGGACCATTCCGTCACGCAGCAGCAATACGAGCAGGCGCTTGCCGCGAAGCAAACAGCCGAGCGACAGTTGCAGGTGCTCGAAGAACAGCGCGCACAAGCCGCCCAGCAAACACGGGCGGTTGCCACGCAAAGCACGGCAACCTCCTCTCAGGTCGGCGTTGCCGCGACGCTGATCCGCCAGCGCGAGGTTGACGTGGAGAATGCGCGTCTCAACCTTTCCTATACGGTGATCACGGCGCAGGCCGACGGCCTTGTTTCCAAGGTCAGCGTACAGCCGGGCCAGTATATTCAGCCGGGCCAGTCACTTTTCAGCATCGTTCTGAACGACCAGCTCTGGGTGATCGGCAACTTCAAGGAAACGCAGCTGGACAAGATGAAGCTCGGTCAGAAAGTCAGCGTTCACGTCGATGCATTTCCAGGTCACGCTTTCGAGGCCCGCGTGACGTCGTTCTCGCCGGCTACCGGCTCCAGCTTCGCTCTGCTTCCGCCCGACAATGCCACCGGCAACTTCGTGAAGGTCGTGCAGCGCCTGCCGGTGAAGATCGAGTTTGCCAATCCATCCGACCCGGCTGTGAAGCAACTGCGGGCAGGCATGAACGCTGAGCTCGACGTGCATCTCGATTAAGGGCAACGTCGATACGCAACCGTGAACAGGCACTCCGACCCTCAACCTTAATACAGCATAGAATATGCAACAACAGGCTTCCCTTGTCGAATATGGCGCACGGCGGGTGATCGTTACCATCACTGCCATTGTGTGCGCCTTGCTGGAGATCGTCGACAGCACCATCGTGAACGTGGCGCTGACGCAAATGCAGGGCAGCCTCGGCGCGACCCTGAGCGAGGTCAGCTGGGTGATCACGGCCTATGCCATCGGCAATGTGATCATCGTTCCGATGACAAGCTGGCTCTCGCAGCAGTTCGGGCGTCGCAACTATTTTGCGGCCTCCATCGTTCTTTTTACCATCTGTTCCTGGCTTTGCGGACAATCAACCGGCATCTGGGAACTCGTCCTATTTCGCTTTCTCCAGGGCATTGGCGGTGGTGCCCTGCTTGTGACATCGCAGACGATCATCACGGAAAGCTACCCGCCCGAGAAGCGCGGCATGGCGCAGGCGATCTATGGCCTCGGCGTCATCATCGGTCCGACTCTCGGCCCTCCTCTCGGCGGTTACATCGTCACCAATTTCTCATGGCCGCTGATTTTCTACATCAATATCCCGCTGGGCGTGATCGCGGCCCTGCTCACGCTGCAGTTCGTGCGGAGCCCGCGCTACGGCGGCGCCAAGAGCAAGGCGTCCGATGTGGATTGGATCGGCATGGCCCTGCTGGCAGCTGCCGTCGGCTCCCTGCAATACGTTTTGGAAAAAGGGCAGGACGAGGATTGGTTCAATAACATGACCATCACCATTCTCGCAGTCGTGGCCGTGTTCGGACTCTTCTTCTTCGTCTGGCGCGAGCTCACCTTCCGCAACCCGATCGTTGAGCTGCGGGTTCTGAAGAACGGCAATCTCCGCATCGGTACCATCATGTCCTTCATCCTCGGCTTCGGCCTGTATGGGTCAACGTTCCTGATTCCACTTTATACGCAATCCATCCTTGGCTGGACCGCCCAGCAATCGGGTGAGCTCATGATCCCCGCCGCGCTCACAACGGCTTTCATGATGCCCATCATCGGGCAGATGCTGCAGCGTGGTGTGAAGCAGCAGTACCTCGTTGCGCTGGGCATGCTTGTCTTTTTTGTCTACAGCTTCTGGGCCTACAAGATCCTGACGCCGGACACGGGCAAGGAGAACTTCACGTGGATGCTCATCTTCCGCGGCCTCGGAATGGGTATGCTGTTCATTCCCATTACCACACTGTCGCTGTCAACCTTGAAAGGGCAGCAGATCGGCCAGGGCGCTGCATTCACCGGCATGATGAGGCAGCTGGGGGGCTCGTTCGGGATTGCTCTCATCACGACCTACCTGTCCCGGAATATCCAGGTTCACCGCGCCAACCTGGTGTCCTATCTCGATCCCAATAATGCGGCGGTCGCGCAGCGTCTTGCAGGCATCCAGCAAAAATTCATTGCATCCGGCATGACGCCCAACCAGGCGCTGCAAGCTTCCTATAAAGCATTGGAAGGCTCGGTCATGAAGCAGGCATCCGTCCTCTCGTATATGGATTCGTTCCTGGCTTTGGGCATCCTGTTCCTGATCTGCATTCCATTCGTCCTGTTTGTGCGGGCGCGAAAGACGAAGCAAAAGATCGACCTGTCCGAGGCGATGCATTAATGTGATTGGTTTAGTGGAAGGGCCTGCTGCGAAGCAGGCTTTTTTATGCCGTTCGGGCTTTGATGCTGTCCATCGAAAGCACGGTTGTGCAGAACCGGTATTCGACGGGATCGTTGGAGCAAACAATAATGATACGGTCACCGGCATAGCGTTCGATCAGGGATTGGTAGAGAGCGATGCCGTCTGTATCGAGGTTCGAGCAGGGCTCATCGAGCAGGAGGACGGGCGTATCGGAAAAGACTGCCTGCGCGAGCTTGACGCGCTGTTTCATGCCCGAGGAAAAATAGCGGATCTGCTTTTCGCGCGCGCCCCCGAGGCCAATTGAGTCGATGATCCCATCCGTGGTGGTGCCGGCGAGGAAGGGCTTGAATGATTGATGGAAGCCAAAGAATTCAGTGAGCGTCATCTCCTCGATGACGTCGAGGTAGGGCGCGCAGAGGGAGATGAGGCGAAAGGTTTGCCCGGCATCGATCTCGGCGTCATTGCGGGAGAATGCAATGACGCCCTCGCTTGGTTGGAGGAGGCCGCCGATGCAGCCAAGGAGCGTTGATTTACCAGACCCGTTCGGACCGGTGATGGCATAAGACGTGCCCGAAGAAAATTGCAGGGTAAGGTTGCGGAAGATCCAGTCGTAGTTAAAGCGCTTGCCGGCACGGGTCAGCTCAATCTTCATCCCCGTTCTTTGAGTAGCGCTTGATGATACCGGTCTTTGAATTTTCAATGAAAGCGAGGATCTCTTTGCGGACATCGGAGTCGGCGAGGTTGGTGCGGATCAATTCCACGGCGCGGCTGATCGGATGCTTCTCGACAAACAAAATGTGGTAGATGGCCGAGATCTGGTCAATGGTCTCCTTCGTGTAGCCACTGCGGGTAAGTCCGACGGAATTGACGCCGATGAAGGACAGCGGATCGCGTGCTGCTTTAACGTATGGTGGGATATCTTTCCTGATCAGGATCTGTGCGCCGACATACGTGTGTGCGCCGATGTGGATGAACTGGTGTACACCCGAGTGGCCGCCGAGTCGCGCATAGTCGTCGATCGTTACATGTCCGGCGAGCTGTACGGCGTTTGCAAGAATGACGTGGTTGCCGATCGTGCAATCATGCGCCACGTGTACGTATGCCATCAGGAGGCAGTCCGAGCCGATCTTTGTTTTGTAGCGGTCTTTCGTTCCGCGGTGGATCGTGACGCACTCACGGATGGTGGTGCGGTCGCCGATCTCGACAGTGGTTTCTTCGCCAACGAATTTGAGGTCCTGGGGCACGGCACCGATGACGGCGCCCGGAAACACCTGGCATTGTTTTCCGATGCGCGAGCCGCTGAAGATCGTGACCTGCGGCATGATATGCGTCCCGTCGCCGATCTCCACATCGCCGTAAATGACCGAGAAGGCATCGATGGTGACGTCCTTGCCAATCTTCGCATCCGGGTGTATCTGTGCTAAAGGACTAATCATCTTTCTTGGGTCTTTTTACAATTTGCGCAACGAGCTCGGCTTCAACCGCAATCTTGTTATTGACAAAAATAGTTCCTTTCATTTCACAAATGCCACGGCGTACCGGATTCATCAGCTCCATCTTCAAAAGAAGCGTATCGCCCGGTACCACCTTTTGCTTGAACTTGCAATTGTCGATCTTGATGAAATAGGTATCGTACTGGTCGTCGGGATTGTCTTTAGGAATGGCGAGGATGCCACCGCACTGCGCCAGGGCTTCTACCATGAGAACGCCGGGCATCACGCAGTTGCCTGGAAAATGACCCTGGAAGAACGGCTCGTTATAGGTTACGTTCTTGATGCCAATGACATAGGAGGGTGTCATCTCGATGATCTTGTCAACCATGAGGAACGGGTAGCGATGCGGCAGGATGCGCTCGATCGCATGGACATCATACAGCGGTGGCTTTTCGATATCGTAGGGAGGCACATCGGCCTTCAGCTTGTTCTTTTTGATATGCTCCTTAATCTTCTTTGCGAATGCCACGTTGGTGGCGTGACCGGGCTTATTGGCGATGATGTGGGCGCGGAATGGCATGCCGACGAGCGCAAGGTCGCCGATGACATCCAGCAGCTTGTGGCGAGCAGGCTCGTTGTCGAACCGGAGCGTTTCGTTGTTGAGGTAGCCGGTGTCTGTTGGCACGGCGATGCCGTCGAAATACTTACCGAGCTTGGCGGCCTGCTCTTCCGTGACGGGCTTGTCGACAACAACGATCGCGTTGTCCTTATTGCCGCCTTTGATCAGGTTATTGTCGAAGAGGTATTCCAGCTCGTGGAAGAAGCAGAACGTGCGGCAGGAGGCGACCTGGTCGTTGAATTCTTCGATGTTCTTCAACGATGCATGCTGGGTTCCCAACACCGCGGAGTTAAAGTCGATCAGCGTATTGATGCGGTAGCCGTCGTAAGGCATCGCGACCATTTCCACTTTCTTGTCATCGTCGACGAACACGATATTGTGCTGCAGCGTATAATAGACTTTCTGGGCGGCCTGCTGCTTGCGGCCAGTGCGCTGGATCGCTTCCACGAACGGGGCCGCGCTGCCATCGAGAATGGGTACTTCGGCAGCATCGATCTCGATCAGTACATTGTCCACCCCGTTGGCATACAAGGCCGCCATGAGGTGCTCGATCGTGCTGATCCGGGCCTCGCCCACACCGATGGTCGTACTGCGCGTTGTCTCCACCACATTGTCCACATCCGCCTTCACCGTTGGCTTCCCGGGCAGGTCTACCCGTTGAAATACGATCCCTGTATTTTGATCGGCCGGCTTCAACAGCATCTGTACCAGTTGCCCCGAATGAATGCCGACACCATTGACCGAAACTTCGGCGGCCAGGGTGTGTTGGTATCCTGGACAGTTATTCTCCGATTGCATGCGGCGAAAGTATGAAAATCTCCTTTACGCCAAAGAGTTTACACTTCATTGACAAGCTGCCTTTCAGCCCTGCCGTACCTTCGCGGCAGATGCCGCAACCGACAATAAAAAGCACGCTTCCCCTGACATCAACGACGGGCTATGACCTGATCAGCGAAACAGTGCGCCAGGTCCCGGATGCGCTTCAATACACCATCCGTCGCTTCCTCCGCCCCGGTGGCTGGGCACAGGATGACATGGGGCTCCTGCATTATGAATATGACGGCGACGGCGCCGGCCACGGCCTCCATCTCCAGTTTTGTATTGCAGGCAATGCCTACTGTCCCAGGAACGGGGTTGATTGCCATCCCTGCGCGCTGCATTCCCGCGGCAACTGTCCCGAGCGTCTCGACAGTGTCGATACCATCAGCATTAGCTTTGCCCCTTCGTTCCTGACGCAGTTCGTTCGGTCGCTGGCAACAACGGCAACGATCAGCGAGCGCCTGCTCACCTTCCGTCATACGACGTCGTTCTCCAAGGCGGTACCGCTCTGCAACAAGACGCGCTCGCTTCTCGAAGGCCTGCTCAATCACGGCTTCACAGGCAGCCTTGAGAATATTTTCGTGAACGCACAGCTGCAGATGCTGCTTGTGTACAGCCTCAACTGTATGATCGGCGAGAAAGAGCCCGAAACGTTCGAGTGCAGGTTCCTGGCCAATGCCGATGACCGGGAAAAGATCCGCCGGGCACGCGAGGTGCTGCTGCAGCATATCGGCGAGCCGATCACGATCAAGGAATTAAGCCGCAAGGTGGCCATCAATGAATGCTATCTCAAGAAGGGCTTCAAGGAATTGTTCGGGACCACCATCTTCGATTTCTACCAGGGCCAGCGCATGGAGCACGCGAAGTACCTTCTTTATGAAAAAGGACTGAGCGTAACCGACGTCTCCGTGCTTCTTGGCTATTCTTCCATCTCGCATTTTTCGACTGCATTCAAAAAACAAACGGGATTGAAGCCCTGCGAGCTCCTCCTCCGCGAAGGCCGCCCCGTGGGCAGCTGAGAATCCGGCCGACCCCTTATTTTTACATTTTCCACACGCCTCGCTTACCAGGTTGTTCATGTTCACTGTCATCGCCGGCACCGTCTTATTGGCATTCGTTCACGCCCTTATTCCCAACCACTGGCTGCCGCTGGTGGCGGTAGCGCGTG
>JAQBNP010000190.1 GCA_028288515.1 Flaviaestuariibacter sp. | reverse complement strand
CGGCGGGTGTTACAGAAAGAAACAAAGCTTAAAATGGCAAAAGGGGTGTCTTTTCTTTTACGTTCTGCTTTGTTTGCGAAGTTTGGCGATTTGCGTGGAACAGGCTTCGAGATGCAGGAGATGGCTTCGTTCCTTGCCATGACGGAAAGCACAGGATGACAGGCCTGTTTGGCCTTCTTCGGCAACCAGGTTGATGGAGCACGTTTCGGGTCCCTGCGGGATGACAGCCGGGGAGGATGCGGGTGCTTTCCAGGGAAAGGTGCTCACGTGCGTCAGCAGGACAGCGTGCGTAGCGCAGGGGCTCCCTCGCGGGGCGCTCGGGATGACAGGCTGGAGGAGCAGGAGATTGCTTCGTTCCTCGCCATGACAGACTGGAGGTGACCGGGCTCCCTCGCTTAGCGCTCGGGATGACAGCATAGAAGTTGCAGGAGATGGCTTCGTTCCTCGTCATGTCGGCGTAAGCAGGTCTCGAAGCGACCCACTCACGATTTACTTCTCGTCATTTCTTCTGCTCTTTGCCCCAGGCGTCTTTCAAGCCAACCGTGCGGTTGAACACGAGGCGGTGGTAGGTATCCTTGTTGTCGAGTGTGAAATAGCCCTTGCGCAGGAACTGGAAGCGGTCGTCCATTCGGGCATTGCGCAGGGCCGGCTCGGCATAGGCCGTCGTTACCGTGTGGAGCGAATCGGGGTTGATATAGTCCTTGAAATCTCCTTCCTCGCTTGACGGATCTTCAACTTTGAACAGCCGCTCGTACAGGCGTACTTCGGCGGTCACATTGTTGGTAGCTGACACCCAGTGGAGCGTACCCTTCACCTGGATGCCCGACGTATCGTGGCCACTCCGGCTTTCGGGAAAATAGGTGCAGCGCAGCTCGGTCACTTTGCCGCTGTCGTCCTTCACAACCTCGTCGCACCGAATGATGTAAGCGAATTTGAGACGAACCATGCCGCCGGGGAACAGGCGGAAGAATTTCTTCGGAGGGTTCTCCATAAAGTCTTCCTGCTCGATATAGAGCTCGCGGCCGAAGGGAAGCTCGCGCATCCCCCCATCCTCGTCCTCCGGGTTGTTCTCTCCTTCCAGGAACTCGTTCTCCCTGTCGTAATTGGTGATCACCACTTTCAGGGGATCGAACACCACCATGCGGCGTAGGGCGATCTTGTTCAGGTGCTCGCGCACACAGAACTCCAGCAGCCCGACGTCGATGAGGTTCTCGCGCTTGGCGATCCCGACACGGTCGCAAAAATCCTGGAAGGCTTCCGGCGTGTAGCCACGGCGCCGCATGCCGCTGATGGTGGGCATGCGGGGATCGTCCCAGCCATCGACATGTTTTTCTTCCACGAGCTGCTTCAGCTTGCGCTTGCTCATGACCGTGTAGGTCAGGTTGCGGCGTGCAAATTCGTATTGGTGTGACGGAAAGATCTCGAGCTTCTCGATGAACCAGTCATAGAGCTCGCGGTGGGGAACAAACTCCAGCGTGCAGATCGAATGCGTAACGTGCTCGATGGAGTCGCTTTGCCCGTGGGCGAAATCATACATCGGGTAGATGCACCAGGTATCGCCGGTGCGGTGATGGTGCGCATGGCGGATGCGGTACATGAGAGGGTCGCGCATGAGAAGGTTCTGGTGCGCCATGTCGATACGGGCGCGGAGCACCTTTTCGCCGTCGGCATACCTGCCGGCGCGCATGTCCGCGAAGAGCTGGAGGTTCTCCTCTACCGACCGGTTGCGGTGCGGACTGTCCGAGCCCGGCTCAGTATGGGAGCCTTTGGTGGCGGCGATCTCTTCGGCCGTCAGGTCGTCGACATATGCATATCCTTTTTTGATGAGGGTCACCGCAAACTGATAGAGCTGCTCGAAATAGTCCGACGCATACAGCTCATTCTTCCACTCTGCTCCCAGCCACTTGACGTCTTCCTTGATCGAGTCGACGTATTCGGTTTCTTCGGTAACGGGGTTCGTATCGTCGAAGCGCAGGTTGGTATAGCCGCCATACTTTTTGCTCAATCCGAAGTTGAGGCAGATGGCGGTTGCATGGCCGATATGAAGGTAGCCGTTGGGTTCCGGCGGGAAGCGCGTGACGATCGACTTGTATTTGCCGGCGCGCAGGTCTTCCTCGATGATCTCCTCGATAAAATTCAGTGATTTCTCTTCCGCCATAATCGTTTATTCAGGGCGCCAAAGGTAAACGAATTCGGTCGAGAGGAGCGGTCCGCACAGGCGATTGTGCACGCCGCGGGCCCGCCGCATGAAAATGAAGGGTACCTTTCGCTGTAACCAGGGCGACTGCTTCGTCGTCTGATCAAATGTCCATGCAAATCGAGCCAACTGACAGCGAGCTGATCCTGCGCACCCTCCGGGGCGACGTATCGGCCTATGCCGTGCTCGTGAAACGCTACCAGGCGCTCGTATTCACGCTTGTGCTGCGCTATGTGCGCCACCGCGAGGATGCCGAGGAGGTCGCGCAGGACGTGTTCGTAAAGGCGTTCCGCTCGCTGGCCGGTTTCAAGGGCGAAAGCAAATTCAGCACCTGGCTTTATACGATCGCCGCAACCACCAGCCTGACCTTCCTGCGGAAGAAGCGCCCGCACGTGGAATCGCTGGATGGGGATGGCGGGGACGCACTGGCTGACCGGCTCGGGGGCGGCCTGTCGGCGAATCGTATCGAGCAAAAGTCAAGGGCCGCGCTGGTCCATGACGCGATCAAGCTGTTGTCACCAGACGATGCCCGCCTTATAACGCTTTATTACCAGGGCGAGCAAAGCATCGATGAGATCGCGACCATCCTCCGCATCGAGCCCAACAACGCCAAGGTAAAGCTCCACCGCGCCCGGGGCCGCCTCCGCGAGAAAATGGAAACCTATTTTCCCGCCGCTGTGCGGGATCTTACATAACGCCAAAAACAGGAACATGCAAGACGAACAAAGGGAAAAACAACTGTGGGACTACCTGGATGGCGCAAGCCCGGACACCGAGGCGGCCCGCATTGAAGCGCTGATCGCTGCCGACCCGGAATGGGGCGCTGCCTATGCGGAGATGGCGGCCCTTCACGCCCTGCTGCTCGCGGCTGAGCCCGAAGAGCCATCCCTTCGCTTTACCAAAAATGTGATGGAAGAAGTGGCGCGGAACGCCGTGGCGCCTGCAGTCCGGCAGTACATTAACCGGCGGGTCGTGTGGGGCATCGGGGGGTTCTTTCTGGCCCTGCTTGCCGGCCTCATCGTGTATGCCATTGCCGGCGCCGCGTCGTCGGACGCACCCGCAAGCCCCATTGCCTCGAACCTTGAATCGATCGATTACACACGGGTTACCGGCCCTGGCTTCCTTACGGCCTTTCTTGTGGTCAACGTTGTGCTTGGATTGATGTTCCTGGACCGGTTGCTATCCCGTGAAAGAGCGAGGATCAAAGACCAGCCTTCAAAAACCTGACGGACGAAGATCCGCCAGACCATTCCGCATGGCTTCTTGCTGTTTTTCCGGCCCCTCGATCCCTATAGCCCGGATATGGTACATTTGCGGCCAAACGATGGCTATGGATGTAAAGAATAATATTCTCGAAACGATTGGCAAGACGCCTCTCGTCCGCCTTAATAAGCTGACAAAGAACCTGCCCTGCACCGTGCTTGCCAAGGTGGAATACTTTAACCCCGGCAACTCCACGAAGGACCGCATGGCCCTGAAGATGGTGGAGGAAGCCGAGCGCCTTGGGAAACTCAAGCCCGGTGGCACCATCATCGAAGGCACATCCGGCAACACAGGCCTGGGTCTGGCCATGGCAGCCATCGTAAAAGGCTATAAATGCATTTTCGCCACAACCGATAAGCAATCACAGTCGAAAGTGGATATCCTGCGCGCCTTCGGTGCGGAGGTCATTGTGTGCCCGACCAACGTGGACCCTGAAGACCCGCGCAGCTATTATTCCGTTTCGGCGCGCCTTGCCCGCGAGATCCCCAACTCGTTCCACATGAACCAGTACGATAACCTCGCCAACCGACAGGCTCACTATGAGTCCACAGGGCCCGAGATCTGGGAGCAGACCGATGGCAAGATCACGCACTTTGTGACCACGGCCGGCACTGGCGGCACCATCACGGGCACGGCCATGTACCTCAAAGAGAAGAACCCGGATATCCAGGTATGGGCGATCGACGTCTATGGCTCGCTGCTGACAAAGTATTTCCACACAGGCGAGATCGACATGAACGAAGTGCACCCCTATATTTCCGAGGGTTTCGGCGAGGACTTCCTACCGGCCAACTACAACATGGACGTCATCGACCACTTCGAGCAGGTGACGGATAAGGACGGCGCGGTGATGGCCCGCCGCCTCGCAAAAGAGGAAGGCCTGTTCTGCGGATACAGCTCCGGAAGCGTGCTACAGGGATTGATGCAACTGAAGGACAAGCTGAAGAAAGACGATGTGGTTGTGGTTCTGCTCTGCGATCACGGAAGCCGCTATGTTGCCAAAATCTACAATGACCAGTGGATGGCCGAGCGCGGTTTCTTTGAAGTGAAAAGCTTTAAGGACGTTGTCAATGCCCGCGGCAAGCAGCGCCTCATCACGATCGAGCCCACACAGTCGGTGGCGGAGGCAGTGGAGCTGATGAAGAAATATGATATCGAGCATATCCCCGTTGCGACGCCGGCTGGCGAGATGATCGGTTCGATCAGTGAGAACGGCCTCTTTCAAAAAGTGTTCGGCAACCCGGACATCCGGACGGAAAAGATCGAGAGCGTGATGGAGAAAGCGCTGCCGCTTGTTGAAATGGAAACGCCCGTGGAAAAGATCGGCGCGCTGATCAATAAAGAGAATGGCGCTGTGCTCGCAAAAGACGAGAGCGGCAACTACCATATTGTTACGAAATACGACGTCATCCAGGCGCTTGCCTGATCATTGCTATTTACGCCCGAAGAGCGCTAAGAGGTTTTACCTAAAGGGGTAAAACCTCTTTTTTTTGACGGCTCGCCGGTGCGCGCGCGTACTTTGTCTACTGACGAAACCGAAGGACGAGATCCCGCGAAACCCTTTACCATCGCCGCTTTTCTGGCGCCTGCCGATGCCGGCTCGTGTTCGCCGGGCGGTAGAACTACTTCTTTTTTCGTAAAAGCCCGGGCGGCAGGTTTCGTAGTTCTCCGGTCGTTCTGCTGTAAGACTACGATGCGCGCTGTAATTACCTCAGATGCAAAATCGGGCAAATTCACAATTGCGCAGCACACGGAGCTCGTCTACATTTGTACCAGAAGTTGAGCGATACGAAAACAATGTCCACGTATCCGAAAAACCAAAAGCCGCCAATATCCTAATGAACCAAAACTGAAAAGTTTTCAAGATCCAATCCACGAAAAACCTAGAGTCCGGTGTCGCCCAACTTCTTTTTTATCCAATTCTTGAAAACCCACGGGTTTCCGACCAATAAGCGATAAGCCCCGTTTAGAGTCCATATCCATTGAAGACCGAAAAATCCCGGTCCTGTGTGAAAACCAACGACCCTGAAGAAGTGATGAGTATCACCATCCGTCCTATCCTGAAAACCAAATGACGGTCCGAGCCTCCTGCCATGCCACTCTCGTGGCGGGAGGCTGGTGATAGTGTGCCAAAATCATCTGTCTTTTCAAAACCTTGCAGCAAAGCCCCGGTCACCGGGGCTTTGCTCATTTGCATACACCACGTGTTCCGGTCTTATTTTGCATCCATGAGTGTCGTAACCGACCAGGCCGGGCGCGCTGTGGAGATCACTGGCCGTCCCCGCCGCATCATTTCCCTGGTCCCTTCGCAGACCGAGCTTCTTGCCGACCTCGGCCTCGATGCGGATGTGATTGGCATTACCAAGTTCTGCATCCATCCCGATGAGTGGTTCCACAGCAAGACCCGCGTGGGCGGGACGAAGAACGTGCATGCCGACAGGGTCGCGGCATTGCAACCCGACCTGATCCTGGCCAACAAAGAGGAAAATGTGAAAGAGCAAATCGAGGCGCTGTCCGCGACCTGCCCGGTCTGGGTCAGCGATATCAACACGATGCAAGACGCGCTGGACATGATCACACAGGTCGGCCGGCTGACGGGCACCGAAGAACGAGCCGCAGCGATCCGCTCCGGCGTTGAAACGGGCTTCGCGACGCTTCCTGTTCCGCCGACGAAGCCGCGCGCTGCCTACCTGATCTGGAAGGATCCGTACATGACGGCGGGCGGCGATACATTCATTCATGCCATGCTCGACGCCGCCGGCTTTACCAACTGCTTTCATGGTTCGTCCCGCTACCCGGTCGTCACCACGGAGCAACTGGCGGCCGCCCAATGCGAAGTCCTGCTCCTGTCTTCGGAGCCTTATCCTTTCAAGCAAATCCATGTGGACGAGCTGCAGGCGCAGCTGCCGGGAACGCGTGTTGTGCTTGTCGACGGAGAGATGTTCAGCTGGTATGGGAGCCGCCTCCTCAAAGCCCCTTCTTATTTCGAAAGACTTGCCGGCCTGGTGGCGCAAGCACGTTGACCGTGCGCGCGCCGGCGCCGACGATGCCCTGCCAAAATCGATTGCCAGTCTTGTCGGAACCAAAAAGCGCTGGGGGCGGATGTCGACCTTGCATCCCAAATTATCATTGTGCGGCAATGGCGCCAACTTCTCCCGATGCCTCGTAGACACGCACGCTGATCCCCTTCCGGACCGGCTCGTCAGCAGCGGTGAGGCCGGCGCGACCAGCCCCGATCACGGCTACGGGAGAAAGACTTTTTTCCATCGGCGTCAATGATAACCGGCTTTTGTGAGCCGGAGCAGGGACCGGTTTTTGAAAGGACAATATCGCTATTTTCGAAACCATGGATACCGAACCAGACAAGCCCTCGCGCAAGAAACCCTTCTTTCCTGTCAATAAGGAGCTGCGCCACTACCTGCGCACGCATGGCCGCGAGGTGGTCCTGCCGGTATCGTACAACGACCTTGTGAACATCGCCTACAGTGTACCCCTGTTGGACAAGCAGGGCCGCGACACCCTCTGGGAAAAAGCATCCTACGATATGCGCGACTGGGAGCTGCTCCGCGAGAACCTCATCAACACCTACGCGATCCTGAAGACCGAAGGCGACTACACGTTCACAAAGCACCTCGACGTTGCCTGCATCGACTACTGCACGTTTGGCAACTCGAACCCGTTTCGTGTGCGCATCGTCAACCGGTTCAACGATAACTATGACCACTACTATATCAAGCGGGAGGACGCTTCGCGCATCTACGGCCTGGAGCTGGAGCACATCCTGTCTCCCAACCGGATCACGTTCCTGACGGGCAACGGCACACTCGTGGAAGAACATATTCCGGGCCTCCCTGGCGATGTGTATGTGAACAACCACCTCGACCTGCCCGAGACCAACCGCATCCGGCTTGCGAAAGAATTTGTGAAGTTCAATGAGCGCTGCTTTGTTCGCCTGCTGGGTGATATGCGCAGCTACAATTTTGTGGTGAATGTGACGCCCGACATCGAGGACTATCAATACCGCATCCGCGCGATCGACTTCGACCAACAATCATATGAAGGACGCAAGAGCCTCTACCTGCCGCAATTCTTCAAGGAGAACCGGCCACTGGTGGATCTTACGCTGAAGCATCTCAACCCGGACAGCATCGCTCAGTACCAGGCCGAGGAGCGCACGCTGATCGCTTACCGCGTTGCTGCCGAGCGCTACCGGATCATGGATCTTCTCAACATCATGGGACGCGATAATATCTCCACGCCGGAGAAGCGCGCGCAGCTAAAGGAGCAGCTGGCCGAGCATTTCGACAACCCATCCTTTCTTCGCTGCCGCACGATGGGAGAGCTCGTCAAAGAGGCGCTCCGGCACACGCTGCGCAGCCACCTGGCGCGCATCAAGAAGAACCTCGGCAAGATGCCGGGCTGAAATGCTGAGCGGTAAATGGTGATTGTGATTGGCGACATTCGTTTCTCAAATCCGGAACACCGGTCGAAAAGCGGAAATGCGATCCCTGCCGATGTGCAATCCTCCTTTCCTTATCTTCGTAGCCATCGGACGATGCTTGCTTTTGGATCATAAAACCGACACGTCCAAAAGAAAAAAACATGAAGAAATACAAAGCCGGGGTTCTTTTTGGCGACGAGCTGGAAGCCCTTTACAAAGACGCAAAAGACAACCAGTTTGCCCTGCCCGCCGTGAACACGATCGGCACCAACAGCATCAACGCCACGCTTGAAACAGCGGCCAAGGTCAACTCCCCCGTGATCATCCAGTTCTCAAATGGCGGCGCCCAATTCATCGCGGGCAAGGGAATGCCGAACGACCAGCTGCAGGGAAATATTTCCGGGGCGATCTCCGGCGCCCTTCATATCCACAACGTCGCCAGGCACTATGGCGTCCCGGTCGTGCTTCATACCGACCACGCCTCCAAAAAGTGGCTTCCCTGGATCAGCGGCCTCATTGATGCGGGCGTTTCTTATCATGCTGAAAAAGGGCAGCCGCTGTTCAGCTCGCACATGCTCGACCTTTCCGAAGAGCCTCTCGAAGAGAATATCGAAACATCCGTGGCCTATTACCAAAGAATGGCGCCACTCGGCATGGGCATCGAGATCGAGCTTGGGGTGACCGGCGGCGAAGAAGACGGCGTTGACAACAGCGGCGTTGAAAACGAAAAGCTTTACACGCAGCCGAAAGAAGTCGCGCATGCGTATGAGAAGCTGCGCGAAGTGGGAAACCTGTTTACGATCGCGGCGGCATTCGGCAATGTGCACGGCGTGTACAGTCCGGGCAACGTGGAACTCCGTCCGGAGATCCTCAACAACAGCCAGGCGTATATCCAGGAGCAGTACGGCACCGGCGAGAAACCGGTCTACTTCGTCTTCCATGGCGGCTCGGGGTCACCGCAGCACCAGATCCGCGAAGCGATCGGCTATGGCGCCATCAAAATGAATATCGATACCGACCTTCAGTGGGCCTTCTGGGACGGTATCCTCGGCTTTTATTCGAAGAACGAGGCCTTCCTTCAAGGACAGCTCGGAAATCCAGAAGGCGCGGATAAGCCGAATAAAAAATACTACGACCCGCGGGTGTGGCTGCGCAAGGCTGAAGAAAGCTTCGCGAAGCGTCTCGAGGTCGCCTTTGAAGACCTGAACTGCATCAACCGCAACGCCTGATGAAAGCCCCGCAACCGCGGGGCTTTTTTTGCACGGCGCCACACCACCAACGGGCAAAGAGGCAGACGCATCCGCATTATATTTGCCGCACGTAAATCGATTGCTATATGAACCCTTCCATCACCCAAGTCCTGGGAGACCAGGCAGAGTATCTACTGGATCACACGTGCACAACGATCGACAAAAGCAGCATCCACCTGCCCTCTCCCACCCACGTCGACGACCAATGGATCAACAGCAACCGCAGCAACCAGGTGTTGCGCAGCATGCAAACCCTCCTCAATCATGGGCGCCTCGGAGGCACGGGCTACTGCAGCATCTTCCCGGTCGACCAGGGCATCGAGCACAGCGGCGGCGCTTCCTTCGCACCTAACCCGGCCTATTTCGATCCGGAAAGTATCGTCCGCCTTGCGCTGGAGGGCGGCTGCAACGCGGTGGCGTCCACCTACGGCGTGCTGGGCATGATGAGCCGGAAGTATGCGCATAAGATCCCGTTCGTTGTGAAGATCAACCACAATGAATTCCTGAGCATGCCGAACCGCTTTGACCAGACCATGTTCGGCACCATCAAAAGCGCCTGGGATATGGGCGCTGTGGCCGTTGGGGCCACCATCTATTGGGGCAGTGCCGAAAGCGCACGCCAGCTCAACGAGGTTGCCGAGGCATTCCAGTGTGCTCACGAGCTGGGCATGGCCACCATCCTGTGGTGTTACCTCCGCAATAATTCATTCAAGGTCGATGGCGTTGACTACCATACATCCGCCGATATGACGGGCCAGGCCAACCACCTCGGCGTTACGCTGCAGGCCGACATCATCAAGCAAAAGTTGCCGACCAACAATGGCGGCTACAACGCAACGAAACACGGCAAGACCCACAAGCTTGTCTATGAAAAGCTGACATCCGACCACCCGATCGACCTCACCCGCTACCAGGTCCTGAACTGCTACAACGGGCGCGTCGGGCTGATCAACAGCGGCGGAGAAAGCAAGGGCGAAAGCGACCTCGTGGAAGCCGTCACAACAGCCGTGATCAACAAGCGCGCAGGCGGCATGGGCCTCATCCTCGGCCGCAAAGCCTTCCAGCGACCGTTTGAGGACGGCGTAAAAATGCTCAATGCAATCCAGGACGTGTACCTCGATACGAGCATCACGATCGCATGACCTGAGGAGGCGAAAGGTTGCGCAACGGGTATGTTGACCCGCGTTGTTCGTGATCGGACCTTTCGTAACGCATGGACCATCCCGGAGAAGCCTGCACACGCAGGCATTTTCGTGCTGTTTATATTCGCGGCATGAAGACATGGACCGCCCCGGTTGCCATCGCCCTGCTGTTCGCTTCTTGCCGGCATAAGGCAGGGCATGATACGCACTCTGCTCCACCCAAAACCGATAGCGCTGCGCTCTTCCTCGCCTTGTTTACCGATACGACCGCCGCAGGCCTGCACGTCTACCCGTTGGCAGATACCATCGGCGGCCACCGGTATGAAGGACGGCAGATCGACACCTCTTTTTACAGGTTCCTCCGCGCGGGGCGTACAGGTTTCAACATGACCGGCATCGACACCATGTTCCATTATTTTGCCCTCAACCGGATGCCTTGGTCGAAAACCTGGACCGCCCTGCTGCTGCGCATTCCCAGCCAGTACAGTGAGTCGGCGATCGCCCTGGGGCTCTGGAACAAAATGACCAGACGCTTCGATGCTGTGGAGGTCCTCGCAGACTCTTTTGGCGATGAAGGCTGGTATTTCGTCACCGACGCCTGGCTTGAAGACCTCAACGGTGACGGCGTTCCCGACATTGTTCGCCGCACCCGGGAACATGACGAGGATCTTGAGGATTCCACCAGCGTCTCTGAGTCGGATTCACTGGCTGTCCACCTCTTTCAAAAAGGACGCTTCTCCCCTGCCCGCATCGCCGTCGATACTGCCCGCTACAGGTTGCACCACTATCTGCCGGACTGACGCTGCCCGGTTTTTGCAGGCAATACCGCTCATGCAACAACGATTCGACGCCATTGTGATCGGCGCCGGCGCATCCGGGCTGATGGCCGCGCTGGAGCTCGGGCGGGCCGGCCGAAAGGTCGCCGTCCTTGAGGCCACGGACCGCATTGGCGGCCGTATCGACACGGTGCCTGGTAGTGGTGGGTCGCCTCCCATCGAGCGGGGCGCGGAATTCATCCATGGCAGGCTGCCCATCACCCTGTCCCTTCTTGAAAAAGCAGGCATCCCGGTCACCCAAGTGGAGGGACGCGTGTGGCGATCATCCGGCGGCAGGCTCGAAGAAAGCAGTGACTTTATCGAAGACCCACAGCTCCTCTTGCGTGCCTGCCGTGCGCTTGACGGCGACATCCCGGTTTCACGATTTGTTTCCCAACAGTTCGGGGATGAGCGACACCACGACCTGCGCACCTCGCTCCTCAACTACGTGCAGGGTTATTATGCTGCCAACCCGGACAGGGCTTCGGCGAAGGCCCTGTGCCGTGAATTATCGGGAAATGAAGAGACGCAGTACCGCGTGACCGGCGGGTACGGACGCCTGGTCGATTACCTGCAGGACAAGTGCCTGGAAACCGGCTGCTTCTTCGCCTTGTCCGCCGCTGTTGCATCCGTTGAACGGACAAAGGGGCGGGCCGTTGTCTACACATCAGGGAAGACCTTTGAAGCCGCACAGGTTCTCTGTACAGTACCGGTAGGTGCGCTACAGCGCGGCGATATCGGCTTTCATCCCGAAATTCCACAGCGGGCAGCGCTCATGACCCTTGGCTTCGGCCCGGTGATCAAGGTCATCCTGCGCTTTCGCAATCGGTTCTGGGCCGACCCTGACTGGACTGGCGGACAGGATGTTTCAAAGGCGGGCTTCTTCTTCAGCAATGAGCGCATCCCGACATGGTGGACGCAGTTGCCTGCCGAGGACGCCATGCTGACAGGATGGTGCGGAGGCCCGCCGGCACTGGCTTTCCGAGATATGAGCGATGACAACATCACCGAGGAAGCGCTGCAGTCGCTGGCACATATTTTCGGTTGTGAAGCGGCGCGCATCAGGCCGATACTCGCGTCCTCCGTTGTGGCATCCTGGATCGAAAGGCCCTTTACGAACGGCGCTTATTCATACGAGGTCGTTCAAGGCGCGGAAGCCCAGCAGGCGCTTCGCGAGCCGGTTGACGATACGCTCTTTTTTGCGGGCGAAGGGTTATACACCGGGCCGTCCATCGGCACTGTTGAGGCGGCGCTGCACACGGGCCTGGAGGCTGCCCGGCTCATGATCGCGCGCTCTTAAAAACTGGTACGGTTTTTCTGACAGTTGGGTCAAATTGTGAGTTATGAAAGGAGCAAGAGGTCAAAACAATATGCAGAGCAAGCAGTTCATGAGTCACCGCCCGCGTCCCGACGTGCGCGACGACCTTGACAGCCGCTCCAACGAGGAGCAGGATACGAAAGGCAATGACGTGACGCACAACGCGAAGGATGTGCGGAACAACAAGCCAAAGAAGCATCGCTAATGGTCAACCCGCCCCGGCGGGTTTTTTTATGTCGATTCCTTACCTTGGTGTCTTAACCAACTGCAATGACCACTCCCGAGATCATGGACGCCCTTCGCTCCATGGGCAGCGCCAGCGTGAAGCGCCTCTTTGAAAACCACGGCAACGTGGAGCACTCCTTCGGCGTGAAGATCGGCGACCTGAAGACCATCCAGAAAAAGCTGAAGAAGAACCATGCCCTCTCGCTCGAGCTCTTCGATACGGGCAATACCGATGCGCGCTATCTCGCCGGGTTGATCGCCGACGAAAAGCAGATCACTGCAGACGATCTCCGCCACTGGCTGAGGACAACGCGCAGCGCTATGATCCTGGAGTATACCATCCCCTGGGTGGCGGCCGAAAGCAGGCATGGCTGGGCACTTGGCACCGAATGGATCGATGCCAGCGACCCGGGCACGCAGGCCGTTGGATGGTCGACCCTGTCGAGCGTCGTCTCGCTGGTTCCGGACGATGTCCTCGATATAGCCGCATTGCGGGGACTTCTTGACAGGGTCGAGCACGGCATCGGCACCGCGCAGAACCGGGTGCGGTACGTGATGAACGGGTTCGTGATCGCGGTTGGTTGCTACGTGGCGCCGCTCAGCACCGAGGCGATGCAGGTTGGGAAAAGGCTGGGGAAGATCAGCGTCGACCTGAACGGAACGGCGTGCAAAGTACCCGACGCGCCGGGCTACATTCAAAAGGTAGCCGCTCGGGGGACGATCGGGAAGAAGAAAAAAATGGCCCGCTGCTAGGAAACTGAAAGGGGCCACGTTTCAAGTGGCCCCCCGGTTTTTCAATGACGTGTCGTAAGACCTGTCAATGAATCTGGACGCTTGTCAGATCTCCTATACGAGAAGACATGCATCCGTCTAACATGGGGCAAAGCCCATGCCAGACGAACACATCCGTGACTGGCTCGTCGCCTGTTGCGGCCGCCAATGAGCCGCCGGCCATCAACTTTCTTCTATATTTGTGGCGAACCAAATTGTGGGTATGTCAAAACAAATAGAAGACTTTGACGCCAACCTTGCCGGCGAAGAAGGAAAAACAGAGGAAACGAAGAGCAGTTGGTTTAAGCGCCTCAAGAAAGGCATTACCACGCCCTCCTCGGAGAAAAAAGAAACACCGGAAGGACTCTGGAGCAAGTGCCCGGAGTGCAATCATATCGCCACCGTCAACGACCTCCGCGAAGAGCTCTTCGTGTGTCCCAAATGCACCTTTCACCACCGCATCGGCAGCAACGAATACTACGAGATCATCTTCGACGGAAAACAATACGAAGAGCTCTTCAGCAATATCATCTCCAAAGACTTTCTTGGCTTCACCGACCTGAAGCCCTACCAGAAGCGTCTCGAAGAAACCTGGTCCAAGACCGACCTCAAGGATTCGATGCGCGTCGCCGTCGGCAGCGTGGACGGGAACGAGATCGTTATTGCCTGCATGGATTTCGAGTTCATCGGCGGATCCCTCGGCAGCGTTATGGGTGAGAAGTTCAGCCGCGCTGTGGACCATTGCCTGAAGCACCGCCTGCCGTTCATGGTCATCAGCAAGAGTGGCGGGGCCCGCATGATGGAAAGCGCGTTCTCACTGATGCAGCTTGCCAAAACGAGCGGCAAGCTTTCCCAGCTTTCCGACGCAAAGCTTCCCTATATCTCGCTTCTCACAGACCCGACCTTTGGCGGCATTTCGGCGTCCTTCGGCATGCTCGGCGACCTTAACATTGCCGAGCCCGGGGCGCTCATCGGCTTTGCCGGACCGCGTGTCATCAAGGAAACCATCAAGAAAGACCTTCCCGAAGGCTTCCAGCGCAGCGAGTTCCTGCTCGAGCATGGCTTCCTCGATTTCATCGTGGCCCGCAAAGAGCTCAAGAGCAAGCTGGCAACGGTGCTCACCCTGTTTAAAAACTAACCCTCCCACCGGCCGATCCGGACCGCGAACACCAGATGGAAATCAAGAACCGCCAGGCCTATTTCGAATTCTTCATCGACGATAAATACACGGCGGGCATCGCCCTGCTCGGCACCGAGGTGAAGTCCCTGCGCGCGGGCAAATGCAGCTTCAACGACAGCTACTGCCTCTACCAGGATGGTGAGCTCTGGATCAAATCGCTCCACATCGCCGAGTACTCGCACGGTACCGACAACAACCATGATCCCGTTCGCGACCGCAAGCTGCTTCTGAGCAAGCGCGAGCTGAAAAAATGGCAGGGCAAGATGAAAGAGAAGGGCTACACGATCGTTCCGCTCCGCATCTTCGAGACGGAGAACCGCCTGTTCAAAATGGAGATTGGCCTTGCCAAAGGAAAGAAGCTTCACGACAAGCGCGAGACGATCAAGAACCGCGATGCGGACCGCGACCTCAAACGCTACATCAAATAAAACACGGGTTTCACCGTTATTTGCATTATGAAAAAATTGTTGTTGGCGCTTACGGTCCTGGCATCAGTGAGCGGCGCCGCGCAAACCGTCACCGGCTACTGGTACGGGTCGGGCAATGTGCCCAATGGAGGCAGCGCGAACAATTACCTGTTCGAGCTGATCGTGAAGCAGAACGGCTCGTCCGTACAGGGCATCGTCAATTATTATTTCAAGAATACGTTCCGGTCGTTCAAGATCAACGGCACCTATAACGCAACCACGCGGATGGTGACCCTGCCGAATATTCCGGTCACCTATTTCGGTTCCGCGCTGAATATGGAGGTTGACTGCCCGATGGATTTCGTCGGACAGCTGAAGGTTTCGCAAGTCGGTTCCGACCTGAAAGGAAGCTTCGTCAGCAAGGGCGCTTATCGAAACACCTGCCCGGAGATCACATTCAACATGTCGCTCAACAAGGATGCCGGCAACCAGGACTCTGTCCTCACTGCCCTGCGGCTCTATAAGGAAACGCACCAGGTATGGCGGCCCTCCGGCTACGACACGCTCACCGCGGTAACCGTGCAGCAGCGACCCGTTGTCAACTACGTGGTGAACAATGAGTACAAGCAGCGGCAGAACGTTGTCAGCCAGGAGATCGAGGTCGATGGCGATTCGGTGTCCGTCGATTTTTACGACAACGGTGAGATCGATGGCGACTCCATCTCCGTGTTCATGAACGACAAGCTTCTCACCTTCAACAGGATGCTCAGCGCAAGCTCGATCCATTTCGGGCTGAAGCTCGATACAACGAAAGCCATCAACGAGATCGCTATTTTTGCAAAAAACCTGGGCTCCATTCCGCCAAACACCGCGCTGATGGTGGTTTCCGACGGTAAGAAGCGCTTCGAGGTGCGGATGGCGAGCTCGCTGGATAAGAATGCGATCGTGCGGATCAAGCGCAAGAAGCCGCTGCCGCCGGGACAAATTGAACTCAAA
>JAQBNP010000096.1 GCA_028288515.1 Flaviaestuariibacter sp. | reverse complement strand
TTTGCGCATTGTTATAAAACATGCGGCCAAAATGCTCTTTATCCGGGAAGATTTCATCCTGCATCGGCAGGTAAACGCCAGCGCTATCGACGAGATAAATGATCGGCAGGTGGTTCTGCAGGGCGATCTCCTGCATGCGCAGGTTTTTCTTCCCGGTGATCGGGAACCAGGCACCGGCCTTGACGGTCTGGTCATTGGCGACGATCACGCACTGACGACCGTTCACATAACCCAGACCCGCAACCGTACCGCCGGCGGGACAACCGCCCTGCTCCGCATACATATCAAACCCGGCAAATGCCCCGATCTCGATGAAGTCGGTGCCCTTGTCGAGCAGGTACGCAATGCGCTCGCGTGCGACGAGCTTTCCTTTCTCTTTTTGTTTTGCTACTGCTTTCTTTCCGCCTCCTTCCCTGATCTTGTCCAGGAGGTTATTTGTTTTCTCAACGAGTGTCCGCAGCGTGTTGTCTGTGTGCATAGTCATAATCGCAATCAATCCGAACAAAGATAGGCGCAGAGCCATCGCGCTTTCAAATTTTCAGAATCGCATCTCCCGTTCCCTGCCTAATTTTAGTGGATGTTTCACCCTGACCTGCAGGAACCGGTAACGGCCTTGCTCAAAAAACAAACGGCGCAGCCGCATGCGCAACTCGAGGCGCTTCTCCTGCCGCACCTGCAGGCCATCGCAAACGCCGACGACTATGCATCCATCCTGACAGCATTCCATGGTTTTTTCGCGCCTCTTGAACGTGCCATTGCTCCCTGGATCTCGACAGGGCCAATTCCCGACTGGCATCTCCGGCGTAAAGCCACTCTTCTGCGCGATGACCTCGCCGTGCTGCATGGTCCGATGCTGAGCCTTCCCGAAGCCATCGACCTTCCGGATATATCATCGGAAGCGTCCGCCCTTGGGGCATTGTACGTAATGGAAGGATCCACACTCGGAGGGCGCGCGATCGCCCAGATGGTGCGCCGCGCCCTTCCAGGCATTCCCGAAAATGCGCTCAGCTTTTTTACCGGGTACGGGCCCGCCACGGGAACCATGTGGACCTCCTTCCAGCTCGCGCTGACGAGCTACGGGGATGCGGAAGACCGGCAGACCGAGATGATCGAAGCTGCCAATCAAACCTTTAAAACATTCGGGACGTGGATTCAGCACAGATTGCAGGCCCGGTAGGCGGACGAAATTCCGACGCCGACTTTTGCGGAAAAGTACCGCTCAATCAAACAAACCTGGTTCAGCCGCATGGCGTTCTCCTGATCCTCGGCCGCGCGGATTTTTCGGTTCTGCAGTGCAGTGAGAATACCGGAGCTCTCATGGGCATCGAAGCGAGGGCGCTCGTTGGTCGAACACTTTCGTCACTGCTTCCGCCTGAGCAATACATCCGCGTACAGGAACGACTCACAAAACCAATGCCTGGCAAGATACCGGTCAGCCTCACACTGAACGGATGCGAGTTTCTCGTGCTTTTCGAGGCGCAGGCTGACTATTATATTGCCGAGATGGAGCCCGTGGAAGGAAGGCAGGCAACGTTTGTAGAGCTGTACCAGGAGTTGAAATTTTCCATGGCCGCCATCGAGTCCGCGCGGACATCGGGAGAAGCGTGCGCGATCATCGCGAGAGAGCTGAAGACATTTTCGGGCTTCGACAAAGTGATGATCTACCGCTTCGACGGCGACTGGAACGGTGAGGTGATCGCCGAAGAGCGCGAGCCGGAGATGGATGCTTATTTCGGGTTGAAATTCCCGGCGTCCGATATTCCCCGGCAGGCCCGCGAGCTATACCGCACGAATCCCTATCGGTTCATTCCCGACGTGAACTATACGCCGATTCGCGTGTACCCGATCCTGAACCCGCGAACGCACACATTCACCGACCTCTCCAACAGCAACCTGCGGAGTGTGGCTGCCGTGCATATCGAGTACCTGCGCAATATGAAGCTTGGCGCTTCGATGTCGACGCGCATTCTTCGGAACGGCGTGCTGTGGGGGCTCATCGCCTGTCACCACCGGACGGCACGTTTTCTTTCCTATCAGACCTGCGCCGTCTTCGAGTTGCTGTCTCATATTATTTCGGCCAAGATCACGGCCGTAGAGAACACCGACGCACACGCCTACGAGGCAACGCTGCATAGCCAGCTTCGAAAGATCGTTGAGCATATCTCAACCCATGGTGACCTGTTGAGCGGACTGCAGTCCCAGGGCGAAGAGCTGCGCTCCCTGTTGCGGGCCGATGGGCTCTGCGTCGTGAGCAACGGCAGGGTGGTGAGATCGGGCCTTGCACCAGAGGACAGCGCCGTTCGGGACCTTGTGTACTGGCTGCAGTCGCAGGCCATCACGAACCTCTATGTGCAGACAAACCTCAGCAGTGTTTATGAACATGCCGATGCTTACGCAACGACCGCAAGCGGTCTGATGGCCCTGCCGATACAGCCCGAGAAAGGAAATTTTATTCTCGCCTTTCGGCAGGAAGCCGTTCAGGACGTGGCCTGGGGCGGAAATCCGAATGAAGCGATCCAGTTTGAGCCGGACCGCAAAGCGTACCATCCGCGCAACTCGTTTCGCCAGTGGAAGCAAACCGTTTTGAACACATCCCTGGACTGGCGTCCTGAAGAGACGGAGATCGCGGAACAGTTTCGCCGTTTCGTGGTCCAGCAAACGTTGAATAAATCATGACGAATTTTTTCAATGGATTTCTTAAATTCGTGTCGCCTCAAACAGTTTAATGGAAATTGCAGCACCCACCACTACGGAACAACAGGAACTATATGTCGTCGCCATCGGAGCCTCCGCGGGCGGACTGGAAGCTATCCACGAATTTTTCGATAATATGCCCGCTGAGGGTGACTTCTGTTTCGTCATCATCCAGCATTTGTCTTCCGATTACAAAAGCCTTCTTGTCGAGCTTGTCTCGAAGCACACGAACATGAATGTGC
The DNA here is from genome assembly GCA_028288515.1 of Flaviaestuariibacter sp. Taxonomy (GTDB): domain Bacteria; phylum Bacteroidota; class Bacteroidia; order Chitinophagales; family Chitinophagaceae; genus Flavisolibacter. The sequence continues at coordinate 1,223 of JAQBNP010000096.1, read as the reverse complement.
TGGAAGCGCAGCATGATGCCGAGCTCCGGAAGGGCTGCGTATACGTGATCCCAAACGACAAGCTCCTCAAGGTAAAAGGCGGACGCCTGCAGCTGAGCACCAAGAATTTCGAAAAATCGCCGAATACGGCGATCGATACATTCCTCAAGACCCTTGCCGACGACCAGGGAGCGAAGGCCATCGCTGTGATCCTTTCCGGCACCGGCACGGACGGTACGCGCGGCATTGAGGCTATCCAGCAGAGTGGCGGCCTCATCCTCGTTCAGGATCCATACAGCGCCAAGTTCGATGGCATGCCGAACAGCGCCATCGCCGCGGGTTATGCGGATTTCATCCTGAGCCCCGAAGCGATGCCCGAGGAGATCGTCAACTATATCCGCGACAAGCCCAACAGGCGGACGCCCGACCACAGGCCCAACGAAGCGGCACTTCCTGAAGTGATGCGGTTGATCGAGAAGCACTGCGGCTACGACTTCCATAACTACAAATCACCGACGATCATCCGGCGCATCATGCGGCGCATGAACCAGCTGGGCAAGAAAAAATTTGCCGAGTACATGGAGTTCCTGCGCGGCAGCGGGGAAGAATGCAAGACCCTTGGCAAGGAGTTCCTGATCGGCGTAACAAAGTTTTTCCGTGACAGTCCGGCCTTCGATATTTTCACCACCGAGGTGCTCCCCGATGTAGTACGGGGCAAAGCTGACGGCGATGTGATCAAGGTATGGGTCACCGCCTGCAGTACCGGCCAGGAAGCATACACGATCGCTATCCTGATCAATGAGCAGCTGCGTCGCGTGAGCCGTTCGCTTGAGGTCAAGATCTTCGCAACGGACCTCGATATCGACGCTGTCGAGACCGCATCGCGGGGTATGTATCCCGAAGCTTCTGTCGCTGACATTGACCCAGAGATCCTCAATCGCTATTTCGAACGCCAGGGCAATAACTATGTCATCATTCCGCAGATCCGCAAGCAGATCGTTTTTGCGCGCCACAATATTTTAAAGGATCCGCCCTTCATCAAGAACGACATTATTTCCTGCCGCAATATGCTGATCTACATGAACAGCATCCTGCAGCGGAAGGTCTTTTCCACGCTGCAGTATGCCCTCAATAACGGTGGCGTTCTTTTTCTCGGTCCCAGCGAGGTGCCTGCGAGCATCAGCAGCACCTTGTCTGAAGTAAGCAGCAAATGGAAGATCTACCGCAAGATCGGCAACGAAAAA
>JAQBNP010000150.1 GCA_028288515.1 Flaviaestuariibacter sp. | reverse complement strand
GTTCTCAAAAGCGCCATCGATCGGCGTTTCGGCAGGCTTCGTGAACTATGAGGGCGACCTGAAGCCAAACAGCTTTACGTTCAGTCAATCGCATCCCTATCTTTCTTTTTACGTTGTGAAGCCACTGCACAACAGGGTCAGCCTGCGGGCGGGTGCCGGTGTCGGGGCGCTTGAGGCCGCGGACCGGAACAACAGGGGCTATCTCGTACCCCGGAACCTGTCGTTCCAAACCAGCTTGAAAGAAGCATACGCGGGACTCGAGCTTTACTTTTTCAACCGGGAGAAGGCGCGTTTTGCGCCGTACGTGTTTGCCGGCGCGGCGGTTTTCCATGTCAACCCCTGGGCGCGTGACCGGGATGGCAGCAAGGTGTACCTGCAACCGCTGGGCACCGAAGGACAGGGACTGGAAGCCTACCCGGGGCGCACGCCTTATGCCCTGACGCAGTACGCACTGTGCATGGCCGGTGGTGTCAAGTTTGAGCTGAGTCCGTCCGTGACGATCGGCTGGGAGCTGAGCCAGCGCAAGACCTTTACAGATTATATCGATGACGTGAGCTCTTCCTATGTCGACCGCCAGGAGTTGCTGGCCGCACGAGGGCCGGTAGCGGCCGACATGGCCTTTCGGGGCGATGAGATCGATGCGGACAGCCATTACCCGGCAGCAGGCGAGCAGCGGGGCACACCGACGGAGAACGACTGGTATTATTTCTTTGGGGTGACACTCGAGGTCCGGATGTCCGCGGTGAAGAGCAAGATCGCTTCGATCCGCCGGGGAAAGCCTGGCCGGCGCATCCAGCGCTGCCCGTCGATCTTCTAGCTGCAAAGATCTTCTGAATCCGAAAATGCTGTGTTGCAGTCCAGGGGCGGGCGTCAGCGTTTCACTGATGTTGCCCGGTGATTTTATTTCCGCCGACTGCCGGATTCAGGTTCCAATCGGTACAAAATTTGCCAAGTCGTCGCAAAACACCTTCATGCGACCTACCCGGATCCTGTTTCTGGTAACATTCCTGTTCTCTTTTCACCTTTCTTATTCACAGTCCCCCGTCCAGTTGGGTCTCTTTGCCGGCACGAGCAATTACCAGGGCGACCTTGTCGGCGGCGCGTTCGTTGGTCGATTCACCAGGCTTGCCATCGGCCTTACGGGAAGCTATGACCTGTCCAGCCGTTTCTCCCTCCGCGCCGGCTATACCCATGCCGCGCTTGAGGGCAGCGACAAATACAATTCGAAGGAATACCTGCGCCTGCGGAATCTGAGCTTTGAAACGAAGATCAACGAGTTCAGCCTGGTGGGTGTCTACCATATTTTCAATGCCGATGAAGTGAGGCTTGTGCCGTATGTTTTCGGTGGGCTTGCCTGGTTCCACTTCAATCCGTTTGCCCAGGACAGTGCCGGGCAAACGGTTTACCTCAAGCCCCTGAGCACGGAAGGACAGGGCCTGGCGCAATACCCGGCCCGGAAGCTCTACGCGCTTGGACAGCTCGCCATTCCGTTTGGCGCGGGGGTGCGCTTTGCCGTGAGCGACCGGATCGCGGTTGGCCTGGAAGCCGGGATCCGCAAGACCTTCACGGATTATATCGACGATGTGAGCACGGATTATGTCGACGCGGCGGACCTCCTGGCCGCACGGGGCCGGCAGGCGGTCGACTTTGCTTACCGGGGCGATGAGGTGGCGGGTGGTGACCCGGCTTACCCCCAAAAAGGCTACCAGCGTGGCGGGGCCAACCGCAAGGACATTTATTATTTTACGGGTGTCCACCTGGCGTTCCGGCTCGGGAGCGGCGAAGGGAAGACTTTCGCCGGGCGGGCCGGGAGACGCGGCCTTGGCTGCCCGCGGGTGGGGCTGTGAGGGGGGCGAGAGAATGGTGAATGGTGAATGGTGAATGGTGAATGGGTCGTTCATCCGTTCGCGTTTCCTTCCAGTTGCTGTTGTCTTTTTGTTTGCGCTGCCTTGCCTTTCCGGCTGTACAATCGAAAAGCACGCTCCGCGCCCTTGCTGGCTTAGTGGTTCACTGCTTTCCTATTTTCCACGTTTCGACAACATTTTCCTCGTCTATCGGTTCCTACTTTTGCACACCATGGCATACAAAAACCTGCAGCAGTTCATCGACGTATTGGAGAAGGAAGGTGAGCTGCTCCGCATCACCGAATATGTCAACCCGAAGCTCGAGATCGCCGAGATCACGGACCGCGTCTCAAAAACGCCTGGCGGCGGTAAGGCCCTCCTCTTCGAAAATACCGGCTATCCCTTTCCAGTGCTCATGAACGCATACGGCAGCGAGCGGCGCATGTGCCTTGCCCTCGGGGTGGGGAAGCTGGACGATGTGACCAAAGAGATCGAGCACCTGTTCCACCTCCTTTCGGCGCCAAAAGACGGCATCATCGAGAAGCTGAAGATGCTTCCGATGCTTGGCGAGTTTGCCAGCTGGATGCCCAGGGTGCGGTCGGGCCGCGGCGATTGCCAGCAGGTTGTCATTACTGAAAACCCGGACATTACAAAGCTCCCGGTCATTACCTGCTGGCCGAAGGATGGAGGACCTTTCGTGACACTCCCCGTGATCCATACAAAAGATCCCGGCTCCGGCACCCGGAACGTCGGTATGTACCGCATGCAGGTATTTGGACCCGCACTGACGGGAATGCACTGGCACAAGCACAAGGTGTCTGCCCGCCACTTCAATGAATACAAAAAGCTCGGCAAGCGCATGCCGGTGGCCGTCGCGCTTGGCGGCGATCCGGTGTACGCGTACTCGGCTACGGCGCCGTTGCCCGATAACGTCGACGAGTACATGCTGGCCGGCTTCCTCCGGAAAAAGAAAGTGGAGCTTGTCAAATGCATTACACAGCCTGACATCGAGGTTCCGGCCGATGCGGACTTTGTCATTGAAGGCTATGTCGATCCGTCGGACGAACTGATCTGGGAAGGTCCCTTTGGCGACCATACGGGCTATTATTCCCTGCCCGATTTTTACCCGCGCTTCCATATAACGGCCATCACCCACCGCAAAAATGCGGTGTACCCGGCCACCATTGTCGGCATTCCTCCGCAGGAAGATGCCTGGCTGGGCAAAGCCACGGAGCGCATCTTTCTCGCTCCCATGAAAATGACCATGATCCCCGAGATCCTTGACATGGACATGCCCGTGGAAGGCGTCTTTCACAACCTCGTCATTGCGCAGATCCGGAAGGATTATGCAGGCCAGGGACAGAAGGTGATGAATGCCATGTGGGGCGCCGGCCAGATGATGTTCAATAAGATCCTCGTGCTTGCCGACGAAGGTGCGGTGATCCAGGACTATGAAGCGCTTGCGCGATACGTCCTGGGCAATCTCAACCCCGCTACCGATCTCTATTTTTCACAAGGGCCGATGGACGTCCTGGACCACAGCTGCAGCAAGCTTGGCTTCGGCGGGAAAATGTGCATTGACGGCACCCGCAAGCACGACGAGGAAAAAGAGGACAATACGCTCGAGGTGAAAGACGTACGGGTGGGAGCGGGACTGTTTCAATCGTTCCCCGAAATCCGCAGCGTCAACACAGCGCTGCTCGAAAAGGGCATCCCCGTGCTGCTCGTGGCCGTGGAAAAGAACCGCCGCGGGCATGTGCGCGAGCTGCACCAGCAGCTTTGCAACTCCGTTGAAGTGGAAGGCGTCAAGCTCATCCTCTATGTGGAAGGGAACGTCGATGCGACCGATCTGCCGGTTGCACTTTGGCGCTTTTGCAACAACCTCGACCCGAAACGCGACTCGAGCCTTGTCCAGCGGCCCGCCCTGATCCATCCCGGCAAAACCTTTTCCTGCATGGGTCTCGACGGTACGCGCAAAACGGCGCAGCATGACAATTTCCAGCGCGACTGGCCCAATATCATTGTGGCCGATGACGATACCATCCGAGTGGTCGACGAAAAGTGGGAGAGCCTGGGCATCGGGCCGTTCCTGCCGTCACCGTCCCACAAGTACCGTGAGCAGCTGTATGGGAGAGAAGCGGTGGTGGGATGGTGAGGAGGGGTGAATAGTGAATAGTGAGTCGTGAGGGGTGAGTGGTGAATAGTGAATAGTGAATAGTCAATAGTGAATGGTGGTGGACACGGCTGTTCAATTTAAAATCGTCAATCTAAAATCGTAAATTCTCTGAGTGCTCCGTTGCGCTTATGAAGTCTTTGTGGTTCCGGCTTTCGGCATGCCGATTGTTTTGAGATAGGTAGCTTCCGACAGCGGCGGCACAAAACCTATCAAAAGCATCAACATGAAAAAAGCACTTTTTTGTGCAGCGGTCGCGCTTGCCAGCCTGGCCGGATTCGCCCAGCAAAAACCGGCAGAAAGCAATACCCTCCTCTGGCGCATTTCCGGCAACGGCCTTCAAAAGCCTTCTTACCTGTTTGGTACCATCCACATGCTCTGCGCAACGCAGCTCGACCTGAGCGACAGCCTGAAAGCCGCCATCGCCGGCAGCGACCAGGTGTATCTCGAGATCGACATGGACAACATGGAAGAGCTGATGGGGGTCATGAACAAGATGAAGATGAATGGGGACACCACCCTCCAGGACCTGCTGACCGCCGAGGAGTACACGTCCGTCCGCAATTTCTTCAGCCAGCAGGGGACGCCTATTCCCTTTTCGATGCTCGAAAAATACAAGCCGATGCTTGCCGCCTCGGCCATCATGGAAACGGATATGGAGTGCCCGAACCCGGTGGCGATGGAACAGCTGATCATGGACAACGCAAAAACGGTGGGCAAGAAGATCCGCGGTTTGGAAACCATCGCCTTCCAGATGAGCATCTTCGACAGCATTCCGTACCGCATACAAGCCAACCAGCTTGTTAAATATGTCAAGAATTATGGCAAGACCGACGGCCGCAAGGACTACGAGGAGCTCACCTCGGCCTACTTGGGGCAGGACCTGAAAAAACTGGAGGCCATTACGCTCAAGGACGATATGGGCATTGCCAACTTCATGGATATCCTGCTGTATAACCGGAACTCAAAGTGGGCCACGCAGCTCCCCGCGCTCATGCAGGGCCGCTCCCTTGTTGTTGCTGTCGGTGCGGGTCACCTTCCCGGTGACCGGGGCGTGATCAGCCTGCTACGCAAGGCCGGCTACACAGTTGAGCCGGTGGAGAACAATATGCTGAAGAAGCTGGAGAAGAACCTGTGAGGGGCTGAATGGTGAGTGGTCAGTGGTGAGAGGGTCGTTTACGGCGCAGGGAGCTGGCTGTCACGCAAAGATGCAAAGGAACAGCGAAGAACAGATTTAGCTGCTCGCTCTTCCTGGTTCAATTTTCCCTCCACATTGCGATGTTAAAAGCAAAGGCGCAGAGGAGCGCAGAAGGCTGTTGCCCTCTTTTGCTCCTTCGCGCCTTTGCGTGAAATAGGTATTCTTAGAACTGCTCCAGCCCGGAGAAGAAGAAGTCGCCTTCGATCTTCGCGTTCTCGTCGCTGTCGCTGCCGTGAACGGCATTCTCACCGAGAGATGTTGCGAATTGCTTGCGGATGGTGCCCTCATCTGCCTTCGATGGGTCAGTGGCGCCGATCAGCGTGCGGAAATCGGCCACGGCGTTGTCCTTCTCGAGGATGGCCGCGATGATCAGGCCACTGCTCATGAACTGCGTCAGCTCGCCGTAGAACGGGCGCTCTTTGTGCACAGCGTAGAACTCCCCGGCCCGGTCCAGGGAAAGCTTCGTCTGCTTCAGGGCAACGACGCGGAAGCCGGCCTTGATGATTTTATCTAAAATGGCGCCGGCATGCCCGTTCTTCATTGCATCCGGCTTGATCATGGTAAATGTCCTGTTGCTCATTGTATTTGTTTTTTGCGCCGCGAAGATAGGCCAGGGGAATTTTAGATTTCAGATTGAGGAGAATTTGAACCACGAAGGCAGGAAGAGCGCGAAGGAGCACAAAGGGATTTACGATTTTAGATTGACGATTTTAGATTTGTGGAGAGACTGCACTTTCGGATTGTCATCCCGAGCGCTCAGCGAGGGAGCCCGTGCACCTCCAGCCTGTCATGCTGACGCATGTCAGCACCTTTCCCTCACAAGGCAACCCCCCGGGCTGTCATCCCGAAGGGACCCGAAACGTACGCTTTGAGACAGTTTGGGCCACGAAGACGGAAAGGCGCGAAGGAGCACAAAGAGGGATTGCGTGAAACAAGAGCAATTCCGCGCGTGTAGATGACCATTCCGCGTGTGTAGATGGCAATTCCGTTGCTGTGAATGGGCGTCCCGCCGCTGTCATTGGCTGTTCCGCTGATGTCGACGGGCGTCCCGACGCTGTCATTGGCAATTCCGCGGCTGTCACTGACCGTCCCGGCACTGTCAGATGCCGTCCCGCTGCTGTCGGATGCCGTCCCGCTGCTGTCAAAACAGCGTCCCGCTGGTGTCAAAAGGGGTTCCGGCGGGTGTCACCGAAAGAAACAAAGCTTAAAAAGGCAAAAGGAGTGTCTTTTCTTTTACGTTCTGCTTTGCTTGCGAAGCTTGGAGATTTGCGTGGAACAGGCCCTCGAGGTGCAGGAGATGGCTTCGTGCCTCGCCATGACGGAGAGCGTGGGATGACAGGCCAGTTTGGCAATCTTCGGCAACCAGGTAGATGGAGCAGGTTTCAGGTCCCTGCGGGGTGATAGCCGCAAGCGTCGGTCAGAGTTCCCACAAATCTAAAATCGTCAATAAAAAATTACAGCTCTCTCGGAAACCCGGGGTGGGCCTTCACGGCGCGAATCGACGCCACACACTGGCGCGTCATTTCAGGCAGCCGAAGAAGGGCATGGTACCCGTCGATGGTGCCCGCCGACGTGGAAACGGGCTGGGCATGCAGATCTTCCGTGGTGGTGCGGGCGTATTTGATCAGGAAGCTTTCCGTTTCTTTCAGCTGGTTGGCTACTGGCGCCTTGCTTGACGGGCAGGCGAAACGGCCGTTATGGCAACGCAGAAATTCGGCAAGCGATAAGGATGCGGTGGATCGGCGCGGTCCGCCGCTGGCTTCAACCGCCGCCACAAGCTCTTTTTGAGCGGCGCGGAGAAGAAAGGCGGATTCACGGATGGTCCGGGTGCCGGACCCCGGACGAAAATCCAGCTGGGCATCGGTCAAGCCGTCAAGGCTTTCGAGGAGGGAGGTGCGCGAGGTTTTCAGGGCAGCCACAAGCTCGTGGCGTTCCCTGCTGCTGATGGTCTGGTTTGAGACCTGGCCGGCAAAGCCCGTCAGGACAAGCAAGGTGAGAAGAACGTAGCCGCGTGTTCGTTTAAGCATGGTCGATCGTTTTGGTGAATGAGAGTACGGCTGAAGGACAGTCAAGATAAGAAAAAAATGGCTGGCTCATGGGATTGGATTGGCGAATGGCAAAACTAGGGCAGGGGCGGTTCGGGGCGGACCGTCTTTCGGTAAAAGGGGGCAATCGGCAGGCAAATCGTATTTTGCGGCCATGAGCATCCGCGAGATCATCGGCGCCCTTGACGTGTTTGCCGCCCCGGAATTACAGGAAGACTATGACAATGCCGGCCTCATCACGGGGCAATCCGGCTGGACCTGCACCGGCGTCCTCTGCGCCCTCGATACAACACCCGAGGTCGTCCGGGAAGCAGTTGAAAAAGGCTGCAACCTCATCGTCGCCCACCATCCGATCGTATTCAAGGGACTCAAGCGGATCAACGGGAAAAACTATATCGAGCAGGTCATCATCGAAGCGATCAAGAACGACATCGCCATCTATGCCTGCCACACCAACCTGGACAACGTCATCGAAGGCGTCAATACCCGCATTGCTGATCGCCTCGGGCTTGTGAACAGGACAGTGCTGGCACCCAAGGGCCGGATGCTGCGGCGGCTGATCACCTTCGCCCCGGTTGACAAAGCCGCGGAGGTTCGGGCGGCCGTGTTCGCCGGTGGCGCCGGCCATATTGGCAAGTATGCGGAATGCAGCTTCAACTCGGAAGGCACGGGGACGTTCAAAGCCGAAGAGGGCGCCGACCCCTACGTCGGAAAGGTCGGCGAGCAGCACCAGGAGCGCGAGACCAAGATCGAGATCGTTTACCCGTTTTACCTCGAGCAGCAGGTGGTCAATGCACTTGTCGATGCGCATCCGTACGAGGAAGTGGCCTACGACATCTTTACCATGGAGAACGCGCATTTCGGGATCGGGGCGGGGCTGGTGGGTGAGCTCGAAAGTCCCGAGTCTGAAGAGGCCTTCCTGGGGCGGTTGCGTGCCGCGTTCTGCCTGCCCCTGATCCGGCACACGGCCCTGCGCGGAAAACCGATCCGCAGAGTGGCCGTCTGCGGGGGAGCCGGCGCCTTCCTCATCGGCAAAGCCGCGTCCGCAGGGGCCGACATCTATATAACGGCCGACGTCAAATACCACGAGTTCTTCGATGCAAACGGCAATCTGGTGATCGCCGATATCGGCCACTACGAAAGCGAGCAATTCACCATCGACCTGCTTCATGACCTAATCGCCGAAAAATTTCCTACATTTGCCGTCCTTAAAACGGCTGTCAATACCAACCCTGTCCGGTACTTTACCGGGGCGGGCTCGGCCGGAAACGGGTAACTTCAAACGACAAACGCAACATGGCACAAGCAAAAGAATATTCGGTAGAAGAGAAACTGAGCTCGCTCGTCAGCCTTCAAAAGGTTGATTCCAAACTGGACGAGATCCGCATCCTCAAGGGCGAGCTGCCCGTAGAGGTAGCCGACCTCGAAGACGAGATCCAGGGCCTCCATGCGCGTCAGCTCCGCATCGAAGAGGAGATCAACGGCATCACCGAGTTTATCGAGCAAAAGAAAGAAGCGATCCAGACGGCCGAAGCACTGGGGAAGAAATACGAGAAGGACAGCGAGAATGTGAAGAACAACCGCGAGTTCGAAGCGATCAATAAGGAGATCGAAATGCAGCAGCTCGAGGTGAAGCTCGCTGAAAAGCATATCAAGGATGCCAACGAGGAGATCGCTGAAAAAGCACAGGCACTCGACAAAGCCAAGAAAGCCATTGCTGCCAAGGAAGGCGTGCTGAACGGCAAAAAGGGCGAGCTCGAGAAGATCATCGCCACCACGGAAAAAGAAGAGAGGCAGTACAACAAGCAGGCCGAGGAAGCCCGCAGCCATGTTGACCAGCGCCTGCTGGCCAGCTATGAAAAGATCCGCAAGAACTACCGCAACGGCCTGGCCGTTGTGCCGGTAGAGCGCGATGCGTGCGGTGGCTGCTTCTATTCGATCCCGCCACAAAAACAAAGCGAGATCAAGCAACGCAAGAAAGTCATGGTCTGCGAGAACTGCGGCCGTATCCTGGTGGACGCGGAGCTGGTTGATTCCATCGAGATCAAATAAGATAAAAACAGACGGAGAGCCCTGCCGGCCGGCGGGGCTTTTTTATGCCCGTTATGACCGGATGAGCGTACTGGAAGACGCGCGGGAATTTCTCTTATTTTTCTCGATTTTAACCCGGGCCGTCAGCTGGATTTGCGTTATTTTGTTATCCCATTATGCTGACCAGATTATCCATCCAGAACTACGCCATCATCAAGGAGCTCGAAGTCGATTTCTCCACCCACCTGAACATCATCACCGGTGAGACCGGTGCGGGTAAATCGATCATCGTTGGCGCTCTTGGTCTCATTCTCGGGCGGCGCGCAGATGTCGGCGCCCTCCTCAACCGCGAGAAGAAATGCATCATCGAAGGCATCTTCCGGAATGAGCTGCTCGACGAGAACGTCACCGCGTTTTTAAAAGAGGAGGAGCTGGACGTTCAGGACGAGCTCGTGGTGCGCCGCGAGATATCGCCCAATGGAAAGTCGCGGGCCTTCGTCAACGACACACCCGTTAACCTGTCGCAGCTGAACCAGTTAAGCAACCTTCTCGTTGACCTGCACCAGCAATTCGATACCCTCGAGCTTGGTGAAACCGATTTCCAGCGCGAGGTGCTCGATGCCCTGGCCGGCAACGGTCCCGCTGTGAAGTCCTTCCGGAAGCAATACGAGGGCGCACAGTCCGTCCGCCGGCAGCTCACGGCGCTCCAGGAACAAAAGGCACAGTTCACAAAAGAATTCGATTACCACCAGTTTCAATTCACCGAGCTCGACGAGGCAGGCTTCAGCGACAATGAGCTGGAAGACCTCGAGACCGAGCTGAAGCTCCAGACAAACGCCGAAGGCATCAAGAGTGCGCTCACCAAGGCCTATTACAGCCTCGAGGAAGGCGAGGAGCCGGTCGTGCGTGGACTGAAATCGCTGTGCAACAGCCTCCAGCAATTCAAGGATCTTCATGGCGATCTGCCGTCGCTCGTGCAGCGCCTGGAGTCGGCCTATATCGAGCTGCAGGACATTGCCGATGAAACGGAGCGTATCAACGGCCATATCTCGTCCGACGCTGCTGCGATCGACCGCATCAACGAGCGGCTGTCCCTCGGCTATAAGCTGCTGAAGAAACACGGCGTCAAGACGACCGCAGAGCTGCTGGCGATCAAGACCTCGCTGGGCGATCGGCTTCAGGCCGTTCTTAATATCGATGACGAGATCGCGGCCCTGGAAAAAGACTATGCTGAGAAGCTTGCCCGCGCAGAGGAAGCGGCCGCAACGATCTCGGCTGCGCGAAAGAAACAGGTGGCACCCCTGGAAACGAAGGTGGCCCGCATGCTCGCCCAGGTGGGTATGCCGAACGCGCGCCTGAAAGTGTCGATCGAAAAAGCGCCGCTGTCCTCACATGGCGCGGATGCGATCGAGTTCCTCTTCGATGCCAATAAGAGCAACCAGTTCCAGCCACTGCGAAAAGTAGCCAGTGGCGGTGAGCTGAGTCGTCTCATGCTTTGCATCAAATCGCTTGTGGCGACGTCAATGAACCTGCCGACCCTGATCTTCGATGAGATCGATAACGGCATCTCGGGGGAGGCGGCCAAGAAGGTAGGAATCATACTGAAAGACCTCGCTGCTGCGCGCCAGGTGATCTGCATCACGCACCAGCCCCAGATCGCGGGCAAGGGCGACAAGCACTTCCTTGTGTACAAGGCTGTTCAGAATGACGCCGTCACCACGGGCGTACGGCCTCTCAGCACAGACGAGCGCATTGTTGCCATTGCCAAGATGCTGAGCGGTGAGCGCCCGACGGCGGCCGCGCTTGAGAATGCGCGCGAAATGGTGATGAACTAAGCGAACGCCACCTGTTCCGCAGTGGAAAGCAATCGGATATGGACACCATCCTCAAAATACTTTTATCCGTGGCCGTCCTTGGCTGGTGCGTCCTTGCGGGGTTTCGCGTGCATGTATATCTCAACGCACGTGTGCAGGAAAGCAATACCTGGTGGGGCCTGGCCGGTTCCATTCTTCTGCTGTTTGCCGCGCACGGGGCCCTGTTTGTGGGCGGGCTTATGGTCATGCTGAAATTGTATCAGTTGCTTGCTGCATGAGCACCGCCTGAGCGAAAGAAACTCTTGCCTGCTCTTTTATCGAACCATTTATATTTGTGCAGCCGCTCCGGGCAATGCCGGCGGGCCACTGGATACCAAACCAATCTTTTATGTCAACGAACCTCTTAGCCGGTAAGAAAGGAATCATCTTCGGCGCTCTCGACGAAAAATCTATTGCCTGGAAAACGGCCGTTACCTGTCACGCGCAGGGTGCGCAGATCGTGCTGTCCAATGCGCCCGTTGCGCTTCGTATGGGCGAGATCAACAAGCTTGCTGAAGCGATCAATGCGCCGGTTGTCGGCGCCGACGTCACGAATATGGACGACCTGAAGAAGCTGTTCGAGGAATCACAGGAACACTTCGGCGGCAAGATCGATTTCGTGCTTCACTCCATCGGCATGGGCATCAACGTTCGCAAGGGAAAGCACTATACCGAGATGAATTACGAGTGGAACCAGAAGACCCTCGATATCTCTGCAACCAGCCTCCACCGCGTGCTTCGTACGGCATGGGACATGGACGCTCTCAATGACTGGGGCAGCGTCGTTGCGCTGACATATATCGCGGCACAGCGTGTGTTCCCGGACTACAATGAAATGGCGGATGCCAAGGCGCTTCTGGAAAGCATTGCCCGCAGCTTCGGCTACCATTATGGTGTGAAGAGGAAGGTCCGTGTCAATACGGTTTCACAGTCGCCCACGCGTACGACCGCGGGCAGCGGCGTCAAGGGCTTCGATGCGTTTGTTGACTATGCAGAGAAGATGAGCCCGCTTGGCAATGCAACGGCGGAAGACTGCGCCAACTATTGCGCCTTCCTGTTCAGCGATATGTCGCGCTACATCACGATGCAGAACCTGTTTCACGATGGGGGCTTCAGCACCACAGGCGTGAGCGAGGCGATCGTTGCTGGAATGGGAGAGTAAGAGAAGCGAAATTTCAAAATCCGGTAGAGGATTGCAGATCGGCGATTGCAGATTTGTGAAGAGCCCGTACACGCAAGAAGCGAAGAACGGCGGGTTCACTCTGGTGCCGCTCTGCGCTGATCGTGCCTTCATGGATTAAATGTCAAATTTGTGGGAACAGCAACCTGCAAGCTCTTGCTACCATCAAGCTGCCCATAAATCTGCAATCGCCAAATTCTAAAACCGAATATTAAAAAAGCCCCTCGCGGGGCTTTTTTAATATTCGTCTTCGTTGAACATAAAGTCTTCCTGCGATGGGTAGTCGGGCCAGATGTCTTCGATGCTTTCATACACTTCACCTTCGTCCTCGAGTTCCTGCAGGTTCTCCACAACCTCGATCGGTGCGCCCGAACGGATGGAGTAGTCGATCAATTCGTCTTTTGTGGCGGGCCAGGGTGCTTCTTCCAGGTAGGATGCTAATTCGAGTGTCCAGAACATGGGTTACGTTTTATGCGGTACTGAATGCGTTTGGTTTGTGGATCGGGTCGCGGCGCGGGTTTCGAGTCGTGTCCCGCCTTTCCGAAATTCCGGCAAATGTAGGCTTATTCCCTAATTTTCCAAATGTGGTTCAGCGGGCGCTTGCCGGGACGCCCGGAATGCAGATATTTGAGCCAATCGAATGTGAAATGGCACTCCTGACTGGCAGCAATATCTGGAAGCGTTATGGTCCCGTAGAAGTGCTCCGGGGCGTGGATTTTTCCATGGAAAAAGGTGAGATCGTCTCCATCGTCGGGCCCTCCGGCTCGGGCAAATCTACCCTCCTTCACATCCTGAGCACCCTTGATCGTCCCGACGAAGGCGACCTTTCGATCAGCGGCATGGCGATCTCCAGCGCCCGCGTTGCCGACGTGCCGCCTGCCGGCCGCTTCACCCGGCTCGTCCACCTGCTTGTTGACACGCTGCTGATCGGGGGCCTCATGCTGCTGGTGGCTGCTGCGGTGGGTCACCCCGTTGACCTTACCGCGCCCGATCAAACCAACGCTCTCCTGTTCTGCCCGCTTTCATTCGGCTATTATTTTTTCTTCGAATGGCTCACCGGTCGCACGCCCGCCAAATTCATGACGGGCAGCAAGATCATCGCCCGCGAGGGGCTCTACCGGCCATCCGCACGCGCTTTTTTCGGGCGCACTATTCTGCGCTTCCTACCCTTTAGCATTCTTGAAGGCATCAGTTTCCTCGGTCGCCGCCCCATCGGGTGGCACGATTCGCTGTCGGGCACCAAGGTCGTACGCACAAAGCAGCCGTACGAGAAAAGGCGCACCGATACACTCAGTGTCAACGAGCTCGCCCGTTTCCGCAACCGGCGCATTGGCTTCGTGTTCCAGTTCCATCACTTACTCCCGGAGTTTACTGCATTGGAGAATGTCTGCATCCCGGGATGGATCCAGGGCACGCGTCGCAGCGAGGTGAAACGACGGGCCACCGAGCTGCTCACTCTTCTTGGACTGGGCCACCGCGTGGATCATAAGCCGGGTGAGCTGTCTGGCGGTGAGCAGCAGCGCGTTGCGGTTGCACGTGCCCTCATCAACAATCCCGATATCGTTTTTGCGGACGAGCCCACCGGCAACCTCGACTCCACCAATGCCCGCGAGCTTCACCAGCTGTTCTTCGACCTGCGCAAGCAGCTGTCACAAACCTTCCTGATCGTGACACATAACGAAGAGCTCGCTCAATTGAGCGACCGCGTGGTGCATATGAAGGATGGAAAGGTGCAGGAGTAGCAGCGTGGAACCAAAAGCTAAAAGCCAGGATTGAACAGTCAGGTTCAAACGTCGACAAACCTGGCGGTGACGAAGAATTGAAGCAACTCTACGTTTTCGTTCGTCAATGTTTCATCCCCGGCTCTTGCACGATAACCTGTCACGCTCAGCATGGAAACCGCGGTGGCAAAGGGGATGCACAGCCGTCATCCTTCGACGCTCCAACCGAGCCAATTTGGATTTTGACTTCCGGCTGTTCAGCCTGGCTTTTGGATCCTGGCTTCTGGCTTTGCTCCTCTACACCCGTGCCTTCCATTCCACATCCGCTCCGCCCTGCAGCTTTGTGATCCAGCGCGCCACGATGAACAGGTAGTCGGAAAGACGGTTCAGGTATTTCAGAACCAACGGCTCCACCTCGAGCTCGTCGGCCTGCATGGCAACGCACAGGCGCTCTGCGCGGCGGCAGACACACCGGGCGACATGCGCAAACGAAACGGCAGGGGAGCCCCCCGGAAGGATGAATGCCCGCATCGGTGCAAGGCCTTCGTTCATGCGGTCGATCTCCTGCTCGAGGAAGCTGACATCGCTTTCATGGAGGTCGGGGATCTTCAGCTTTGGCTCCTTCTCGGGATCGCAGGCAAGTGAGGAACCGATGGTGAAGAGACGGTCCTGCACTTCTTTCAGGGTCGTACGGGTCTGGCTGTCGGCGATGTGATCGCTGACCACGCCGACCCATGAATTGAGCTCATCGATCGTACCGTAACTTTCGATGCGGATGTGACTTTTCGAGACCTTGGTTCCCCCAATGAGGGATGTGGCGCCCTTGTCGCCGGTTTTGGTATAGATCTTCAGTGCCATAGTGTTGAAAAAAATCAGGAGAAGGCCGCTGCGGCTTCGCGTCGCTTATCGGTTTCGATGACGCCGTCGCGGAGGCGGATGATGCGGTGCGCGTGGTTGGCGATGTCTTCCTCGTGCGTTACCAGCACGACCGTATTTCCCCGGCCGTGGATGGCGCCGAAGATCTCCATGATCTCATAGGAGGTTTTCGTATCCAGGTTGCCTGTGGGCTCATCGGCGAGGATCATGGCAGGGTCGTTGACGAGAGCGCGGGCGATCGCCACGCGCTGGTTCTGGCCACCCGACAGCTCGTTTGGCTTGTGCTGGCTTCGGTCCGCCAGGTTCACCATATCGAGGACGTGCAGGGCCTTTTCCATCCGCTTCTTTTTCGGTACGCCGGCATACACGAGTGGCAGGGCAACGTTCTCGGCAGCCGTGAGACGGGGCAGGAGGTTGAACTGCTGGAAAACGAAGCCGATCTCGGTATTGCGCACGCCGGCGAGGCTGTTATCAGTCATGCGGCTGACGTCCTGGCCATTGAGAACATACTGGCCGCCTGTCGGTGTGTCGAGGCAGCCAAGGATATTCATCAGCGTGCTCTTACCGGAACCTGACGGTCCCATCAGCGCCACGTATTCGTTGCGACTGATAACAAGACTGATGCCTTTCAGTACCTCGATGACCTGCTTGCCGAGGAAATAGTTTTTACGAATGCCGTCGAGGTGGATGATGCCTTGCATGTAGTGGGGGGTTGCAGTACCAAATATAGATCGAAACGAGGACCCACGGCGTTTGAACCACGAAGCCATTTGCGATTTTAGATTGACGATTTTAGATTTGGGGAGAGTCTGGGTACGGGAGGCACCGCTTTGAACCACGAAGCCACGAAGAGCGCGAAGGGGCACGAAGGGTGAATAGTGAATGGTGAATAGTGAATGGGGTCGTTTATAAGACAGTCATGTCGCGCTCTAAGGCTGTCATGCTGACGCATGTCAGCACCTTTCCCTCAAAAGTGCAACCATATATCCGACGCCCGGTTCATTTCTACCGTTCACGTCCGTCTTATTCTGATGCTGACCGCCTTCCGCCAGCTGTGTTCCTCTTCGATTGAGAAAGGTGCTGACATGCGTCAGCATGACAACCCTGTGGTAGGCCGTGTCATCAATTGTGAGCCTCCCGTTTGCGTATTAGCCTCACCGGCGTCCCCGGCAGGCTCTCTACTTAACATAATGTAGGTTTTCATGGCTTCTGATGAAGTATCCATGAACCAACCATGAAGTATCCATGAACCCGGCATGGAGAAGAGCCGTAAACGCAAAGGGCGCGGAGAAGCAAAGGAACCGCAAAGAAGTCCCTTTGTGCCCCTTTGCGCGCTTCGTGGCTTCGTGGTTCAGGTTTTCTCATGCGTGCGGTTCCTGAGCTGACGTTGACCAGC
>JAQBNP010000130.1 GCA_028288515.1 Flaviaestuariibacter sp. | reverse complement strand
ACGCAAAGCCAAGGCAGGTCCTGCATTTACGATTCAGCAATCCATTTCAGATTTGACGATTGCAGATTTGGAAAGAGCTTGAACGATTCATCAAAAATCTGCAATCGCCAATCTGCAATTCACTATTGACTTTTCACTTCCCCTTCACCACCACAGCTGCCGGGGCAACCGACTTTGCGGCAACGGTCTTGCTGATGATCTTGGCCTGTTGAAGTCCGACGGAAAAGGCGAGGGGCATGAGGATCTTGAACATAGGGTGCTTTTTAAGGGACCTAAAGATAGTTGCCCACCACCCCGCACCGGGCCACTTTCGGCGAGCCGTTTCAACCGCCCGGTGAACCGCCCAAACCGCGCTTTCCATGCGGATGAGGCAACCCTGCGGCCCTCCGGATTTGACGCCTTCGACGTACCTTTGCCCACATTTTCAAACAAAGCAAAGGGCCCCATGGCAAATTATAGAGAATTCAAAGGATTGAACCTGCCCGCAGTGGAGAAAGATGTGCTCGAACGATGGCAGCGGGAAGACGCATTCCGCAAAAGCATCACGCTCCGCGACGGCGCCGAACCATTCGTCTTTTACGAGGGACCGCCCTCCGCCAACGGCATGCCCGGTATCCACCACGTCATCTCCCGTACCCTGAAAGACCTTGTCTGTCGCTACAAGACGATGCAGGGCTTCAAGGTCCAGCGCAAGGGAGGGTGGGATACGCACGGACTGCCCGTTGAGCTCGGCGTTGAGAAAGAGCTGGGCATCACCAAGGAAGATATCGGCAAAACGATCTCGGTTGCCGACTACAACCAGAAATGCCGCGAGGCCGTTCTTCGCTACAAGGATAAGTGGGACGAGATCACGACCAAAATGGGCTACTGGGTCGACCTCGAACATCCCTATATCACCTTTACAAACGACTATATCGAATCGCTGTGGTGGTGCCTGAAGGAGCTGTATAACAAAGGCTTCCTCTACAAGAGCGTTTCCATCCAGCCCTACTCCCCGGCTGCCGGAACCGGCCTGAGCTCACACGAGCTCAACCAGCCCGGCACCTACCGCAACGTAAAGGACACCAGCGCCACCGTCCTGTTCAAGGCAGTGCGCGATGACAAAGCAGGCTTCCTGTTCGACGCCGCCGAGAAGGCCGGCACCGCAAACGCCGAGGTCTTCTATATGGCCTGGACAACCACGCCCTGGACACTGCCGTCCAACCTAGGCCTCACCGCGGGCCCTTCCATCGATTACGTGCTCGTTAAAACATTCAATCCCTATACACATGCGCTGCAGCACGTGGTCCTTGCCAAAGCGCTGCTGGGTAAATACCTGAAGCCGGAAGGCGAGAACGGCGACTTTAACGGCTACACGGCCGACCAGAAGCTGATCCCCTGGACGATCGTCACCGAATTCAAGGGCAAGGAAATTGAGAACGCGGGGTATGAGCAGCTTCTTCCCTACGAGGCCAACTCGCTTGACGCCATCCGCGCCATCACCCCTGACGCCCAGCCGTTCCGCATCCTGCTGGGCGATTTCGTGACAACAGAAGATGGCACCGGCATCGTTCACACCGCGCCTGCATTCGGCGCCGACGACTATAAGGTGGGCAAAAAATACAATATCGGCATCCTCACGCTGGTGGACCGCGAAGGGAAGTTCGTGCAGGGCGTTGGCGAATTCTCCGGCCGCTTCATCAAGGATTATAAATCGGCCACGGACTACGTGGACGTCAACGTGGACATCTCCGTTGCCCTCAAAAAAGAAGGCCGCGCATTCAAGGTCGAGAAATACGAGCACAGCTACCCGCACTGCTGGCGAACAGATAAGCCCGTTGTCTATTACCCGCTCGACGCCTGGTTCATCAAGACCACGGCCGTCCGCGACCGCATGGTGGAGCTGAACAAAACAATCAACTGGAAGCCGGCCTCGACCGGCACGGGTCGCTTCGGCAACTGGCTGGAGAACATGGTCGACTGGAACCTGAGCCGCAGCCGCTACTGGGGTACACCGCTGCCCATCTGGCGTACGGAGGATGGCTCCGAGGAGATCTGCATCGGTTCCATCGAGGAGCTGAACGCAGAGATCCGAAAGGCTTCGGACGTGCTCGGCGGCGAGGTCAACAAGAACTACCTGCACGATGGCATCCTTGATCTTCACAAGCCCTACGTGGATGAAGTCGTGCTCGTGTCTCCATCGGGAAAGCCGATGCGCCGCGAGCCGGATCTCATCGACGTGTGGTTCGATTCGGGCGCCATGCCGTATGCGCAATGGCATTACCCATTTGAAAACAAGGACACCTTCCGCGAATCCTTTCCGGCCTCCTTCATCGCCGAAGGGGTCGACCAGACACGGGGCTGGTTCTATACGCTCCACGCGCTTGGCGTCATGCTGTTTGACAGTGTTGCCTATAAAACGGTCGTGTCAAACGGGCTGGTGCTCGACAAGAACGGCAACAAGATGTCGAAGCGCCTCGGCAATGTCGTGGACCCATTTCAAACGATCGAGCAGTTTGGCGCCGACGCCACGCGCTGGTACCTGATCACGAATGCCTCGCCGTGGGACAATCTCAAGTTCGACCTCGAAGGCATCCGGGAAGTGCAGCGCAAATTCTTCGGCACCCTGTATAATACCTACCAGTTCTTCGCGCTGTACGCCAACGTGGACGGGTTCTCCTACACACAGGCCGACATCCTTGTAGAGGAGCGGGCAGAGATCGACCGCTGGATCCTCTCAGCCCTGCAGACCCTGATCAAAAAAGTGAGTGCCGCCTTCGACGAGTACGAGCCGACGACGGCCGGCCGCCTCATCGAAGATTTCGTGGATGAGCAACTCAGCAACTGGTACGTGCGGCTGTGCCGGCGCCGGTTCTGGAAAGGCGAGTACGAAACCGACAAGATCTCGGCGTATCAAACCCTGTACGAATGCCTGGAAACGGTGGTCCGCCTGATGGCGCCGATCTCGCCATTCTTCAGCGACGAGCTTTTCCTGCGTCTCAACGAAGCGACGGGCCGTCATGCGGAGGCATCGGTGCACCATATCCGGTTCCCCCAGGCTGTAGATGAGTTAGTTGACACGCTGCTGGAAGAGCGGATGCTCGCGGCACAGGAAGCATCATCGCTGGTGCTGTCTCTCCGCAAGAAAGTGAACATCAAAGTGCGGCAGCCGCTTCAGAAGGTTCTGATCCCCGTCTTCAACCCATTGATGCAGCAGCAGTTGGAAAAAGTGGAAGATTTGATCAAGGGTGAAGTGAATATTAAGGAAATCCAATATCTTACCGACGCGGAAGGCTTTATCCGGAAGAAGATCAAGCCCAATTTCGTTGCGCTGGGCAAGAAGCTGGGGCCGAAGATGAAGGCTGTCAGCACGGCGCTTGCCTCGTTCTCCCAGCACGATATCGCTCTTTTTGAAAAGGAGGGGCGTTATACTTTAGACCTGGGAAACGACGAAACGGCAGAGCTCGTGCTTAGCGAGGTGGAGATCACGAGCGAGGATATCCCGGGCTGGTCCGTAGCGAGCAAAGGCGCGCTGACAGTTGCGCTGGATATCAATATCACACCGGAACTGGAGCAGGAAGGCGATGCGCGTGAATTTGTGAACAGGATCCAGAAGATCCGGAAGGACAGCGGCTTTGCCCTGACCGACAGGGTGACGGTAGAGGTGTCTGCCACGAATGGCATAAAAGCATCATTAGAGAAGTATAATAGCTATATTTGCGCGGAAATTCTGGCAGATAAGCTGGACATTAAAACTGATATTGACGGGGGCACGGAGATCGAGGTCAATGACAATCTCTTGAAAGTCACCGTAGTAAAAAATGGGTAAACCGTATGGCAACAAAAAAAGCAGCTCCTAAAAAAGCAGTAAAGCCTGCTCCGCCAGCCAAAAAAGCGGCGACAAAACCTGCCCCAAAGGCAATTGCGAAGCCTGCGCCATCTAAAAACACCAAGCCCGCCCCTCAGAAATCCGCCCCCAAAAAGGCTGCGCCGCCTGCTAAAAAGGCAGTCGCCGCGCCCAAAAAGGCCACGCCTCCTTCCAAAGCAACCGTAAAGGCCGCCCCGAAGAAAGTGGTCGCACCGGCAAAGAAGGCTGCACCAGCGCAAGCCGCGAAAAAGGCCGCACCGCCAGTCAAGGCGCCGGCAAAAGCCGCTGCCAAAGCTCCCGTGAAAGCGATGCCAGCCAAGGCTGCCCCGGCAAAAGCAAGTGCCTCCAAACCCGCTCCTGCAAAAGGGCCGGTGGCGAAGTCAGCACCCGCTAAGAGCGTACCTGTCAAAGCCGCGCCAGTTAAAGCCGCGCCAGTTAAAGCTGCCCCCGTTAAGGCGGCTGCAACCAAGGCCGCCCCTGCAAAAGCGGCCCCCGCAAAGGCCCCGGAGCCGGTCAGGAAGCCTGCTCTTGGAGCCAAAACATCTGCGGAAGTGAAGCCGGCCATCAAGCCGATCGCGTCCGCACCCGCCAGAAAAGAACCAGCTAAGCCCTCGAAACCCTTTGTCATACCGAAAACATCAACCACGAAATCTGTGAAGTACGATCCCGATTTTACGAAATCCGTGTTAGACAGCAGCAAGCACCAGCGCGACGACAGCATGCCTTCCCAGCGCTACTCCGATAATGAGCTCACTGAATTCCGGGACCTCATCAACCGCAAGCTGGACACTGCCAAGAAAGAGCTGGCCTACCTGCAAGGCCTCATCACCCGCAAAGACGAGAGCGGCGACCTCGACGAAGGCCGCTACATGACGATGGAGGACGGCTCCATGAGCATGGAACGCGAGCAGCTGAGCCAGATGGCGAGCCGCCAGATCCAGTTCATCGACCACCTCGAAAAGGCGATCATGCGGATCGAGAACAAGACCTACGGCATCTGCCGCGTCACCGGGAAGCTGATCGACAAGGCCCGCCTCCGCGCCGTGCCGCACGCCACGCTCAGCATCGAGGCGAAGCAGATGATGAACAAATAATCGCTGAAACCGACTTGAAAGCCCCCGTTTCCCGGGGGCTTTTCTATGGTCTGATCCTACCTTTACCGCAATCGAATCAACATGAGAACCCTTGCCGGATCGATCCTGTTTCTCCTCCTGTTCCAGGTCTGCCGCTCACAGGTGCTCGCCGGCCCGATGCTCGGTCCCGTTGAGCTCCGTGACGCCAGGATCTGGCTCGAAGTAGCGCCGTCCGTCAGGAACGTGCAGCTCTCGTTTTCGCCTAAAAACGGTGGCAAACCCACTGTTGTCGGTTACCAGGGGGCACTGGGCAAGGCTTATAACCCCCTCACGTTCACGCTGGCCAACCTTGAGCCGGCCACGACCTATGCGTATTCCTTCATTATCGATGGCAAGCGGGTTCCGCAGGGTGGGACCTTCACGACGAAAGAGCTCTGGCAGTGGCGCCGCCCTGCACCTGATTTCAGCTTTCTGACGGGCTCCTGCTCTTATGTAAACGAGCCCGTGTACGACCGTCCTGGCAAGCCCTATGGGGGCGATTCGTCCATTTTTTCGGCGATGGCCCGCGAAAAGGCGGCCTTCACGATGTGGCTGGGCGACAACTGGTACTACCGCGAGGTGGACTACTTCAGCCCGTCCGGCCTCTGGTACCGCGCGCACCGCGATCGGTCCCAGGCCATCCTGCAGCCGCTCCTCAAGGCAATGCCGCACTACGCGATCTGGGACGACCATGATTACGGGCCGAACGATGCCGACAAATCATATATCCTGAAAGAGGAAAGCCGCAACGTGTTCCGCAACTACTGGCCGAACCCGTCCTTCGGCGAAAACGGCCAGGGGATTTATACACTGGTGAGCTACGGGGATGTCGACAT
Source organism: Flaviaestuariibacter sp. (assembly GCA_028288515.1). GTDB lineage: Bacteria > Bacteroidota > Bacteroidia > Chitinophagales > Chitinophagaceae > Flavisolibacter. The sequence goes on along the minus strand of JAQBNP010000130.1, from coordinate 16,591 downwards.
TTTCCTGATGGACGATCGCTGGTTCCGCAGCAGCAACGACCTCCCGGCCGAAGTCGACGGGAAGCCCAATGCCGCGAAGCGGATGTGGGGCAGCCAGGAGCTCGAATGGCTGAAGAATGCGCTAGCCACAAGCCGGGCCACGTTCAAGCTGATCGCCACCGGTAACCAGACCCTCAACCTCATGTCTTCGGCCGAATGCCTGCAGAACTACCCGATCGAGTTCAACGAGCTGCAGGATTTCCTGCGTCGGCAAAAGGTCGACGGTGTCATTTTCCTGACCGGCGACCGTCACCACAGCGAGGTGATCCGCTACGACCGGCCGGGCACCTACCCGCTTTATGACGTGACGAACTCACCGTTCACGTCCGGTGTCAGCAAGGTCACCGGGACGAAGGAGGAAGCAAATTCCGCGCGGATCGCCGGGACCCTCGTGGAGGCCCAGAACTACAGCCGTGTGACGGTCAGCGGACCGGCAAAGGCGCGGCGCCTGGGCGTGGAGTTCCGTGGCATCCACGGCGAGCTTCTTGGCCAGTGGAGCATTTCCGAAACAGAATTAAAAACACCCTAACCGTACACGATGACGATCGAGTTTTCCTACGAAAAGAAAAGCGTTCTGCAGGCTTTGCGCTATCATTTCCTGAGCCGCCGCGAGATCCGCCTGATGATCGTCCTGGTGAACGTGTTCGCGCTGTGCTCGCTGCTGCTTTTTTATTTCAAGAAGATCCTTCCTCTGGCGTTCGTGGTGGGCTCGCTCCTGTGGTTTGTCCTGATGATCTCATTCTGGTTCATCCTGCCGGCGCTTGTGTACCGACGGGCGTCCACGTTTCGTGATCACTTCCAGATGGAGTTCACGCAGGAGGGGTTCAGTCTTGGAAACGAGCGTGGTGGCCGGTCGTGGCGGTGGAGCGAGCTCAGCAAGACAATGGAAACGCCCTACTATTTTTATTTCTATTTCAACCCGACGTCTTTCTTCCTGGTGCCGAAAGCCGCATTTGACGAGGCCGGCATCGCGGAGCTTCGGCAGTTGGTAAAAGTGGTGAGGAAGGATTGACGATTGACGGCGGTCGTGAGAGGAGGCTGACGCTCTGGGAATGTTGCTGTCCGCGGTTCGATTGCAGATTGCGGATTGCGGATTTGTGGGCAGTCGTGCGAGGAGGCGGGATCGTCGTTGACGTGGTTTGAGGTTGGCCCTTACCATTTTAGATTGCGGATTTCGGATTTGTGGGCAGTCGTGCGAGGAGGGTGAAGCTCTTGAAATGCTGCTTCCCGCGGTTCGATTTCAGATTGTAGATTTCAGATTTGGGTTGATGCGCGGTGTAAACGCCCTTGTTCCAGGCGGAGTGGTCACAAATCTGCAATCTGCAATCTGCAATCTGAAATCCGCAATCCGCAATGGATCGCAGAAATCGTAAATCCTAAATCAAGCTCACAGCTGCTTTTCCATCACGTAATGCGGGATGGTGATCTCTTCGAACTCGTCGCCGCGGACGCGGTAGCCCATTTTTTCATAGAAGCCGCGGGCGTTCTTGCGCGCATGCATCGTGATGGTCTTGTAGCCGCGGTCGCGGGCCAGGTTTTCGGCAAAGGTCATCAGTGCGCGGCCAACACCTTTCCCCTGCAGGTCATTGAGAACAGCCATCTGCCGGAGGCGCACCGTTTCCGGCTCTTCCTCGACAAGCATGCAGCAGCCGAGAAGCTGGTCGTCCTCGTAGGCCGCCATCAGCAGGTTATCCTTCTCCGTTTCCAGTTCTTCCGGTGTAAAGTGCATGCCCAGCGGCTTTCGCAGGATATCTTCCCGGAGCTTGACCATTTGATGGTACTTGGGGGAGCCGTGGTCGATGATCATCAAAGCCATTACGCAACAGGTTAAGGTAGTCAAGATACGCCCATTTATGCCGGGGGGCGAAAACGGGATTGCCTTACAAATTAAAGGCAAAAAAAGATGCAATTTTGAATTGCCGGAATCCGGTGATGATTTATTTCAAAAACCTTCTATTTTTGCACCACTAATAACCAAACTTTTACAAAATGTCAGACATCGCAGCAAGAGTAAAAAAGATCATCGTTGATAAGCTTGGCGTTGACGAAGCAGAGGTCACCAACGAAGCTTCTTTTACAAACGACTTAGGCGCCGATTCATTAGACACCGTAGAACTGATCATGGAATTTGAGAAAGAATTCAACATCTCAATCCCTGATGAGCAGGCTGAAACGATCACGACGGTCGGCCAGGCCGTTTCCTACCTGGAAGAACACGCAAAATAATCCACCCCATTTCGATAAAAGGGTCACCTCATTCCGCCTTCCTTGCAGTGATGCAGTGAAGGCGGTTTCATCTTACACAAAAACGAGCACGGAACCATGGTCTTCAAACGAATTGTTGTTACCGGGATGGGCTGCCTGACTCCCCTCGGGAATTCTATTCCGGAATTCTGGAACAACCTGCGGAATGGTATCAGCGGCTGTGATTTCATCACGCAGTTCGACGCCTCCAAATTCAAGACCCGGTTCGCCTGCGAGATCAAGAACTTCGACCCCACCGCCTACATGGATCGCAAGGAAGCGCGTAAGCTCGACCGCTTCTCTCAAACCGCTATCGTCGCTTCCGACTTCGCCGTCCAGGATGCCGGCATCGATCGTGACAACGTCAACGTTGACCGCGTCGGCGTCGTCTATGCCTCGGGCATCGGCGGCCTCATCACCTTCCAGGAAGAAGTGATGAACTTCGCCAAAGGCGATGGCACACCGCGCTTCAATCCGTTCTTTATTCCCAAGATGATCTCGGACATCGCCGCCGGCCATATCTCCATGCGCCACGGTTTCCGTGGACCGAATTTCTCCGTCGTGAGTGCCTGTGCCTCCTCGTCCAACGCGATGATGGAAGCGCTCAATCTCATTCGCCTGGGCAAGTCGGACATCATCATCACCGGTGGCGCCGAATGCGTCATCAGCGAAGCGGGCATCGGCGGTTTCAACGCCATGAAAGCCCTCAGCGAGCGCAACGACGATCCAAAGACCGCCAGCCGTCCGTACGACAAGGACCGTGATGGCTTCGTGATGGGCGAAGGCGCCGGCGTCCTGGTTTTCGAGGAGCTCGAGCACGCGCTCGCCCGCGGCGCCAAGATCTATTGCGAAGTAGCAGGCGCCGGCGCAACAGCCGACGCACACCACATCACCGCTCCACACCCCGATGGCCTCGGCGCAAAGAACGTGATGATCCAGGCACTCGACGATGCCGGCTTGCAACCGACGGACATCGACTACATCAACACGCACGGCACCTCCACGCCACTGGGCGATATCGCCGAAGTGAAAGCCATCCAGGCCGTCTTCGGGGAGCACGCGTACAAGCTCAATATTTCCTCCACCAAATCAATGACGGGTCACTGTCTCGGCGCCGCCGGCGTGATCGAAGCGATCGCCTGCATCATGAGCGTCCAGAACGACATCGTGCCGCCGACGATCAACCACTTCACCGACGATCCCGAGCTCGACTCACGTCTCAACTTCACATTCGGTGAAGCCCAGAAGCGCGTCGTCAATGCCGCATTGAGCAATACATTCGGATTCGGCGGACACAATGCATGCGTCATCTTCAAGAAGTACAGCTAACACTGGACGGAGCCGCCAAGTTTAGTTTTGACTTTTGACGTTTGCCGTTTACCTTCAAGCGTGGATTTTTGGAAATCATTCTATAAGAAAAAAACAGACCCGGCTTTCCGCAAAGGCCTTAAAGGGCTGCTTGGCTTCTCACCGAACAATGTGTCTCTTTACAAGACCGCGCTGACCCACCGCTCCATCAAGGAAACAAGCGATGAGAACAATGAGCGCCTCGAATACCTCGGGGATGCGATCCTCAGCGCCCTGGTCGCCGAGTACCTGTTCAAGCGCTACCCCTACAAAGAGGAAGGCTTTCTCACCGAGATGCGCAGCAAGATGGTCAACCGCCAGCAACTTAACGAGATCGCGGTGAGGATGGGACTGAAAAAGATCACGCTTTTCAACAAATCCGACAGCTCTCTCAAGACAAGCCAGATCTTCGGCAATACGCTGGAAGCCCTGGTGGGCGCGGTTTACCTCGACCGCGGCTATAAGAAGACCGCCAAATGGGTCTCCGAACGGCTCATCATGCCGCATATGCATATGGATGACCTCGAGACACTCGAGATCAACCACAAGAACAAGCTTTATGGCTGGGTGAACAAGAACGGGAAAACGCTTGAATTCGAAACGCTGCGCGAGCAGGTCGAGAATGGCCGTCGCCTGTTTACGATCGGTGCGGTGATCAACGGGAAGGTGATCGCGGAAGGGAAAGCATTCAATAAAAAAGACGCGTCGCAGATCGCCGCGCAGGCCGCCGTCCTCAAGCTCGGCATCGAAAACGCCGGCTCCATCGGCAACGAGCTCTGACTCGTTCCGTCTTCACATCAACGCAGGAGGTCCACGAAGCCTTTGGCCCGGTAGGGTCGCTTCAGCACTGTGTTGTATCCTTCGATCACCCAGTAATAGGTGCCTGTCGGGACCGGCTTACCGGCCGCCATTCCATTCCATCCTTCCGTCACATCCGCGCTCGCGGACACGACCTGTCCCCACCGGTTGTAAAACCGAAGGATCGGCTTCTGCACATAGCCAATGATCCGCACCCTGAACAGGTCATTGATGCCGTCGCCGTTTGGCGTAAAAACATTCGGCGCTTCCACCAGCGGGTTTTCCGGGAGGTTGACCGTAACAATGACGGGCCTGGTGAGAGAGCAACCAGCCTGGTGGATCGCCTTGACAAAATAAGTTCCGCTGTGATCGATCATGGCGGGGTTCGCCAAATGCTGTGTGGCACCGGCATTCAGCCAGTAGCTAAGCGTCGTGTTGGCCGATGTCGTCACGAAGCCTGGCAGGTTGACCGTAGCAGGATAGTCGACAGTCGGTACCGGTGCGATCGACAGCACCGGGTTCGGGTTCACCAACACACTCACCGGCTTCGTGATCGTGCAGCCCGATGTATGGGTGCCGCGGATATAGTAGGTCCCGGTGGAGGTAACGCCACGGGGTTGCGCAACGGCCAGCGTTGCCGGCAGGTCTGTCCAGTAGCTATAGGTGAACGTGTAGGCGGACGATGTCGTGAGTGAAAGATCTGCCTGGCCGCAGACCGTTGCGTCCGTCGTGGAGAAGTCGGCGATGCGCACTTCCGAGGGCTTTACGTGGTAGCAGCCGATCGCATCAACGGCCCTGATGTAATAGAGACCGGCGCCAACGTCCGCAGGGGTAGGTAGTGGGACCGTCGCGGAATCGTTCTTCCAGTAAGAGTACTGCAGCGACGGCGCGCTGCCCGCCACCACGGAGGGGGCGGTCAGGTTAGCGGTCGACGGGCTGCATGCAAAAAGCGGGTTCTGTACCTGCAGGTTCGGCGCCGGGAGGATGGTCACATACGTGGAGTCGAGACGCGTGCAGCCGCCGGCATTGCGGGCAAGAAGATAATAGGTGCCGCTCGTCCTGACGGCCTTTGGCGCCGGCACCGGGATGGTAGCGGCGCGATTGAGGAAATAGGTATAGGTGAATGGAGGCGAGCCTGCCGTGACCGCGGGGTCCGTGAGGTTTGCGCCGGGGTAGAAGCAGGCCCTCAGGCTGTCCTTCACCACCAGTGCCGTCAGCTCCGTTGCCGGCTCGATCGTTGTGTAAACGGTATCGGTGCAGCCCAGGTTCGGGTAGGGCGTCAGCTCGAGGGCGATGATGGTTGACGGCGGCGGGATCGGGTGCACCTGCAGTGTATTCTGTGTACCGAGAACCTGTGTGAAGCTTGCATTGAACCACCGGTATGCCTGGAAGCCGAAGGGCGCCGTGAGTGTGACGGCCGTGTCGCCGGTGCAGTAGCGTGTGCCCTTGATGGGAGACGTGCAGTCCTCCTGGATATCGAGGTAGGCATAGCCGAAATGGCCGCCCCGGCTGCAGTCGTTATTGGTGAACTCGATGCGGATCGTTTTTCCGGCAAACCCATTGAGGTTGATGGTCACCGGGGACCACGGCTTGTAAAAGATATTGTCTCCCGCAGGCGATTCCACAAAACCCGGCAGGCTCGAGGAGGCAACAAACTCGAAAGAGCCGCAGCTAACATATGCGTTGGCCGTTACGTCGAACACCGCCGCGGTGAACTTGGGCTGCTCGAACGGCGCGTGGTCGGGGTTCTGAATGACGACAGCGTAGTTGTAGATGATGCTGTAATCGTTATCGGTGGGGGGAATGGTGAACGTATAGCTGATGCGCTCGGCCTTCGCGCCAACGTCGTTATTTCCCAGCTGGACGGAATAGTTGCTGCCGTTCGGACAAAGGATCGGGAAATCTCCGTAAGGGTCCATCAGGCCGGCCGCCGTGGTTCCGAACAGGTTATGAACGCCATCGATCGGCGCTGACGGCACCAGCTCCAGCACGCCATCCCCACGGATCCGGCCGGTATCGCATCGCCAGTTGAGGAAGGTCCCATTCTCGAAGCCGATATTGGGGGGGCAGGTGCCTGACTGGGCCTGCAGGGCAGACTGCGTGAGCAGGCCGATCATAAACCCGTATGCTGCCTTTCTTGTCATGAGCGTGTGGACGGTTGCCGGAGGGGGCATCCGAAGTTCCTCATTTTTTCGCATCCGCCGTAAAAATGATGCGGTAGACGGCGCCGGCCCGGTCATCGCTCACAAACAGGGCTCCGTCGGGCGCCACCTGCACATCGACAGGGCGACCTGTCACGTTTCCATCGGCATCCCGCCAGCCGGTGGCGAAGGGAACATAGGCCGTCGGCCTGCCATTCTCCATTTTCACCTCCATCACGCGGTAACCGGTCGGTGTGGTCCGGTTCCAGCTGCCATGTTCGGCGACGAAAATACTGTGACGATAAGCCGCGGGAAACATGGTTCCGGTATAGAACCGCATGCCCAGCGCCGCGCCGTGGGGCGTCAGCTTGAGAGCCGGTGGCGTGAAGGAGGAGCAGGCGCCATCCCTCCCGAAGCGCGGGTCGGGAAGGTCGCCCTGGTGGCAGAAGGGGAAGCCGAAATGCATGCCCGCTTTCGGGGCAGTGTTGAGCTCGTCCGCCGGCACATTGTCGCCCATATCGTCGCGGCCATTGTCGGTAAACCAGAGCTGGCCGGTTTCGGGATGCCAGGCGAAGCCGACAGTGTTGCGGATGCCGGACGCAAAGACCTCGAAACCTGTGCCGTCCGGGTTCATCCGCGTGATCGACGCGTATACAGGGTTGTCTTCGGCGCATACATTGCACGGCGCTCCCACCGGTACATAGAGCTTTCCATCGGGACCGAACGCAATGAATTTCCAGCCGTGGTGGCCGTCGGTCGGCAGCTGATCGTACACCACCTCGTACATCGGCGGGTCGCCCAGCCGGTCCTCGATCCGGTCGAAGCGAAGGATGCGGCTGATCTCGGCAACGTACAGTGAGCCATCGCGAAAGGCGACGCCGCAGGGCGTGTTGAGTCCCTCGGCGATCATATAAACGCTGTCCGCCACGCCATCGGCATTGCGATCGACGACCGCGTAGACCTTATCACCGCTGCGGTTGCCGACGAACAGCGTTCCCTTTTCACCGAGGCAGAGGCTGCGCGCGTCGGGCACCTGGGCATAGAGCCGGATGGAAAAGCCGGGCGGCAGGGTGATGCCGGGGATCGGATCGGTTGTGGACGATGCGGGCGCGGCGCCCGTCTGGCCGGACTGGGGCGAGCGCCCGGGCCCCGGCTGACAGGAGGCCAGGAAGAGGACACTGGCGAAGAGGAGAAGCTTTGCTGGCATCAGCCCAAGTTACGAAGGGGTGCCTTGGGAAGGACCGCCTTCTTTCTCCTGGCAGAGCTCGATGAGCACGCCGTTGGTGCCTTTCGGGTGCAGGAAGCAGACGAGCTTGTTGTCGGCGCCGTCCTTGGGCATTTCGTTCAGAAGCTGGAAGCCTTCGGCCTGGAGGCGCGCCATTTCGGCCCTGATATCGGCAACCTCGAAGGCGATATGGTGGATCCCTTCGCCTTTCTTGTCGAGGTAGCGGCTGATGACACCTTCGGGCGACGTGGATTCGAGGAGCTCGATCTTGGTTTCGCCCTGGCGAAAAAAGGCGGTTGACACGTTCTCCGACGCAACGGCTTCCGTCTTGTAGCAGGCAGCATTGAGCAGCTTTTCGAAGAGGGGGACGGACTCTTCCAGGGAGCGGACGGCGATCCCGATATGTTCCACTTTCAGCATGCGCGGGGCGTTTACGATTTAGGGTAAAATTAGCGGTGAACCATTGATTTAATGCGACCGTCCGCCTATTTTGAAGTAAATTTGCAGTTGAAAGAGAAGACTATGTTGAAACTCCCCGTATATCTTGACCATAACGCCACGACGCCCTGCGATCCGCGGGTGGTTGAGGCGATGATCCCCTATTTCACTGAAAGCTTCGGCAATGCCGCGAGCCGCAACCACCCATTCGGATGGAAGGCGGAAGAAGCGGTTGATTATGCCCGTGAGCAGGTGGCGAAGCTGATCGGCGCCGACCCGAAAGAGATCATTTTTACCTCCGGCGCGACCGAAGCGGACAACCTCGCCATCAAGGGCGTTTTTGAAATGTACGCCCAGAAAGGAAACCACATCATTACCTGCAATATCGAGCACAAGGCCGTCCTGGACACCTGCAAGCACCTTGAGAAAGAAGGCGCGGAGGTGACCTATCTCCAGGTGAAGCCCGACGGTCTCATTGACCTGGCCGAGCTCGAGGCGGCGATCCGTCCCACGACGATCCTCATCGCGATCATGTATGCCAACAACGAGATCGGCACGGTGATGCCGATGAAAGAGATCGGCGACATCGCCCGCAAGCACGGCGTTCTGACCTTCTCCGATGCGACACAGGCCGTTGGCAAGATCCCGGTTGATGTAACAGCCGACAAGATCGACCTGCTCGCCATGACCGCCCATAAGATGTACGGTCCCAAAGGCGTCGGCGCTCTCTATGTCCGCCGCAAGAATCCCCGTGTAAAAGTAACCGCCCAGATGGACGGCGGTGGTCATGAGCGCGGCATGCGCAGCGGTACGCTGAACGTTCCCGGCATCGTCGGGTTCGGCAAGGCCTGCGAGCTGGCACGCAACGAGATGGCCCAGGATGCGGAGCGCCTCAGCAAGCTGCGCGACAAGCTGGAAACCTCCCTCCTCAAGCTCGAGGAAGCCTACGTGAACGGCAACCCGAACAGCCGCCTCCCGCATGTTGCCAATATTTCATTCAAATACGTCGAGGGCGAAGGCCTCCTGATGGGATTCAATAAAGAGATCGCTCTGTCATCCGGCTCGGCCTGCACATCGGCTTCCCTGGAGCCTTCGTACGTGCTGAAAGCGCTCGGACTTGGCGATGACCTGGCACATAGTTCGCTGCGTTTCGGGTTGGGTCGCTACACGACCGAAGAGCAGATCGACTACACCATTGAGCAGGTGTCGAAGACGGTCAACAAGCTCCGCGAGATGAGCCCGCTGTGGGAGATGTTCAAGGAAGGCGTTGACATGGACTCGGTGGAGTGGCAGGCGCATTAAGGAAGTGAGTGGTGAATGGTGAGTAGTGAATAGTGAATGTGGAGCGCAGGAATGATCAAAAATCTGCAATCGCCAAGCTGCAATTGAACTTGAGTACGGGTCGCTCGTGACGGACGGCCCGTCAATCTAAAATCGTAAATCTAAAATCGTACATACCATGGCTTACTCAGATAAATTGATCGAGCACTACAACAACCCGCAGAACGTGGGTACGCTCGATAAGAGCAAGAATACAGTTGGCACTGGCCTCGTTGGCGCTCCCGAGTGCGGCGACGTCATGCGCCTCCAGATCGAAGTGGACGAAGCAACCGGCCTCATCAAGGACGCGAAGTTCAAGACCTTCGGCTGCGGCTCCGCCATTGCTTCTTCGTCCGTCGCCACCGAGTGGCTCAAAGGCAAGTCGATCGACGAAGCGGTGACCATTGACAACATGGCCATCGTCGAAGAGCTCAACCTGCCCCCGGTGAAGATCCACTGCTCCGTACTGGCCGAAGACGCCATCAAAGCAGCGATCAACGACTACCGCAAAAAGAACGGAATGGAAGAATTCAAGTTCGAGGAAAGCGTGATCCATTGAGGAGTGAGTGGTGAATCGTGAATGGTGAATGGTGATGTTCAAAAATCTGCAATCGCCAATCCGCAATCGAATCCCGCATTCGACCACTCTTTTTTTGAATTTTGACTTTTGAATTTCTCTTGACATGACAGCAACAGACAACGCCATCTATGTCAGCGATAAAGCCCGGGACAAAGCCCGGCAGCTGATGCAGGACGCCGGCATCTCCGACGATCCTTCTTATTTTCTGCGCGTCGGCGTGGTCGGCGGCGGCTGCTCAGGCCTGAGCTATAAGCTCGATTTCGACAATGAGCAAAAACCAATGGACCAGGTCTTCGAAGACAACGGCATCAAGGTCGTCACCGACCTCAAAAGCTTCCTCTACCTGGTGAACACGATGCTCGACTTTTCCGACGGGCTCAACGGCAAAGGCTTTTACTTCAATAACCCCAACGCAAGCCGCACCTGCGGCTGCGGCGAAAGCTTCGCCGTGTAGCGACCTCATACATCATGTAACGCCTCCGAGAGATCGGAGGCTTTTTCTTGGGCGGGGGTCTCGTGAATGGTGAACCCCAGAAGCCAGGAGCCAAAATTCAAAATTCAAAATTCAAAAGTCAGAAACCGGAAGGGCTGGCTACCTGGGGTTCACCATTCACCATTCACCATTCACCATTCACCATCCACGATTCACTATTGACGATTCACTATTGACGATTCACCATCCTCACATTCTTCTTACTTTGCAGTGTTCTTAAATTTCGCCCATGTGGTCTATCTGTAAAAAAGAATTGGGACAGTTTTTCAGCAGCCTGACAGGCCTCATCGCCATCGTCGTCTTCCTGCTGGTGAACGGCCTCGTGTTGTTCGTGTTCCGCGGTAATATCATCGAAAGCGGCTTCGCCACGCTCGACGCTTTCTTTGCCTTCGCACCGTGGATCCTCATCTTCCTCATCCCCGCCATCACCATGCGCAGCTTCGCCGACGAATACCGCGCCGGTACCTTCGAGGTCCTGCGCACGAAGCCCGTCACCGCCGCGCAGATCACCGGTGGAAAGTTCTTCGGCAGCCTCGTCGTGGTAACGATCGCCCTGCTGCCCACCATCGTTTATTATTTCTCCGTCAACAGCCTCGCCGCTAACACCGGTATCGACGCTGGCGCCGCTGCCGGCTCTTATGTCGGCCTGCTTTTCCTTGCCGCGGTCTTCACCGCTATCGGAACCTGCGTGAGCAGCTACACCACCAATGCCGTCGTCGCCTTCATCCTGTCGCTCATTGCGCTGGTGGTTCTGTACTACGGCTTTCACGAGCTGAGCCGCCTGCCCGGACTTCCCGGCGGGGCCGACTACTATATCGAGATGTTCGGCATCGACTTTCACTACGAGAGCATCAGCCGCGGCGTGATCGACACGCGCGACCTCGTTTACTTCGCCAGCCTCATCCTCTTCTTCCTGTTCGTCACGAAGCGTCACATTCAAAACAGATAAGGCACCCATGAAAAAAAGAGCAGCCTTCTGGATCGCCGCCATCGCCCTGCTGATCGGGGTGAACATACTCGCCGCCCTCCTCCATGCGCGCTTCGACCTGACGCAGGAAAAGCGCTACTCCCTCAGCAAGCCGACGCGCAAGCTCCTGCGCGGCCTCGACAGCACCGTGACCATCGACGTCTTCGTTGAGGGAAATGAGCTCCCTGCCGTTGTCCGCAAGTTTCGCAATGCGGTGCAGGACTTCCTCGCGGAGTCAAAAGAATATGGTGGCGCAAACCTTCGCTACAATTTCATCAACCCCTATACCGGTGCGGATACGGCCGCGGTCCGGCAGGTGGAGGACTCGCTCTACAGCAACTATGGCCTCTTCCCCGTTGTTATGAATGCACCTGAAAAGGTGGGCGACAAAATGGAGGTCAGCAAGATCATTCACGGCGCCGTGATTCATTACCGCGATCGCTCCGTCGGCGTCGACCTGCTCAAGGGCGCCAGGCAGTTCGGCACGGAAACCGAGCAGCTCGCCGCCTTGTACAACAACGTTGAAGCTTCGATCGAATACAAGATGGCCTCGGCGATCGAAAAGCTGACCGCGAAGCAAAAGCCCGTGGTGGCCTATGCCCTTGGCAATGGCGAAACCTTCGGCTACAATATCAACGACGCCTTTATTACCCTCCAGGAGAACTACCGTTCCGATACATTCAATATCCGCGAAGCGCCGGTCATTCCCACAGAGATCAACGCCCTCGTGATCCTCAAGCCGACCGTTCCCTTCACCGATGCCGACAAGATGAAGATCGACCAGTACGTGATGCACGGCGGTACTGTGTTCTGGATGATCGACAATATGTATGCGGAGTTTGACTCCCTGTATAAGTCGCAGGGCTTTATCGCGTTCGACCGCGGCCTGAACCTCGAGGACATCCTGTTCAACTACGGCGCCCGCATCGACCAGGCGCTGGTGCAGGACATGCAGTGCGACAAGCTGCCACAGGTCAGCGGCCAGGGCGATCAGCAGCGGCTTGTGGACTGGCCTTTCTTCCCGATCCTCAACGGAACCGACCACCCGATCAGCAAAAACCTTGATGGAATCCGCGCGCTCTTTCCAACACGTCTCGACACCGTGCAGGCGGATGGCATCAGCAAAATCGTACTGCTCCAAACAGGGAACAACACACGTCTTTTGCCGGCTCCCGCGCGGATCGATTTCGAGTTCCTCCAGATCGCGCCGGACGCGCAGGAATTCCGCCAGCGCAACCAGGCGATCGCCCTCCTGCTCGAAGGCCGCTTCCGGTCTTTATACCGCGGCCGCATTCCAGGCGCCGTGCGCGATACGTTCGCACAATATGGCCAGCCCGTGCTCGAGTCGGCTTCTGCACCGGGAAAGATGATCGTGGTGGCCGATGGTGACATCGCGCAGAACCAGTTCAGCTCGTCCATGGGTCCGCTGCCGATGGGCATGAATGTGTTCACGCGGTATACGTATGCCAACAAGGACTTTTTCACGAACAGCCTCGAATACCTCGTCAACCCATCGGATATCCTGCAGACACGCGCGAAGGAGTATTCGCTTCGGCTCCTCGATCCGCGCCGGGCGACCGATGAAAAAGCCCGCTGGCAGGCCATCAATATCGTGGTGCCGATCGTGCTGATCGTTTTGTTTGGCCTTGCCTACCAGCAGTGGCGGAAACGGCGATACGCGAGGGCATAACCCGGGGCCTGAGGGGAAGGATTGCAGATGGGGTGCTTCCGGATTTGAAGCGAGACGGGGAGGCGCAGTCCTTCACAAAGCCCATCCAGCTATGGAACGACTTTCCTTAAATCTGCAATTGCCAATCGGCAATCTAAAATGCCCCATGCACGTGCGTCCCCTCGCGTGCATCATAGTATCTTTGCCCACGTATGACAGGGATTCAGGTCACGTATCTCGTGTTCGGGTTGGTGCTCGTGCTTGCCCTGGTCTTTGACCTCGGCCTGCTCAGCAAGAAGGGCAAGGAGGTCACCATCAAAAACGCATTGTACCAGACCCTTTTCTGGGTCGCTCTTTCGGTTGCCTTTTTCGGTTACCTCTGGATCGATGCGGGCAGCAAGCCGGCCGTTAAATACATCCTTGCCTACCTGATGGAGTGGAGCCTCAGCATCGATAATATTTTTGTCTTCATCCTCATCTTCACCTTCTTCAAGGTCAACCGCGGCGATGCGGGCCGCGCTCTCCTCATCGGCATCCTGCTTGCCATTGTCTTCCGCATCATCTTCATCGCGCTCGGCATCGAGCTCGTGGAGCGCATCGAATGGGTGCTCTATATTTTCGGCGCCTTCCTCGTGTACACGGGCATCAAGCTTTTTTCCAAAAGCGACGACGAGGAATACAACCCGGGTGAAACAAAGATCTACCGGTTCATCACGCGCATCTTCCCCGTGTCGTCGGCGCCCGCCAACGGACAGTACACGATCCGTGAACATGGAAAGACAAAGCTGACCTCGCTCTTCGTGGTCGTGTTCATCCTGGCCGCAACGGACATCGTGTTCGCGCTGGACTCCATACCCGTTGTGCTTGGTGTTGTGAAGGAGCCGGGGCGTGAGCTCACCTCCATCGATACCATCGTCATCTATTCGTCGAACATCTTTGCCGTGCTCGGCCTTCGCTCGCTTTTCTTCCTGATGCGTGGGGCAGTCAGCAAGTTCGATTTCCTGCAGCAGGGCATCGCGATCGTGCTCGTTTTCATCGGCCTGAAAATGCTTGTCGAGATCTTCGAGATCCACGTGCCGATCTGGGTATCGCTCCTCGTCATCGTTGCCTGCCTCGGCGGGTCCATCTGGTATTCCATCAACCATTCGCGGAAGAACACGCCGCCCGATCACCGCGACGAGACCCTCACCACATGACCTATACCGCTGCCGACATCGCCCGAATCATCTCACCCGATACGGTGCCCGCTGATGGCGGCGCACCCGTCGCGCACCTGCTCACCGACAGCCGGAAGCTGGTGCAGGCAGACAGCACGTTGTTCTTCGCGCTGCCCGGCGTGCAGCGAGACGGGCACTCATTCATCCCGCAACTGTACCGCTCCGGCGTGCGGCAGTTCGTGGTCAATCACGCACCGACCGGAGCCTTTGCCAACGCTACGTTCTATGTCGTGCCCGATGTACTGGTCGCTTTGCAGGCTCTTGCCGCCCATCACCGCGCACGGTTCTCCATTCCCGTTATCGGCATCACCGGCAGCAATGGCAAGACCATCGTGAAGGAATGGCTCTACCAGCTTCTCAATACGGATTACATCATTGCACGAAGCCCCAAAAGCTATAACTCGCAGGTGGGCGTACCGCTCAGCGCCTGGCAGCTCGGGCCCGAGCACACGCTCGCCATCTTCGAGGCCGGTATTTCGACGATGGGGGAGATGGCCGCGCTGGCCTCGATCATCCGCCCCACCATCGGTGTGCTCACGTCGATCGGTGCGGCGCATGACGAAGGCTTTCCTTCGACGGCTGTGAAGCAACGGGAGAAGGAAATTCTCTTCGGTGGAGCAGGCATCGTGATCGGACCCCGAGCGCTTCTCGCTTCCTGGCAGGGAGCAACCCTCACCTGGGGCGATGAGGATACAGCGTCGCTTCATGTGGTCGACCGTGTGACCACGGACGTTACGATCCTTCACTGCCAGTGGCGCGGCCGCCCGCTCCAGCTCTCCCTTCCCTTCACCGACGCCGCTTCCATCGACAACTGCCTCACCTGTACCTGTGTGATGCTGCACCTCGGCTACGACGAGGCCACGATCAATGCGCGACTTGCATCGCTTCATCCCGTCGATATGCGCCTGCAGCTCGTGCACGGTACGCATGGCAGCACGGTCATCAACGACAGCTACAGCGCCGACCTCACCTCTCTTCACCTCGCACTCAATTTCATGGCGCAGCAAAAGACGGCCGGCAGCCGCATCGCCATCCTGTCCGACTTTATCGGCTCGGGCAAAAGCCCCGACGAGCTCTATGCGTCCATCGCGCAGGCGCTGTCACAGTACGGCGTTCGGCAGGTGATCGCGATCGGACCTGATAGTTCGACATTCCTGCTGCAGCACCTCGCGGCCGGCATGTCGATCCAAACGCATTCGTCAACGGAAGGGATCCTCGCGACGCTGCGGCCCGACAGCTTCGCCGGCGCTTTGCTGCTCGTCAAGGGCGCGCGCCGCTTCGGCTTCGAGCGCATCGTCAACGCGCTCCAGACCAAGGTTCACCAGACGGTGCTGTCCATCAACCTCGACGCGCTGGCCCATAATCTTCGCGCATACCGGGGACTCCTGCAGCCCCGCACGAAGACCATGGCGATGGTCAAGGCATTCTCCTATGGAAGCGGCTCTTCGGAGATCGCCAGCACACTGCAGTTCCATGGGGTCGACTGGCTCGGTGTTGCGTATGCCGACGAAGGCATCGAGCTGCGCAAGGCGGGCATCCACCTTCCGCTGATGGTGATGAATACCGACGAGGCCGGGTTCCCCGCCCTCGTGGAGCATGGCCTGCAGCCTGTACTGTTTTCGTTCCCCATCCTGCACGAGTTCGAGGCCTACGTACGTGCGCAAGGCCTGCAGGGGTACCCGGTCCATATCGAGCTGGAAACAGGGATGAACCGGCTCGGCTTCGGCGCGGGTGAGATCGACGAGCTTGCCTCATGCCTGCAGGCCTCGCCATGGCTCACGGTGCAGTCAGTCTTCACGCACCTCGCCGCCAGCGAGGATGCCGCGCAGGATGGATTCACACAGGAACAGGCAGACCGCTTCACGATGGCTGCCGACCACCTGGCGGCTGCGCTGCCCCAGCCGTTCCTGCGCCATATCGCCAATTCGGCGGCCATCATCAGGCACCCGCATTTGCAGCTCGACATGGTGCGGCTCGGCATCGGCCTCTACGGCGTGGACGCCAGCGGGCGCGACACCGACGCCCTGCGCCCGGTGAGTGAGCTGCGCACCACCATATCCCAAATCAAAACCCTGCCGGCCGGCCACACCGTGGGCTACGGCCGCCGGGGCGC
>JAQBNP010000115.1 GCA_028288515.1 Flaviaestuariibacter sp. | reverse complement strand
GAATCAACCATGAAGTATCCATGAACCCACCATGAACTATCCATGAACCAGGCATGGACAAACAGCGGTTTCACGCAAAGCGCGCAAAGGGGCAAAGAAAACCGCAAAGGGAGTTGATATTGATGATTTTAGATTGCTGGAGAGACTGCTTACGCCGTCATTGCGAGGTAGGAAGCAATCTGCTGCGCCTCCCCGGCTGTCATCTTCCAGGTGCTTTGGTTGCATGCAAGGGAAAGATGCTGACATGCGTTAGCATGACAGTTCTATAAGCGGCCCCACTCACCATTCACTATTGACTTTTCACTCCTCACTCCTATCCCCCTCCAGCGCGCTGTCAATCATTTTTTCCAGGGTCTGGAGACGGCCGCCAACATTGTCAAGATTGACCTCGTTTGAAATGGCAGCGTTCTGCTCGGTAGCAAACCAGATCAGGACCATCGCGAGATAGTCCTGGAGGTCCTTGCCGGCAAAGGCCGTCTTGTACTCGATCAGCTTGTCATTGATGGTCTTTGCCGTGCGCCGCACGACCTCCTCATCCGATGGGTTGATCTTGATGCGGTAGCTGCGGTCGGCGATGACGAGATTCAGCGGGATGAGGGACATGGGTGAGGGGTGAGGGGTGACTAGTGAATAGTGAATAGTGAATGGTGAATGGTGAGTGGTGAATGGTCAATCGTGAAGATAAATAGCAGCGAGCAAAACAGGGCGCGATTGAATAGCCAAAAGTAAAACGACCCCACTCACCACTGACCACTCACCACTGACTCACCACTCACCACCCCGCCTACTCGCTCAGGTAAGCGATGCAGCGATCGATCTCTTTGACATAGCGATTGATCTGCTTCTCGAAGTCCTTTTTCTCTTTGTCGTCCAGGTTGCCGGCAGCCAGCTTCATGATCGCCACCATGTTCTGCAGCTCGACCACTCCTTCCTCCAGCATTTTACGGTTGTCCTTCTCCGTTTCCAGCTGCAGGCGCAGCGCCTCGTTCTCTTTTTTCAGGCGCGCATGCTGCTTCAGCAGGAGCTGGAGTTTTTCGTTGATGCTATTGAATTGCTCGTCGACCGTCATTGCCTGCGGATTTCAGCGCCCAGGTCGGTTTCCAGCGTTGTCATGATCTTCTGCATCCAGCCATCGATCTCCTTATCGGTCAGTGTCTTTTCGGTATCGAGGAACAGGAAGTTGACGGCCATGGATTTCTTACCGGCGCCAAGCTTCTCACTTTCAAAAACGTCGAAGAGACGAACGTCCTGCAAGTTGCCGAGGTGCAGCTTGCGGATGCCATTGTGAAGCGTTTCGTAGGGCATCTCACGGGGAACGATAACCGCGAGGTCGCGCTCGACCGCCGGGAAACGAGAGACCTCTTTATATTTTACCGTCTGCGCCAGCGCCGCTTTCAGCACGATGTCCCAGTTGACGTTTGCAAAGAACACTGGTTGCTTCACATCATATTTCGCTGTTACGGCAGGGGCTACCTGTCCGAGCTTTACCGCCACCTGGCCTTCGATCCGTGCCACCATCATGCCGTTGAAATGGGGGCTCTCTTCGCCCGTTTCAAAACTCACGGGAAGTCCCAGCAGCTGGAGGACCGCGGCCACGGCGCCTTTCAGGAAATAGATGTCAGCCGGAACCGCCTTTCCCTTCCAGTTTTGCTCCGCCACCTGCCCGGCCAGGTAGAGGCAGAGGTGATTGGTCTCACTGTATTGGCCGGGCCCATCGGTACGGTAGCTTTTTCCGTATTCGAACAGTCGAAGGTTTGTATTCCTGCGGTTGCTGTTGAAGGCAATTACTTCCAGGGCCGTCGGCAGCATTGCCGCGCGCATGACGTCGAGCTCGGTGCTCAGGTTGTTGAGCAGCTTCACCGTGGAGGCAAGCTGCGTGTCGCTGAAATAGCTGCTGTTTGTGATCGAGTTGGTGAGGATCTCGTTGAAGCCCAGTCCTACCAGGGCGTTGGCAATTTTCTCTTTCAGTCCCTCCGCTTTGTAATTCGCTTCTACCGACGGCGTCAGCGTAATAGCGGTCGGGATCTCGATATTATCGAGGCCATCGATGCGAAGGATCTCTTCGACGATGTCGGCCGGCAGGCTGACGTCGCGCTTGTGATGCGGCACCTGTACGGAAAGCGCATCCATGCTGTCTTTGATGATCGTGAACCCGAGGCTGATCAGGATATTTTTCACTGTCTCCGAATGGTAATTCTTACCACTCAATTTTTTGAGGTATTGATTTTTGAGGATGACCTCTTTCTTCGGTTCCGGCTTCGGGTAGATGTCAATGAAATCCGAAGCGATGACACCGCCACAGATCTCCTTCACCAGCTGTGCCGCTCTTTTTAATACGTTGACGGTATTGGAGATGTCGATTCCTTTTTCAAACCGCGTTGCAGCGTCCGTGCGAAGGCCATGTCGGAAGGACGTTCGGCGGATGGTGGTCGGGTCGAAGAAGGCGCTCTCCAGGAAGATGGACGTCGTTGCGTCCGTGACCCCGCTGCTCAGTCCGCCGAATACGCCCGCAAGGCACATGCCCCCTTCCGCGTCGCAGATCACCAGGTCCTCCTTGCTCAGCGTCCGTTCCTTATCGTCGAGGGTCCGGAACGGTGTGCCATCCGGCTCGTTACGAACGATCACGCGCCCGCCGCGGATGGCTGCAAAATCGAAGGCATGAAGGGGTTGGCCAGTCTCGTGCTGGATATAATTGGTGATGTCGACAATATTATTGATGGGTCGTACGCCGACGGCCTTTAGCCGTTCCTGCATCCATTTCGGCGAGGGACCGATGGTGATGCCGGACAGGCACACGCCGGAATAGCGGGGGCAGGCTGCCTGATTCTCGACCGTTACCGAAACGGACATCGTTTGCTGGTCGGCGCGAAGGTTCACGTTCGGAATAACGGGGCGGAGCTCGCGGCGGTCGTGGTGCGAGAGGTAGGCGCACACGTCGCGCGCCACGCCCCAGTGGCTCATGGCGTCGGCGCGGTTGGGAGTCAGGCCGATCTCGTAGATGGTATCGCTGAAGGGCTTGAAATAAGATTCGGCGGACTGGCCCACGGGTGCGTCGGGCGGGAGGACGAGGATGCCAGCGTGGGAGGTGCCGAGACCGATCTCGTCCTCGGCGCAGATCATGCCATGGCTTTCGACGCCGCGGATCTTGGCCACTTTCATGGTGAGCGGATCGCCGCTGGTGGGATGAATGGTTGTACCGACAGGCGCCACGACGACCTTCTGGCCGACGGCCACGTTAGGCGCGCCGCACACGATCTGGAGCGGGGTGCTTTCGCCAATATTCACGCGGGTGAGGGTCAGCTTATCCGCGTTCGGATGTTTTTCGGTATGGAGGACCTCCCCGATGATGAGGCCGGCCAGCCCGCCCTTCACCTCTTCAAACGGTTCCATGGACTCGACCTCGAGACCGATGGAGGTGAGGATGCGCGAGAGGCGCTCGGGATCCAGTTTAACGGGAAGATACTCGCTCAGCCAGTGATACGAAATGGTCATTGTCGATTCCTTTCTTTGGCGGCAAAAGTAAGATGTCCCGGTCGATGGCGCCTGAAATCATCGGGCGGGCCTTTTCTGCCGGGGCCCGGCTTCTTTGCGGCTCTATCTTGCCGGGATCCCGCCGCCGGTTTTTGGATTTTTAGTTTTTCCACAGCCGGCCTTCTCGATCCAAACCACCAAAAATCCGGGGGTAAATACTTATCGACACAAGTTGTGCACATCGGCTGGCCGGGTGGGGAAAAAAGATCAATTTTGTGGACAGACCCCGAATCCCGTGTATAAGCGCCGGAAACGCGTGGATAAAGATGGGAACAAGCTGTGGATGAATATAGTGTGACTGGAACGTTACCACCCTTTCAAAGACTTTTATATTCGCTGACTGACTAGGGACGACGGACGAACAACGCCAAAATCAACTCATCTTACGGCCGCTTTTCCACCCGGGGTCATTGAAGAAACTTCAATGCTTTTAACGCCTTATCGCACGTAATTTATGGATCTGACCAACCTCAATAAAGACCGGAAAGCACGCCGCAAAGGACCACTCGACCTCAGCACCATGGTTTATGGCAAGGTGCCACCCCAGGCAAAAGACCTGGAAGAAGCAGTGCTGGGCGCGGTGATGCTCGAGAAGGGCGCCTTCGACACCGTGGTTGAGGTCCTGAAACCGGAATGCTTCTATGTCGACGCCCACCAGCGCATCTTCCGGGCCATGAAAGCCCTTGCGAACAAGAGCCAGCCCATCGATATTCTCACCGTCGTTGAAGAGCTTCGCACCAATGAAGAGCTCGATATGGTTGGTGGACCGTACTACGTGACCAAGCTCACCAATACGGTTGTGTCTTCGGCCAATATCGAGGCCCATGCCCGCATCATCCTCCAGAAATTCATCCAACGCGAGCTCATCCGTATCTCGGGCGAGATCATCTCCGACTCATACGAGGACAGCGCCGATGTGTTCGACCTCCTGGACCAGGCAGAAAGCAAGCTGTACGAGGTAACGTCAACGCATCTCCGCAATTCTTATGAATCGATCGACAGCGTACTGGTGAAAACGATCCAGCGCATCGAGGACATGCGTCACAAGAACGAGGACGTGACGGGCGTTCCGAGTGGCTTCCCGTCTCTTGACAAGGTGACCTATGGATGGCAGAACACGGATCTCATCATCCTCGCTGCCCGCCCGGCGGTTGGTAAAACGGCCTTCGCCCTCAACCTTGTGCGGAGCGCCGCCCTTCACCCGACCAAGCCAACAGGCGTCGCGTTCTTCTCTCTCGAAATGAGCGCCGGCCAGCTCGTGCAGCGGGTACTGGCGGCGGAAAGCGAGATATGGCTTGAGAAGATCACACGCGGCCGACTGGAAGAGCACGAAATGAAGCAACTGTATGCACGCGGCATCCAGCGCCTGGCACAGGCCCCCATCTTTATCGACGATTCTGCTGCCCTCAACATCTTCGAGCTGCGCGCCAAATGCCGCCGCCTGAAGAACCTGAATAATATCGGCCTCATCATCATCGACTACCTGCAGCTCATGAGCGGCACCGGGGAGAACAAGAACGGCAACCGCGAGCAGGAGATCAGCACGATCTCGCGCTCGCTCAAAGGCCTGGCAAAAGAGCTGCAAGTGCCGATCATCGCCCTTTCCCAGTTAAGCCGGGAAGTGGAGAAGCGCAAAGACGGCAACAAGATGCCGCAGCTGAGCGATCTCCGTGAATCGGGTGCGATCGAGCAGGATGCCGATATGGTCATGTTCCTGTACCGCCCTGAATATTATGATGTGACGCAAAACGAGATGGGCGAGAGCAACCGTGGCGAAACACACGTCCGGATCGCCAAGCACCGGAACGGCTCACTGGAGACCATCAAGCTGCGGGCGCTCCTGCATATCCAGAAATTCATCGAGGATGATCATGGCGAATCGTTCAGCGGGCCGTCCGGGCCGGGAAGCTGGAAGCCTGTTCCCGGCAACGACAGCGCCGGCGGCGCGCGCATGTTCATCCAGACGGGCAGCAAGATGAATGATATCGGCGGCGACGACGATGACCCGTTCTAAGAACAATCGTTCGTGTGCTGTTACCTGAGAAACGAAACGACGGTTCTCCATTGCCATTGACCGATCATTTGATATCGACATGTCACTGCCCTTTTTTTTCATTGCCGATCTTTCCGCC